>JBBQPM010000177.1:0-14494 GCA_038217425.1 Gemmatales bacterium
ACGAACGTCGGGCGGCCCGCGGCGTTTTTCATTAACGGGCACGCCATAACATGACGGCGCCTTCCCGGCCTCCCGATGCGATCAAATCTCCGCTGCGCGAATACGTGACGGTGTGGACGGTGCTGAGATGGCCGCGCAGCGTGACCACTTCCCGACCGGTCGCCGTCTCCCAGATCTTTACCGTACGATCATCGACCGAGGCGAGGGTCGCGCCGTCGGGGGCAAAGGCGACCGACCAGACGTCCTGGGAATGTCCCGAAAGCGAGCGGAGCAAGTTCCCCGTGTCGGCATCCCAGAGGCGGACTGTGCGATCCCAACTGCCGCTGGCGATCGTCTTGCCGTCGGGCGAGATGGCGACGGAATAGACGCTCCCCGTGTGGCCCGTCAGCGTGAGCTGCTCCTGGAGCGTGCCGGCGTCCCAGAGCTTGATCGACTTGTCGCCGCTGGCGGAAGCGATCGTCTTGCCGTCGCGCGAGTACGCCAACGACATGATGGTGCCGAGATGGCCTCGAGTCTTTTTGAAGACGTCGCCGGTCTGGGCGTCCCAGATGATGAGTTTACCGTTGCGCGTGCCAGTGACGATCCGCGTGCCGTCGGGGGAGAACGCGAGCGCCTTGACGCCGGAATCGGCGTCGTGCTTGAGCATGTGCAGCTCTTTGTTCGTGGCCGAGTCCCAGACCTTGGCGGCGCCGTCGTCGCTGGCGCTGGCGAAGCGATCGCCTTTCTCGTTGTAGACGACGGTCCAGACTGGGGCGCCATGGGCGTTGAGCGTCGCCTTTACTCGGCCCGCTTCGACGTCCCAGATTTTGACGGCTCCGTCCTCGATGCCGGTGAGGAGCGATTTGCCGTCGGGCGAGAACGCCGCCGCCCAGATCGGGCCGACGTTGGCGTTCAGCGTGCGTACGTGCTGCGGACTGACGACGACTTCCGGAGAACCTGCGCCGCGTCGGTTCAGCAGCTTCGTCCAGCCGACCAGCTCCGTCACGGCGAGGAGGGCCAAGAGCGCCGTGAGTATTTGGCCGATGCGTGCCCAGAGGATGAGGCCGCGCGTCGCCCGGCGCGTGCCGACCGCGCGGACGGGGGGCGTCGACGTCCGCTGCCGGGGCGCCGACGCTTGCAACTCGACCAGTTTCTGGCGAAAGAGACCCGCAAGGTCGGCCGCCGACTGCAAGCGATCGTCCGGCTTCTTCGCGTGGAGCCGTTCGATAACTTCCTCCAGCCAATCGGGGATCATCGGATTGATCTCACGCACCGGCTTGGGCGTCTCCTCCGTCACGCTCTTGAGCACCACGAACGGCGTGCTCCCTGCGAAGGGCGGGTTGCCCGTACACATCGCGTAGAGAACGCTCCCAAGGCTGAAAAGATCGGTCCGGTGATCGACCTTGTGCCCCTGAGCTTGCTCGGGAGCCATGAAGAGAGGCGTGCCGGCGACGAAGCCGGTTTGCGTGAGCTTCACATCTTCTGCGGCTCGGGCGAGGCCGAAATCGGTGAGGCGCACGTGCCCCGTCCCCTCTTCGAGGAGGATGTTCGCGGGCTTGATGTCGCGGTGGATGAGCCCCTTCGCATGCGCCGCCGCCAACCCGGCGGCGAGCTGGGCGCCGATGCGCACGATCTCGACCGTCTCCAGCGAGCCGAGTTTGTCGAGACGATCCTGCAGCGTCTCGCCGGCCACGAACTGCATGACCAGGTAGGGGAGATCCTTACCTTCGTCATGCACGACCTGGAAGAGCGCCACGACGTTCTCGTGCGTGATGGCGGCAGCGGCGCGGGCTTCCCGGCAGAAGCGTTCGAGGGCCACGTCGTTCTGCGCCACCTTGGGATCGAGCACCTTGATCGCGACGTGCCGTTCGAGACAGCCGTCCCACGCCTTGAGGACGACCCCCATCCCGCCCTGGCCGATGATCTCGACGATGTTGAATGTGCCGAGCTTGCCGAGCATGCCCGGTTCGTCGGAGGGGCTGAGGAAACCGAGCGGCAGCGACGCGCCGCCGGGCGGGGAAGGCTGCGTCGGATCGAGAACGGTGACTTGATCTTTGGGCGTGAGATCGTCGGCGCCGTACGAGACTTGCAGCGACTGCATGGCGGGCCAATAGGCGCTATCGCGTGCGGGACGTTCACCGAGCTGCGCCGCGACCTGACCGCCGCCGGCGAGCGACTCGAGCTGCGCCTGACATTCGCTGCATTCGTCGAGATGACGCACGACGTCTTCCTGGCGATCTGCGGGAAGTTTGTCCCGGATCAGATCTCGAAGCTCGGCCGGATCGAGATGCGTTTGCGACGGGTTCATGTGGCGCTCTCCTCGAATTCCTTGACTTTCTCGCGGAGCCGGGCCAGGACGCGACTCTTGGCAACGTAGATCGCTCCGGAAGAGAGTTTCAAATTCTTGCCGACCTCGACGGGACTTCGCCCTTCGACCGCGGTTTGCCAAAAGGCGTGCCAGGTGTTGGCCTGAAACTCCGAGCGAACGGCGTCCGCCGCCCAGCTGAACACGCGGCGTTGATACTCCTGGTCCCAATCGTCTTCGCCGTCAGCGGACGGGTGATTCTCGAGCCGTTCGCGGGCGCCGGAATCGCCGGCCGGTTGCACGCGGTTCTTCTGCTTGCTGAGGAAGTTGAAGATCTTGTTGCGCGTGATCGTGAAGAGCCAACCGCGAAAGGTCCCCTTGAGCGGATCGTACTTCAGGTCCTGAGCCGCGACGGAGACGGAACGCATGACGTCTTGCATCAGATCGGCAGCGTCCGCGTCTTGCAGCCCGCGTTTGCGAGCGAAGCCGTACACGACCGGGCCGTACACCTGGAGAAACTGGAGCCAGGCATCCCGATCGCGCCCGTCTCGAATCCGAATGAGCAGACTGGCACGGGTCAAGGGCATGTCGCCCATGGACTTTCCTCGCTGCGAAGAGACCTCTCGATCGCCCACGGTATTGTAGAAGTCCGCCCGCTCGTTTTGGATGTGCCGAAACGAAGCAATGCCCGCGCTTCGCGCGGGCATCAACCAACTTCATCGGTACCAAGGCCGTTACCGTGTGCCGACGACGACTTGCATGCCATCGTGCAGATCGTCCGTCGGATTGACGATCAAGCGTTCCTCGCCCGTGAGGCCGGAAGTCACCTCGACCTTGTTGCCCATGTCGCGCCCCAGCCCCGTTTTGTGCAGCCGGACCCGTCCCGCGGAATCGACGCTTGCCACAAACGGGCCTTCATTCCGCATCAGCAGCACGTTGGCCGGCACGACCAGCGGAGCGATCGCCGCCCGCGACGTCATCTTCACGCGAGCATAGATCCCTGGAAGCAGGAAGTGATCCGCGTTCGGAAGTTCGAGTTCCACGAGCAGCGTTCGGGACGCCGGTTCCACTGAACTGGCGGTACGACGGACCTTGGCGGCGAACACACGCCCCGGATATTCCGGCACATCGACTTCCGCAACGTCGCCTGTCTTGATCGAGGCCGAGAACGCTTGCGGCACCGCGACCTGCACGCGCAGCACGTCGTCCTGGGCGAGGCTGAACAACGCCTTCGTCCCCGTTCCGCTCCCCGAGGCGACGAGCATACCAACCTCGGCAAGTCGGCGAATGACGACGCCGTCGAAGGGAGCCGTCACACGCTGGAAGTTTTGCAGATCCATCAGACGCTGCACGTTGGCGGCCCGGCTCTCGAGCGTCGCACGCTTGCTTTCGATCATCGCGGCGCGCGTGGACAGACTCGTCTTGCGGCGCGACAGTTCCGCCTTGGACGCGTCGTGCTCCGCCCGCCTGGCTTCCAGGTCCTTCACTGTGCCGTCGTGTTCTTGCGGAGCGACGGCTCGCTGACGCACGAGTTCGTCGGAACGGACGGCGACGCTCGCGGCGAACTGAACCTGCGCCTTGACGCGAGCCACGTTCGCGTCCGCCAACGTCACGTCGGCCTTCGCTTCTTCCAACTCGGCGATCGCCTGCTTCAGCTCAGCTTCGCCTTGCTTCCAGACCGCCTCGGCTTGCCTCAGTTCCTGGTCGAGTTCGGGCGTATCGATCTCGGCGAGGACGTCGCCCGCCTTGACGCGGGCGCCGATATCGACCTTCCACCTCTTGAGGTAGCCGTTCACCCGAGCGAAGAGGTCGGTCGCCTGATAAGGTTGAAGCGTCGCAGGGAGCGTCGTCTTGCCGAAGGTCGCTCGCTCCGGTGCGATGACGAGAACGGTGCGAAGTTGAGTCGCCGATTCGGGCATCGGTTGCGAAATCGATCCGCGGCGCGAAACCAACGCCGCGATTCCGGCGACCGCGAGAGCGACCGTCGCGCCGAAGACGATGGCGCCTCGACGAATCCCGCGGGGGCGAATCTCGGGCTCCAGCGTCGGCGGAAGGTACGTCGGCATCGAGCGAAAACGGGCGACGATGGTGTCGCGATTCAAGGAACGAGGTTGGCGCTGCATGGCAGACTCCGTGAGGATGCGAGGAACACGTCTAGAAGGGGATACCGGCCCGAACGCGGCGTCTTACACGTCTTCCGTTTCCGGCTTCAAATCGCGCCGGCGGAGAATGCTGTACACGACCGGGACGAACAGCAACGTCGTCACCGTAGCGACGATGAGCCCGCCGATGACGGCTCGTCCCAGCGGCGCGTTTTGTTCGCCCCCCTCGCCCAATCCGATCGCCATGGGGAGCATGCCGATGATCATCGCCAGGGCGGTCATGAGCACGGGACGCATCCGAGTTCGGCCCGCTTCGAGCGCGGCGGCGACCGAATCGAGTCCCTCGTGCCGTTTCTCGTTGGCGAACGTGACGAGCAGAATCGAGTTCGCCGTCGCCACGCCGATCGCCATGATCGTCCCCATCAGGCTCGGCACGCTGAACGTAGTGCCCACCAGGAACAGCATCCAGACGATGCCCACCAGGGCGCCCGGGAGCGCGGTGATGATGATGAACGGATCGAGCCAGCTCTGGAAGTTGACGACCATGAGCAAGTAGACCATGGCCGCGGCGAAGAGAATGCCGAGGCCCAATCGCAGGAAGGCCGACTGCATGCTTTCGACCTGTCCCCGCATGGCGATGGTGTTGCCGGGCGCGAGTTTGCCCCGATACTGCGCGAGGACGACTTCGATCTCTCGGGCGACGCTCCCCAGGTCGCGTCCCTGGACATTGGCAAAGATGTCGTAGACCGGTTGCACGTTCGTGTGGTTGATGACCTCGGGCGTGATGCCGCGTTCGACCCGGGCGACGTTGGCGAGGAGTTGCGACCCGCCCGTCCCGGCGGTCACCGGCATCGACTGGATCGCTTCCACCGAGTTGACCTGGTGCGTCGGCGTCCGGGTCTCGACGAGGTAGCTGATGCCGTTGACGGGATCGACCCAGTAGTTGGGCAACACCTGCCCGCTCCCCGAGAGCGAGACGAGAACACTCTGGGCGACGTCTTGCTGGGTGAGCCCCAGTTGCAAGGCACGCGTTTGATCGACGTCGACGTGCAGCTTGGGGACGTTGACGACTTGATGCAGGTGGACGTCGACGACTCCGCGGATGGACTTGATGCGTTCGGCGATTTGGCCGGCGATCTCGAAGTTTTTCTTGCGATCGAGTCCGCCGACCTGGATGTCGATAGGGGCCGGCAGGCCGAAGTTGAGGATTTGACTCACGATGTCGGCCGCCTGGAAGTAGAAGGTGAGTTCCGGGAACCTCTTGGGAAGCTCGATGCGTAGGTCGGCCATGTACGCCTGGGTCGATTTGCCCCGTTCGCGTTTGAGCGCGACGAGGATTTCGCCGTCGGCCATGCCGGTGGTGTTGCTGTCGCCGAACGCGAGGCTGTAGCTGCGATTGGGCAGTCCGATGTTGTCGATGACGAGTTCGACGTCCTCCGCGGGGATGATTCGGCGAATCTCCTCCTCGACCTGCGTAAAGTAGCGTTCGGTCTGTTCGATGCGCGTGCCCGCCGGGCCGCGAACGTGCAGGCGAAACTGCCCGGCGTCCACCGTCGGAAAGAAGTCTTGCCCGACAAACGGTAAGAGCGCGAAGCCAGTGAGGACGAGGGCGCCGAACGTCGCGAAGACGGTCCTGCGATGTCGCAGGTTCCAGTCGAGAAGGTTGACGTAGGCGTCTCGAAACTTCAGAAAGCCCGCTTCGAAGGCGTGATGTAATCGGCCGAAGATTCCGGGCTTGGCGTCCGAGGCATGCTGCGCGATCTCCGCCGGCAGCAGATAGTGCACCATCACCGGCACCAGCGTGCGCGACAGCAGGTACGACGCCCCCATCGCGAAGACGACCGATAGCGCGAGCGGCGTGAAGAGGTAGCGAGCCGGCCCCTCCAGAAACAACACCGACACGAAGACAATGCAGATCGTGAGCGTCGAGACGAACGTCGGCCCCGCGATCTGCATGGCGCCGTCCAGGATCGCCTGCTTCAGGCCCTTCCCCATGCCGAGATTGCGGTGAATGTTCTCGATCTCGACGGTGGCGTCGTCGACCAGGATGCCGACCGCCAGGGCAAGGCCGCCGAGCGTCATGACGTTGAGGGAATAGCCCAGGGCATAGAGCATGAAGATCGACGTCAGAATCGAAAGCGGGATCGAGACGGCGACAATGAGCGTACTCCGCCAGCTGCCGAGAAAGACGAGGATCATCGCCGCCGTGAGCAGGCCCGCGAGAATGCTTTCGTGAACGACGCCGCTGATGGCTGCCTCGACGAACAGCGATTGATCGAAGAGGAGTTCGATCTCGAGGCCCGGAGGCGCCGACGCCTTGATCGCCGGTATCATGTTCTTCACTTGCTGGACGATGTCAAGCGTCGAGGCGTTGCCGTTCTTGAGGAGGGTGACTAGGGCGCCTCGTTTGCCGTTTTGCCGGACCACGGTGGTCTGCGTCGTGAACCCGTCGCGCACCTGAGCGACGTCGCGCAAGTAGATGGTCGCATCGCCAGAGACTTTGAGAGGGATCGCGTTGAAGGCATCGGCGGTAAGCGGGCTGTTATTCAGGCTCACGGGATATTGTTGCGTGCCGATGCGGGCGCTGCCGGTCGGGTAGGCGAGGTTGTACGCATTGATCGCGTCGGCGACTTCCTTGGGCGTCACCCCCTGGGCCTGCATCGCCTGCGGATTGAGATCGACCATGATTTGCCGTTCCTTGCCGCCGTACGGCGACGGCATCGTCAGCCCCTGCACGACCGCGAGCTGCGTCCGCAGTTGCCAGAGGGCGTAGTCGTAGACGTCCGCTTCGGACATCGTTTGGCTCGACAGGCTGATCTGCAGAATCGGCACGCTCGAAGCATTGAAACGCAGAATGATCGGCGGTTGCACGCTCGGCGGCATGATTTGCCGAATCGCCTGCGACACCGAAGTCATCTGCGACATCGCTACCCCGACGTTCACCCCCTGGTGGAAAAAAACCTTCACGACCGAAACGCCGTTCAGCGTTTGCGATTCGACCTTGCGGATGTCATTGACGTTTGAGGTGATCGCGTATTCGCTGAACGTGGTGATTCGCTTCTCGAACTCGTCGGCGTCCATTCCCTTGTAGGTCCAAATCATCGTGATGACGGGAATGTCGATTTCGGGAAAGATGTCTGTGCGCATCTGCTGGAGGGCGAGGCCCCCCAGGACGATGAGCAGCAAAGCCATCACGACGAAAGTATAGGGGCGACGCAGCGCGAGTTGAACGATCCACATGATTGCTGGCCTTTCCTGAAATACGTCGAATATTGGGGGACGTTTCAGGAGGATACCGATAAGGGCTCGGGATCTTACATAAAAAAGTCGGGAAGGAATTCGCGAATCAGTTGTAAGATGCGACCGCATCTCCGGTACTCCCTCGCAGATACGAACCCGTCGCTCAACTCGAAAAGGAGCCCGTCATGAACCAGATTGAAAAGGTCTTGTACACCGCTAAAACCCACACCACCGGCGGCCGGGACGGCGCGTCCCGCAGTTCGGACGGCTGCCTCGAAGTGAAGTTGTCGTCTCCAGGAACCGCGGGCGCCGGCACCAATCCGGAGCAATTGTTCGCCGCCGGTTGGTCGGCTTGCTTCCTCGGCGCCATCGGGGTGGCGGCCGGTAAGTTGAAGGTCCCCCTTCCCGCTGACCGAGCCGTGGATGCCGAGGTGGACCTGGGCACGGCCGAAGGCGGCTATCTCCTCCGCGCCCGTCTCAACGTCAGCCTGCCAGGTTTAGAACGCGAAGTTGCGCAGACCCTGGTTGACGACGCGCACCAAATTTGCCCGTACTCGAAAGCCACGCGCGGCAACATCGACGTCGTGATCAACCTCGTCTAAATGTCCTCTGGATTTCACAACTCACGGCTTCGCGTTCGCAGGATCTCTGACAAACGGGAAGCCGTAATTGGCAACAGATACGGGATCAAAGTTCACAAAGGAGTCTCGTCATGAGTATCGCACGCAAAGTCGCCGTCATCACCGGAGCGTCACAGGGCATTGGCGCGGGATTGGTCCGAGGGTTCCTCGACCGCGGCTACCGGGTCGTCGCAAACTCGCGGTCCATCAAGGCCGAGGCGTCGGAAGACATACTCGCGATCGACGGCGACATCGCCGATCCGGCGATCGCCGAGCGGGTGATCCGGGGCGCTGTGGCGCATTTCGGTCGAGTCGATACGCTGGTCAACAACGCCGGGATGTTTATCGCCAAGCCATTCACCGAGTACACCGAAGACGACTTCCACCGCAAGCTGTCGCTGAACCTGGCTGGGTTCTTCCACGTTTCACAGCGAGCCGTCCGGCAGATGCTCACACAGGGGGGCGGGCACATCGTGAACTTCACGACGACGCTCGTAAATCAACCCGTGAAAGGGGTGCCGTCGGCACTGGCGTCCCTCACCAAGGGCGGGCTCGATGCGGTCACGCGGTCGCTGGCTATTGAGTATGCCGAAAAGGGCATTCGCGTGAACGCGGTGGCGCCGGGCATCATTAAGACGCCAATGCATGCGCCCGAGACGCACGCTTTCCTCGCCGGGCTGCACCCCTTGGGGCGATTGGGCGAGGTCCGAGAAGTGGTCGAGGCGGTGCTGTACTTGGAGTCGGCTTCATTCGTGACCGGCGAGACGCTGCACATTGACGGCGGGGCGCATGCCGGCCACTGGTAAAACTTCAGGAAATGACTATCCAAACTGCGACAATTGTGATCCCTCGTTCAGATACCGCGAAAATAGATGCGAAACGTCTGGGCCAATCGCATTACTCTCGGCAGCAAATCCCTCATGGTAACCGTTCACCCCAGACATGGCGTCTGAATGGCTGAATTTCGAGCGTTTCTTGACAATTGGCTACGCGTTACGGCTTATCTATTTCCTTGGAATCGCCTGTCGAAAGTTTACGTTAATCAGCTCGACCACCTATCTGTTCCGAAAAAACCGGGACAAATACCCTTGTCAGACGCCATGTCTGGGGTGAACGGTTGCCCCTCATGAAGTATCGTGTTCCCGAATACTTCCGCCCGGCGGAGTCTCATCCTTACTAAAATGGCTCTTCGAGTCGTAGTGGGCAAAACTGCCCTATGAAACTCGTTGAAACGCGATTATTTCTTAGCAAAACAGCCTTTCTGTCTCCGTGGAAACGTGCGAAGATGAACCGATGCCAACCACACGACATCTTCGCGACCTGCACCGCTTCCCCGGATTTGAGCCTTTGGCGAGCGTCCATGGGATCTTTGGCGATTCTTGGGCCGTCGTGCTCACACTGCAGCACCGGGAAAAAAAACGGTTTGCGGCTGCTGTGGGCAAGTGTCGCGAACCTTCTACGATGAACGACCTCGCCAAGTGCGCGACCTTTCCTGCGGCGATGGTGTTCGGCTGGAAGCCAGCCTTCTCTATCGCCAATCGGGCTCATTTGCCTTTCGCTTTTTCGATGATCGCGGGGACATTGCGAAAGTCGATGGTGTTGTCGTCGTTCGCAACGGTGCGATGAATTTGCACGCCTGCGTAGCGAGTTATTTTTGCCGAAGGGGCAGTCCCAGCCCGACCGCCAAAGGCGCTCGTGGCTCCAAAATTCCAAAACATTTTAACAGGAACCCCTTCGCGCAAGTTCGGCAAACCACCGAAGCCTCGCGCGGGATAGCCGGTAAATTTTTCCCCGGCCGGGTCGATTATTACCATCGAGCCATTGGGACCTTGTTGGTTGCCATCTTTGCTGGTCGCGAGCACGGTGGCGACAACCATGGACCCTACGCGGTGGGTGCCCTGCCAGACATATTCAACGTTTCCAACGGTAGCACGCAGGACCGCATCGGAATCGTCGCCGGCAGAAGCCTTTCCCGCTCCGCCTTTCTTGAGGACCTCGTTTTCCTTTTTCAGCAAATCATTTTCGCGTTTAAGAAGCTCGATTTCTCTCTTTTGGAGGTCAAGCTCTTTCTTAAGGCTCTCAAAGCTTTCGGTGCTTTGACTAACCGCGGAACCTTGGCTGAGGATCAAGGAACTTCCAACCAACACGCAGGTCAGTAATCGCGACATGTGAATTTCCTCCACGGAGTTGATCCTGAAAAAACAGTTAGTATTGTGAAAGATTCTAACTTTACGCCCTGGAATTTGCAAATAAAATCATTCGCAATAAACGCGCATCAGTCCGGGGTCAGTTCTTCTTGGGGATTCCTCGTTCGAGGTTCACTTCGTTGGAAACCGCGGGAAGCCGCCAGAATCGGAGGATATGATCATCGCCGCCGGAAAGTCCGTAACGTCCATCGGGCGTGATGTCGACCGCGGTGAGGGCTCCTTTTTTATGGGCCTTGAATTTGTCGATTTGCTCCCCCTTGTCCAAATCCCATAAAGAAATCGTCCCATCGATATGCCCGACGAGAAGTCGCCGCGCTTCCCCGGCGACGGCGGTCGCCTTGCCCTTCGTTAAAGTCAGGTTCACCTTGTCGAGGTTGAATTTTTGCAATGGCTTTCGGGTGGCGAGGTCCCAGACTATGACTCGACCCTCGTCGGGCGTGCTCAAATTGGGAGCGCTGCGGTGGTGGGCAATGGAGACGAACTGCCCGTGGGAAAGAGGCCGAACCCGCCAGATGGTGTTCTCGTGTCCTTCGTAGGTTCGTTCCTGCCGATCTTCGTCGAGGTTCCAGAGCCGGATCGCGTTGTCATCGCCGCCGGACAGAATGAATTTTTGATCGGCGGTGAAGGAGGCGGTCGTGCAGGAACCACTGTGCTTGAACTCGCGGATTTGCTTGCCCGCCGGGACGCCCCACAAGCGAACGAAACCGGTGCCGGGCTCCGCAACGACCAGCGATTTCCCATCGGCAGAGAAGGCATAATCCGACGGCAAGACGCCCTTGAAATCCATCTTGAACGTTCCGACGACGCGTCCAGTGACCGGGTCCGAAAATTCGACCTGCGATCCGCTCGGACTCGCCACCAATTTTCCATCGGGGGTGAACTCGGCGTAGGTGTGGTAATATCCCCAGGAGCCCGCCATTCGTCTTTTCGTGAGGTCCCACAGTCTCGAGCATTGCATGAAATCCGAGCGATTTCCGTGCGCCTCGGAGGCTAACGCAAATGCGTAATTGGGGGAGAAACGGACGGAGAGAGGCCTGCCCGTGAACCCGCTCATATTGGCGATTTCGCCGACGGGTCCGTTATCGACGGGCGCCGTCGCCTTCGTTCCTCCACCCTGGGCCGCCGGGGCGCGATCGAGCGACACCTCGAGCATCGTCCCCTGGCCCCCCGTGATGCTCGCCTTGCCGTTGAACGTCTTGGCGCCGTCACGAACGATGACTTCGCGATCGCCCACGTCGACGGTGACTTCGCCCTTGTGCTTGTCCAGGCCCTTCAATTTCACCTTGCTGCCGTCGACCGTGACATCGAGGTTCTCCGGAATGCCCTGGGGAAAATTGAGGATGAGCGTCCCCTGAGGCGTGCGGACGCGAATGACGCCGGAGAAATAAAGGACGCTTCCGGTGAACGCCAGCAGCAAGGCGACGACCGCCGCCCGTCCCCAGCGGCTTGGCCGTTTGGGTAACGCGGGGGGAAGGACCGGGGTTGCGGGAGGGGATGCGCAGAAGGGACGCAAACGTTCAGCGAGAACGCCAGCGGAGAGCGTGCGGGCCTCGGGGCGTTTTTCCATCAGGTTGGCGATCATCGTAAGGACCTCCTTGGGGCAGTCAGGCCGTAGTTTCGACAATGGGTATGGAGAAAATTCTCGTAAGGCATCGAGCTTTTCGCTCACGCTCGCGCCGGGAAAGGGGCCGACGCCGGCGATCAGGAAATAGAAAACGCAGCCCAGGCTGAACAAGTCAGCAGCGGGACCGATATTCTTCGGATCGTTCCACTGCTCTGGGGCCAGATAGCCCGGCGTGCCCATGCAACTGTGGGTGAGAGAAACATCATCGGCATGCTCCAAAGGCGGGCGAACCAACCCCATGTCAAGGACCTTGACAGGGCCGCCGGAAAGCCGCATGAGGTTCGCGGGCTTGATGTCGCGATGAACGAAGCGATGATCATGCAGGTATTGCACTCCCAGTGCCGCCTGACGCATGATTTCGCAGGCTTCCGGGATGGGGAGCTTTTTCTTGGCGTAGCAAGCGAGGGATGTTCCTTCGAGATACTGCATCATCAGGAACGGTTTGCCGTCGATCTCGCCAGCATGGAGAACGCGGACGACGTTCGGATGATCGAACTGCGCGAGAGCCTGGATTTCACGCTGAAAGCGTTCGCGCGATCCGCCGGCGTCTGTCAGGATTTTGATAGCGACAAAGCACTTGAGATGACGATGCCAGGCCTTGTAAACGCAACCCATGCCCCCCTTGCCCAACATTTCCCGAACTTCCACTTCCGGTACTCCCGCGAGAAATGATGGGCCAACGGGGGCTGACGGAGGTTCGCTCAACGTCTTCCAGTCTTCGGTGGTGTTGGCTTGGGCGTCGCGGAAGAATGCCAGGACCGGATCGGGCCGGCGATCGAAGGCCTCCAGAAGCCGCTGACAAGAAAGGCAGCCGTCAACGTGGCTCGAAATCGCCTCGTAGCGGTCATGGGGCAAATTTCCCAGGGCCCAATTCGCCCGGGATCCTTGGTCGCAACAGGGAGTCACCGTGGCTGCCAGGCGTCAAGTCCGCGAACGGTCAGGGTTCAGGGCTTCAATGACAAGACCGTTGGGGCGTGACTCAAAAAATCACGACCATGGGGCCAGGTCGCCAAATTCCGACTTTACCCGCTTAAGGATTCGAGACTTGGCCTTCCGGACGGCGTGCGGTGTCATGCCCAGGCGCCTGCCGACCTCAACGGCGTCCAACTCTTCGACGACCAGGAGCATGAAGGCTTGCCAGGTCTTCGCCTCGAAATCGGTCTGGATCATTTTCTGGATTTGCTGGGCGAGAATCTTGCGCGACGGAGGAAGGGGCGAATTCTCTTCTTCCGCGAGAAGGGAGAGGCGATCCTGCCAGGCAATTTCTTCCGGGAGAGGGACTTCATTGCGTTTTTGTTTTTTACGGAAATAGTCCGCGACGAGGTCGTTGGAGATTTTCAACAACCAACCGCGAAACGATCCCCCGACGGGCCTATCTTTGGAAAAAGAAGGGAGGGAACGAAAAACGGCGGCGAATACGCTTTGGACATGGTCGGGCAGATCCGCTGCCGGCACGCCGCTCCGTTGCCCCCAATAAGCCAGCAAAGCACGGTAGCACGCGTCAAACCGTTGGCCGGCCTCAGTGTTCCCTTCTTGGACTTTCTTTAAAAGGCTGACGTCTGTTGAGTCGTTTTCCGAGTCGGATTGCATGAAGCACCAAAGGAATCAACAAGGCCATATTCTGCCAGCAACCTTTCGGAAGCGATTCGCAAGGCGTTCGCCAGAACCCCAGTGCCATGCCCAAGGAGGCGAGGACCTGGCCAAAGAAGGCGTCACGGACAAGGTCGGGCTCGTTTACCTCGTCAAGGGGAAAATTGGGCGGCGAAAAGAAACCGTTCTGCGTAGGCAAATGGCTGCTTCGGGTTCGCGGGACGGGAGCCTTCGGGCAAGTTTGGGAGGCCAATTCTCCGGACGGTCACTTGGCGGCGTTTAAATCGACTTCCTGCGATCCGGCGACGCGCGTAACAGAATTGCGTAATTCGCAAAAACTCTCCCACCTGCGGCATCCCAATCTAGTGCAAATCGAAAGAGTATGCGATCGAGAGCGATTCCATTGCCGCGCACTTCGCGCCGTGCGAATGCTCGCACGAGTATTGTATGAAGTGCGTGCGGTGCGCGGCACATCGCCGTGCCACGGGCTTCGAACGCCAACGATGGGGAACAGGGACCCCTTTGGTAAAAAGTGGGGCCCTTCGTTTCGGGCCGAAATGTCCCAAAATGTCCCATTTTGTCCCATGAATCAGGACTTTTATAAGTACGGATGCTTATTTCGAATCGAAAAGTCCGACATTTTGGAGCAGCGAATTCGGAAAGCATTATCCGCGTTGAAGGACATGACGTCATCGGCGTTCTTCCTGCCAATGTCGGCTAGCAGTGCGTTGCTCAGACGAACAGGGCTTTAGCAGCCAGCCCTTTCAACATGAAAAACGGTCAAAAACACGGCATTTTTCAGCAAAAGGATGGATTGCACGGAGGAA
>JBBQPM010000178.1:0-14351 GCA_038217425.1 Gemmatales bacterium
TGCTCCAAAACGATCTGCTGAAAAGCCGTTTCCGCCGCGATCAATGCAAAAGCCATGGGAGGAACCTTCCTTGGTTAATATGGATTACCCCCCTCTTTTAACTCATCGCCGTATTTTGTGCCAGAAAGAATTGGCGCGCCCACATCGAACCGCGAAAAATACGCGTCGCTAGCCCAGACGTTTCCGCCGTCGCCTCGCTACTTGGCCGAGATCGGAATACTGTGGATGAGGATTTATTCCTTGCTGTCGGCTTTCTGCGTCGAGATCGGCATCTGCGCGAGGGTTTTGCCGTCGGGCCCGATGAACCAGGCGCCGCTCGCCCATTTGTCGGCTCCGCTGCTGCCGGCGGGCGGGTTGTACTCGGGGTTGTATCTGCCGGCATGATTGTGCAGGGCGGCGTAGACTTTCATCTCGGCGATCCAGCCCTGTTCGCCGGCCCACTTCGAACGGAAATTGTACCACCCGGCCGTCGTTCCGCCGGTGCTGTTGGCGTGCGGGCCGTAGATGATCTGGGCGCCGTTGTCGACGAGCCCCTGCAGGTTTTTACGGTCGCTGCCGTCGGCGCAGATGGCGATGCCCATCTTCATGCCCTTGACATCGAAGACGTCGTACTTGGCGCCGGCTTCGACGAACGCCTTCTCGAGCGTGAGCCAAATCTTGCGATGCTTGCCGACGATTCGGCCCTGGGGATCAATGACGATCTGCGTGTTCCAGTGATTGCCGTCCTCATCGACCTCGGCCACGCCGACGCTGATGTAGATGCCTCGCTTCTTGGCGACGTTCTTGAGGATCTCGACTTCCGGGCCGTCGAGGCGGAGCCAGGTCATGGTTTTGCTGAAGGCGTAGCCGTTGACGGAGAGTTCGGGGAAGCCGACGAAGTCGACGCCCTGGGCGGCGAGTTTGTCGATGAAGTAGAGATGGCGCGAGAGGTTGGCTTCGAGATTCGCTTTGTTGGCCGCGGGGTCGGGGCCGGCGGAGGTCAGGCACTTGATGTTGACCAGGGCCATCGTGAGATGGCCGGGCTTCTTGTCGGCCGTTTGCGCCAACGAAACGCTTTCGAGTAAAAGCGTGGCGAGTCCCAGAGTCCAGAGTACACAGCGCAGCATGATGCGATCCTTTACGAACGGGGGAAGGTCATGCCGAGATTGTAGGGAGAGTTGGAAAACGAAAGCAGCCTCGGAAGAGAGCCCCGAGGCTGCGCGAGATTGCTATCGGTCTGGAAGGAGAAGGATTCCAGACCCCGCGGACTCATGAAGGTTAGAAGGGACTTTTATTGGTAAAGCCGGGGAACGAGTTGAGGGTCGGGGTGGCGGCGGGCGCCAGGGGTTGCAGTTCCGGAGCGCGGACGTCGAGCTTGGGCGGAGCGGCCGGAGCCGGCGCGGGCGCCGGAGCCGGAGCGGGGATAGCGGGTTTGACCGCCGGGGGAGCGGGCGGAGTCACCGGGGCCGGCACCGCCGCCGGGGGTGCAACCGGGGCCGGGGGCACAACCTTCGGGGGAGTCGGAGTCGGCTTGGGCAACGCGGCCGGGGGCGCCGGAGCGGGGACAGCCGGGGGCGGGGGCGTGGTTCCCGGGGGGAGTCGAGTGGCGGGCGGGGTCGCCGGGGGCGGGGGCGGCGGATTCGTGCCGGGCGGAGTGGTCGGGGGCGCGGTCGGCGGAGTCGTGCCGGGCGGGGTCGCCGGGGGAGCGGAGGGAGCGCAGCCGCCGTCAGCGCAGCTGGTGGACGCGCCTTCGCAGCAGGAACTCTTGCGATGGAACAGGCCCTTCAACTTGCCCAGAAAAGCGACCTGGTTGTGACCGCAGGAATTGCAGTCGGTGGCTTGGCCGCAGGTGGCCACAGGAGCCGATTCGCAGGCGGGGGCGCAGTGATGCCGGCTGAACAGACCCTGCATTTTGCCGCGCAGGCGATGTCCGAAACTTTCGCAGCCGCACGGGTCGCTGCTGGCGACGACAGCCGTGGCGCAGCCGGGCGCGGCGCAACCTGCTGGCGCCGCGGGGGCAGGGTGGTTGCCGGTGAGCCACGCTGCCGTAACTAACAATAGAGCGGAATTCACGAGGAATTTCCTCCACGGAAGAAGAACCCAGGGCTACAACCGGAACGCCCTTTCCTGGTCGTGGGGATCTCCTTCCAAAGCCAAAGATGGGATCACGACCCGCAACAACCACATCGGCTTCACGGGCCAAGTCAGCCTGACTCCAGGTAGCTTCGGACATCGCCGTCCAGGCACTCGAGCCGATTCGCTTTTTTCTTCGCCCCATTCGCAGCCGCGTGGCGGACTTCGCAGTTTTGCGTCTCGGGAAACTTCGAGGTCCTGGGCAAATCGTAACGCGGCAGTCGACCGTGCAGACGTTAAATTCGTATATCACTCGCTAACCCCGAGGGATTCCGCATGCGTGAAACTATCTTGCAATTCGGCGCCGGCAAGTTCCTCCGCGCCTTCTTCGACCGCTTCGTACACCATGCCAACGAAGCTGGCCAGGACGTCGGCGGCATCGTCGTCGTCCAGTCCACGCCCGGCGAACGCGCCAGCAGTCTCAATCAAGCCGACGGCTACCGCATCCTGGTCCGCGGCTACGAAGACGGCCAACTCGTGGAACGCCTGGAACAAATCCGCAGCGTGCGCCGGGCGCTGGTCGCCACGCAGCAGTGGAGCGAGGTCTTGAAACTCGCCGATTCGCCCGACTTGCGCGTCATCGTCAGCAATGCGACGGAAGCGGGATACGCGGTCGATGCCAGCGACCAGCTCTCGAGTGCGCCGCCGAAGTCGCTGCCGGCGAAGCTGACGCAGGTGTTGTATCGCCGTTACCAGGCCAAGCTGCCGCCGCTCACGATGTTGCCGTGCGAACTCATCGAGCGCAACGCCGAAAAGCTCCGCACGCTCGTGATCGAGCAGGCCAAGAATTGGTCGCTCCCCGAAGCGTTCCAAACGTGGGTCCGTGCCGATTGCGTTTGGCTCACGAACCTCGTCGACTGCATCGTGACCAATCCTCCCGCCGATTCGGCACAGGCCAAAAGCGATCCGACCATGATCTGCGCGGAGCCGTACGCCCTCCTGGCGATCGAGAAACCCAAGGGACAAGAAGCGTCGCTGCTTACGAGTCCGTACCTCTTGTGGACCGACGACGTGACGCCCTACTTTTTGCGCAAGGTGCGCATGCTGAACGGCCTGCACACGGCGATGACGGCCAAGTATTTTCCGCAGGGTTTCAAGACGGTGCGACAGGTCGTGGAGGACAAGTCGGCCGCGAAGTGGCTGCGCGGGATGTTGTTCGAGGAGATCGTGCCGACCATCGCGTATCGTGCCGACGACGTTGCCGAGTTCGCGGATCAGGTGTGGGATCGTTTCCGCAATCCCTTCACGGAGCACAAGCTCTCCGACATCATGCTGCATCACGAGGAAAAGATCCGCGTGCGTCTGAAGCCGACGTTCGAGGAGTACGTGAAGCTGTTCGGCAAGGAGCCCAGGCGTCTCAAGGAGATCGTGCAACCCGAACCGTGAGCGACCGGGCGGCACGCGGGGCTTCACCGAGCGACTTGACTCACTCTTTGCGCCACTGTCTAATGGGAAAGAGTCGCCGAGGATCGCACCCATGAAGCACCTACGATGGCATATCCTGAACTCCGACCTGGCCGAGTCTGAAAAGCGGAAAGCGATCCGCAACATTACTCGATCCAAGCCGGACGAAATCGATGTCGTCGCCCGTCTCTTCGAGCCTCCGGAGTGCTGGAAACTCGTCGGCGAGATCTTGCGCGGAGCCTACGTCCGCATCAGCGACAAGGGCGCTCGCTACGACGACTGGAAGTCGCTGCCGACCGCCGACACTCGGCGCTCCTCGCACCGGTCCGTGGGCGACCAATTTCATATCGACGGTCCCCTGTCGCACACCATCCTGTTCGGCAAGTTCGACATTTGGACCTGGGTCCAACTCGAGCGGCATTCCATGAGCGATGTGGTCAATATCATCGGTCATGGAATCGATTTCTTCCGGTACTGGAGGAGCGGGAGGACCAGAAACCAGGGCCCTTACGGCACGAGTTTGCACTCCGAGAACCGCGATCCCCTGATCGTCCTGCCCTCCAAGGCGTACACGCCCATCGACCGAAAAGGTTGGGTCTACCACGCGGAACGACAGCCCCGCATCGCTGGAAGTTCCCCCTTTCGGTAGAGATCACGTTACACGTGGACGAGGGATTCAGTGATGTCCGCTCAGCAAGACCTGAATCTGAAAATCACGAGATACCTGGACAGGCTCCTGGCTCAGGGGTCACTCCGCCTCATGACCGTCGATAAGGCGATGATCGAGGTGCGGACGTGGATCCCGCAATCAGGGCAGCTGTCCGACGCCGACCTCCGCAGCTTGGTGCTGGGCTACTACCTGAGCCATTACGTGTACCTGCCGGCCGAAGCGGAGTTGCTGTCCCCAACAGGCCGGGCGAAAGAACTCATCGACGCGGTGAAGAAGGCCCTCGCCCACGTCATCGAGGGCGTCCCCATTGTCGATACACTCGGCGGGAAGATCACGATCGGCGTGAAGGGCCTGACCGCGAAGATGAAGGGCAGCGGCCCGGAGACGTCCCTCAACGTCAGCTGGACCGGAACCCTGTCGGCCGTCGTTTCCGGGGGGAATTTCACCCTCACCAACACACTCTCTCAGCAGGGGTGGTCGATCGGTCTGAGCTACCCGAAAGACGCCCCGGTCCTCGACGCCGCCCGGGTTGGACAGGTGTTCGGGGAGGCGGGCAAGGCGGTGTCCGGCATCATCGAATCGACGTTTGCGCTCACGGACGTGAAAGACGTCCGGTCCGTCCTGGACCGCATCTCTCCTGTCATCGGACCGGTCGCGGACGCCATGGGGGCGGCCCAAGGCATCGCGGCTCGGCCCAAGAAAGGGCTCAGCGTGAGCATTTCCGTCGGTAGCCCCCCTCCCCTGCCGGGACAGTCCGGCATTCGAGGGGGAGTTCACGGGTTCGTCACGCTGACGTACGCCTGGTAGTCGATGGCTCGTCAGTCACGAGGTCGGCGGCGTCCCCTTACCGGCCTGAATATACTGGGCGCGGCGTGCTTCATATTCCGCCGGCGTGAGTTGCTCAAGGTCGGTCTCGCCGCCGTGCGTGCATTGCTGGAAGATCTGCTTGAGAAACGGCACGCACCAACCGCAGCCCGTGCCCGCGCCGCCGCACATGGAAAGCTGGCTGGCGACCTTGGGCGTGGTCTGCCGCACGAACTTGACGAGTTTGCGTCGGCTCACGTGAAAGCAGTAACAGATTTTCGCGTCCAGATCCATGCGGGGCCTCTTGCTTTTCACTATACCTTATGAGCCGAGCGGGCTACAATGTGGAAACCATGACGCCAAACTACACACGCCGACAGATGGTCCAGAGGCTCGGCGGCGGGCTCGGTCTCGCCGCTCTCGCGCCGCTCATGAACGCCGCCCCGAATGACCGGGCGCCTCATTTCGCGCCCAGGGCCAAACGCATCATCCACCTTTTCATGAACGGCGGTCCGTTTCACGGCGATCTCTTCGATCCCAAGCCCGCCCTCAATCGCTACGCCGGCCAACGGCCCCAGGGCGCCGACTTGCGCACCGAACGCCCCACCGGCGGACTCATGCCCGTCCCCTTCCGCTTCGCCAAACATGGCCAAAGCGGCATCGAAATCAGCGAACTGCTGCCGAACCTCGCACGCCATGCCGACGACCTCTGCGTCCTGCGTTCCCTCCACACCGACAATCCCAATCATGGCCCCGCCCTGTTCCAGATGAACAACGGCACCATCACCCCCAACCGTCCCACGCTCGGCGCCTGGCTTTCCTACGGACTGGGAAGCGAAAACGAAAACCTCCCCAGCTTCGTCGTCCTCTGCCCCGGTCGCCCCGTGCGTTTCTCCGAACTCTGGTCCAGCGCCTTCCTCCCGGCCGAGCATCAAGGGACGTACATCAACCACACCAACCTCGATCCCCGGCAGATGATCCCCTTCCTGCGCAATAGCCAACTCGACCTCACCGCCCAGCGCCGACAGCTCGATCTGCTCCGCAGCCTCAACGAACAGCATCAACTCACCCGCGTCGGCGATCCTGCGCTCGAGGCACGCATTCGCTCGATGGAAACCGCGTATCGCATGCAAATGTCGGCCACCGACGCGTTCGACGTCAACCTCGAGCCGACCCGCATCCGCGATCAATACGGCCGCGGCCATTTTGCCAACGGGTGTCTCCTGGCCCGACGCCTCGCCGAGCGCGGCGTGCGCTTCATCCAGCTCTACTACGGCAACGGCCAGCCGTGGGACACCCACTCCAACCACACCGCGCAGACGCGTAACCTGTGCCGCGACATCGATCAGCCGATCGCCGCCTTGCTCGCGGACCTCAAACAGCGCGGCTTGCTCGAAGATACGTTGGTCGTCTGGGGGGGCGAGTTCGGCCGCACGCCGACCACGGAGAACGCCGACGGCCGCGATCACAATCCCTGGGGCTTCACGATGTTCCTCGCCGGCGGCGGCGTCAAAGGCGGTATGACCCACGGCGCCACCGATGAGTTCGGCTTCCGCGCCATGGAGGACAAGGTTCACGTCCACGACCTGCACGCGACGATCCTGCACCTGATGGGCTTCGATCACCAGCGTCTGACGTATCGCCACGCGGGACGCGATTTCCGTTTGACCGATGTGTATGGGGACGTGGTGACGCGGATCGTCCGTTAGTCCGCGAAAGCCCAGGGATGGCTATCCCTGGGGAGGCCCGGAAATTTGCGAAGGGAACATTCATGCGATTGACGATCCTCGCGGCTCTTCTCGGTTTAACGATGAGCGTCCAGGCCCAAACGGCCGCCGAGCTATTTACTCAAGCTGAGAAATTGGCCCGAGCGGACGACCGATTTGCCGCGCTCGACCAGATTCAGTTGGTTCTGGACAAAGAGCCGAACCACGTCGGCGCCATCAAGCTGCGGATCGACATTTACGAACGGCAGTATCGCTTCGTCCACGCGGCCAAGGAATTCGACAAGCTCATGAAGCCCAACGACGCTTCGCTTCATTTCCAGCGCGGGCTGCAGCGCTTCAAGGCCCGCGATTTTGAAGGCTCCATCGCCGACTTTGATCGCCAAATCGAACTGCAACCCGACGCCAAGATCAGTCATTGGCAACGCGGCATCTCGTACTACTACGCCGGCAAGTACGCGGAAGGCAAAGCTCAGTTCGAGGGCTACCAGGAGTTCGACAGCAACGACGTCGAGAACGCCGTCTGGCGTTTCATGTGTATGAGCCGAGCCGAGGGCATCAAAAAGGCACAAGCCGCGATGCTCAAGATCGGGGACGACAAGCGCGTTCCGATGCGCGCCATCTACGAAATGTTTCTCGGCAAGGTTCAGATTGCCGACGTCATCGATTTGGCGACCCGGACGAACGGGGATGCGCCGGAGAAGGTGAGCCGGCAACTCTTTTACGCCCATCTTTACGTCGGCATCTATTACGAGCTTCTCGGCGACAAAGCGAAAGCGCTCGAGCACATGGAACGCGCCGTCGAACGTCCCATCGGGCACTACATGTGGAACGTGGCCCGCGCCCACTACGAGATCCTTCGGGCCAGGCCGGCGGTCTCTCCCAAGTAATGGCCCTCTTCCAAACGCCGAACCTCTGGATCAACCCGCTCGGCGACGACGCCGCCCTGCTCATGCTCGACGTGAAGGGCAAGACCAACCACGTCCACGAACCGCTGCTGCGCGATCTCGATCACGCCCTCGAATTCCTTGTCGGCGAAAAGGTTTTCACGCGTCTGGTGCTCGCCTCCGCGAAGGACGGAGTCTTCTGCCTGGGCTTTGACGACGCCACCTGGCAAAGTCTGAAGGATCCGAAAGTCGCAGCCGATTTGTGCGAACTGGGCCAGCTCGTTTGCACCAAGTTGCAGGCGCTGCCGATCCCGACGCTCGCCTGGATCGCGGGGCCGTGCGTCGGCGCAGGCCTTGAGCTGGCGCTGGCCTGCGATGAACGCGTCGTCGTCGAAAACGTCGGCGCCTTCCTCAGCGTGCCCGACATCGAGTTCGGCATGCTCCCAGGGTTCGGCGGCGTCTCCCGGCTGGCTCGGCTCATCGGCCTGGAACGCACCTTTCAAATGGTGATCGGCTCGCGGAAACTGATGCCGCGCGAGGCGCTCGCCTGGGGGTTCGCCGACCATCTGCGCGACGACGTCACGCCGCTGCGCAGCGATTTGCCGCGAAACCTGTCGAAGCGGGCAGAGAACTACCGCGTGCGTAAAACCTGGCGGCAATGGCTGCTCGAGTCGCACGCGCTGGGCAGACGCGTCATCTTTCGCAAGATGGAACACGTCCTCAAAGGTCGGCTCCCCGACGGCCTCGACGCGCCGCGCCACTTGATCCGGATCCTGCGTATCGAGGACCGCGACGACGCGTTGCTGCAAACGCGGGCTAGCTTCCCGGAACTCGCCCAGAAACCGGCCTTCGCGAATTTGCAGCGTCTGCAGAACCTGCGCCGAACCGCGCTCGGCCGAGCGACCGAACGGCCGCGCCTCGGCATCGTCGGCGCCAGCGGCAAGTCGATGGCCCTCATGCAGACCGCGACCCTCAAAGGCTGCCAGGTCGTTTTTCGCGAGAAAGACGAAACTGCCCTGGGGCTCACCGTCTTCAAGATCCTGCAAAACTTGAACGGCGACGTGCGCCGAGGCTTGCTCTCCGGTAAGGAAGCCGAAGCCGCCCTGAGCCGAATCCACAGCACCGTGAGCTGGAAAGGTTTCAGCGACGTCGATCTGGTTCTCTTCGCCAGCGACGCCGACCGCGCCGGCAGTCTCGAGGAGATGCACGAACTCGCCGAACAAGTCCACGTGCAGTGCCCGATCGTGAGCCTCTCCGCCTGGCATTCGCTCGAGCAGCTTCAGACGCACGTGAAGAACCCGCAGCGTTTGGCCCGCGCCCACTTCCCGACGCCGATCGGCAAGATCCCGCTCGTCGAGATTCACACCAACGAACTTCAGGGATCCCGGACGCTGGAAGCGGTCACGAATCTCGCGCGGGCCCTCGGCAAGGCGCCGATCCCTGTGCGCGATCAGCCCGGCTTTTTACTGGAGCGGCTCTGGTATCCCGCCTGGAACGAGATCTTGATCCTGCTCAGCGAGGGCCTGACGCCCGCTCGGATCGACCGGATCCTCTTTCAGTTCGGCATGATCTTCAGCCCGCTCGAGTATCTCGACCTCATCGGCATCGACCTCGCCTTCGCCCACGCGCTCGTCATGAAGCCGATCTTCGGCTCGCGCATTCCGCCCGACGACTCCTGGGAGATGATGCTCGAGCGCAAGTTTCTCGGCCAAAAGACGGGCGTCGGCTTTTATCGCTACCGGAAGGATACGAAGACGGAGAACCGCTATCTGGCCGCCAGTTTGCAACAAGCCTCGGATCGACGGGTCAAGTTCGCATCGCCTGCGGAAGAGACGCAGCACGTCGTCGACCGCGTGGTCGGCCTCACGATCAACGAGGCATTTCGGTGCGTGGAAGAGGGAATTGTCGCCGATGCGGACGCGCTGGATTTGGCGATGATGCTGAGCGGTTGGGCGCCTCACCGCGGCGGCCCGATCCGTTTCGCGAAAGGGCGCGACTGGGGCGCGGTGCTCGCCGACCTCGCGACGGAGTTCGGCGAGCGTTTCACGCCCTGTGCGAGCTTGCAAGTCAAGTAGGGAAAGTCCAGCCACAGAGGTCACCGAGAACACAGAGAAAAAAGAATGCGTCGATTCGCGGAGTCTTCCGTTCTTTTTCCTCTGTGTTCTCTGTGACCTCTGTGGCTCGTCTTGATTCATGCGAACGAACGCGGTTACTTCTTCGCGACCTCGGCCAGGTTGGTGTGGGCGGAGTTGGCGCCCCAGGTGTACCAACCGGTGAAGGCGCGGTTGCCGGTGTCGATGCAGATAATCTTGCCGTTTTCCGTGCCGACGTAGATTCGTCCGTCCACGATCGCGGGCTGCGATCGGCACGCCTGACCGACCTTGTACTTTTCGAGGATGTCCCCCTTGGCGGGATCGATGCGGAGCACGTGCCCGTCGAGGGTGCTGAGGAAGATGTTGCCGCCGGCGCTGGCGGGGGGCGAGGCAAGGAATCCGCCGACTTTCTTGAGATCGCCGGTGAGTTTCACGGACCAGAGAAGCTTGCCGTTGCTGGGGTCGGTGCAGGAGATTTCGTCGCCCATGCAGTTGAAATTTCGGCCCTTGTCGTTGAGGATGCGCGAGCCCTGGAAGGCCTGCATCGACGAGACGTTGGAGTAGCCGATGTTGCCCTTGGCGGCAGCGGGATTGGCGGCCTCCGGCGCTCCGCCGCCGAAGCCATTGCCGGCGTCGAGCTTTTCCGCCTGTTTGGCGAACTGGGTCTTTCCCTGGATTTCCGCTTCGAGATACTCGGCGGTCTTCTTGGCGCTTTCGAATTTCGGCAGGTTCTTCGTGCGATCGATGCCCGCGATTTTCTCGGCCGCCTTCTCGCCTTTACCGTCGGCGCGCTGGGTGAGGAAGATCTCGCCGCCGACGATCACCGGCGCCGAGGTTGCGCGGGTGCACTGGGCGGAGAGGATGGCGCCATCGTCGGTCTTGAAGCGGTAGACGGTGCCGCCAAACGAGGTGGCGTAGACTTCGTTCTCGACGACGACAGGGGCGGACATGACGTCGCTGTCGATCCATTTCTGCCAAACGATCTTGCCGGTCTTGAGTTCCAGGCAGGCCAAAACGTGAGACGCGGCGGGCCTGGGTTTGGGTTTGGCGGCGGGGCCCGCTGGGGGATCTTTCTTGTTGTTTTGCTGGTTGCCGCCGCCGTTGGCGGGGTACGACGTGTACACCTTCCCCTTGGAAATGGTCGGCGTGCTGGTGAGCGGATCGCCGAGCCAGTGCGACCACAGATGCTTGCCGGTTTCCGCGTCGACGGCGAAGATCGTGCACGACTCCGTGTTGAACACGACGACGCCGTCTTCCACCACGGCCGAGGTCGGGCCGTCGTCGTCCAGGCTGATGCCCCAGACGAGTTTGCCGGTGACGGCGTCGAAGCAGTAATATTCTTTGCTGTGGAACCCGCCGCTCGCGTAAAGTTTTCCCTTATAGATGGTCGGCGTCGGGATCGGCGCGTTACTGGGCAGCGAAATCTCGAATCCCTTGGCATGGCTCGTGATCGCCTTGGCGTCCAGCGCCTTGACCGTCACGTGTCCGACGCGGAAGCTCGTCGGCGGCGCCGCGAACTTGTCCGAATTCATTTCTTTCGCCTGGGCCGTGAAGTCGGTCGTTTCCGGCTCGGAGGATTTCTTGGCATCCTTCTTCGCCTCTTTGGGCGGATCCGAATGGACGGCGTTTAGCGACAGGAGCAGCAAGGAAGCCAGCGCTCCCGAGAACCAAAAGAGTACAGGTCGAGCCATGGTAAACCCTCGTATTGCGAAGACAGGGGGATGAGATCGCTCACAGACAAGACGAATTGGCTCGGAGAAGAGATTGCGGACTGCGCGTGCAAAAGCCCAGGGATGGCTATCCCTGGGGAACCGCCACGAGGCCGCGGTTGTTCATCTGATTGAGCCGCGAAACCAGCGAGTGCCAGATCACGCGCAGCTCCGTCCACGGCAACGGGCAGCCCCAGTTCGATAGATACACGTTCGCGTCGTCGTACCCGTAGGCGACGACCCAATGCCCGCCGGGCAGGTCGAACTTCCAGAGCTTCCCGGCGACGGTTCCCAGCATCAGAATCACGGGTCGACCCTGGTCGAGTTCCTTACGAAGTGCTTCCTCGCCGGTGATGACCTGGAGGCGCACGCCCTTGGCCTTGCAGATGCGGATGACGCGACGTCGGCTGCTGCCGAAATATCCCGCGAGGTTGTCGGGGGGATGGTAGGTTTCGATCCAGTCCATGACATCGCGGGCCTGCGGAACCTCGGCAGGGAACTGCCCGAGGTGGCATAACAACGTCGCCGCCGCCGCCTGGCCGCAGTTGAAATAGTCGAGTTTGCCGTCGTCGTTGGTGAACTCGAAGATCGAATCCAGGCCCTGATAGTCGTTTCCGTGGACGTTGCCGTTGGAGATCGAGCCGGCCATGGTCAATCCTCGCCTCGTTTGATGCGGCGGAGCTGCGCAGAAGTTTCCGGCGACGCCGGATAGATCAGACGCTGCCCGATCGGCGCGTTGCCGGGGAGATTCGGGATCGGCGTCACCACGTAGGCTCCGTCGTCGCGCGTCAGCGGCAACAGGTAAACGCCGGGCCCCCGATAATACTTAATTTCCGCGATCGGCGTGCGTAAGTCAAGCGTCAGGGCCGAGGCGTCGCGCGAATCGTGCTCGGGCCAAAGAATCTGCGTCGCCCGCGCCTGCCCCGCCTCGTCGATCGTCGCCAGCACGCACAGTTCCGCCTCGGCCAGCTGGGGCCGGGACAGTACGATCGGATCGCGCGAGCCCACTACCAGAAAAAGCAAGTATCCCAGCCAGACAGCCAACAAGAGCGCGGAGACGACCAGGCGGACTTTAGGGAAACGCATAGGGCTACTGTGCCTCATCGAGCTTGACCTGATACGCGAGCGCCTGGTCGAGGTCGTAGACGTTCTGGAAGTCGGCGAGGTTGTCGTGGTTGGTCTTGCTCATGAGTTCATGGCGAATGAGGTTGAAGACGATGTTGCCGAAATCGCCGGTCTGTTCGATGCCCCAGACGCGGAAAACATAACGCGCCATCATGCCGAACTCGAGCAGGGCGAGGTCGCGGATGCCGAGACAGAGTTCGCGCCCGGAGACGTGATGCTTGCCGGCCGACTCTTCGCTGGCGGCCGCGGTGGGGGGTTCGCGTCCCAGCTGCTTTTGCGTGGCGTGCAGCGCCTGGAAGACGAACTCATACGCCTCGTAGGGATAGCGCGGATCCTGTTTGACGACTTCGGCCAGTTTTTGCAGGAAAAGGGACATAAAGCTATCGGGCTTCATCGGCGGAACGCGGTTCCTGCCGGTCGTTTTTGGTTTGGATTTCCGTCAATATCTCACTCTGCGCCACCGCCAGCCGACGTCCGTCTTCGAACTCCACGAGCACCTTGCGCGCGAGGATCTCCTGCGCCAACACGCGACCCTTGCCCTTCTCCGTCACGATGCGAGCGCCCGGCGCCGGAAGCGTCCGCTGGAAATCTTCGTAGACCTCGTTTTCGTAACGCAGGCAGCACTTGAGCCGGCCGCAACGGCCCGAGATCTTCGACGGATCGAGCGTTGACTTCTGCAGCTTGGCCATGCGCATGGAGACCGGGGGCATGGCGGTAAGGTGGGTGTTGCAGCAGACGGGTTTGCCGCAATCGCCGTAGTCGGCCAGGAGCTTGGCTTCATCGCGGACGCCGACCTGGCGCATCTCGATACGGGTGCGAAACTCGCGGGCCAGGTCTTTGACCAGCTCGCGGAAATCGACTCGCTTCTCGGCCAGGAAGTAGAAGATGAGCCGTTCGCCGCCGTAGAGGAGCTCGACGTCGATGAGATCCATCTGCAGGCGACGTTCGTGAATGAGATCCAGGCACTGTCCGTAGGCAACTTCCTCTTTGACGCGGTGCTGGTCGGCAATGATCTGATCGGCGCTGGTGAGGGGCCGAAGAATCTGACCGCCGGTCGAGGTTTGCTCCAGAAATCGCAGCGCCTGGGGCGAGCTGTCGCCGAGAATTTCGCCGATCTCGAGTCCGCGTTCGGTGCGTACGACGACGCCTTCGCCCCGGCGATAAGCCGAGTCGGTCGGCGGGCTGAACTCGCCCAGGAGTCGCATGATGCCATAGCGAACGATGTAATTGGTCAACGGTGGTTCTCGCGGAGTAGTTGCCTGGTAAATATATCGAAAAGCATGCCCGAACAACAGCCAAACCCCAACGAGGTGCGAACTTGGGCAAAAATTTTTCCCCGATTTGGCAAGTTCTTCTTGACGATGCCTGCGGTTTGCATGCAAAATAGAGCATACCTCGAAAGTGTGGTGCCTTTTCGAGGTCTTTTTTCCAGCGAGGTTCTCATGAAGCGACTTACCTTCAGTGCCATGCTCTTCCTCTTCGGCCTGGCGGCGTTCGCACAGACGTGGACCGCAACCGCGCAGACCCCGGCTCAGAAGATGCGCGTCGTCCCGCAATTCCGCACCACCATGCCCCCCCGGCCCCTCTTCTTCCCGCTCGACAACTCCTTTGGCGGCGGCGGTGGACTCACCGGCGTGCAGGGAATGCAGTTCGGTCAAAACATGGGCCAACAGCAATTTGGCGGCCAGCAATTTGGCGGCCAGCAATTTGGCGGCCAGCAATTTGGCGGCCAGCAATTTGGCGGCCAGCAATTTGGCGGCCAGCAATTTGGCGGCCAGCAATTTGGCGGCCAGCAATTTGGCGGACAACAGTTCAAGATGCCC
>JBBQPM010000179.1:0-14346 GCA_038217425.1 Gemmatales bacterium
ACATTCGAAGGCTTCCGGGGAGCAATTGACGGATGCTTGGCAAAGACTTCCACGGAGCACCGAGAGAAGTTGCAATCTTTAATGACTCATAAATTCCAGACCTTTAATCCGGCCTCATTCTTGGCCGCGTGAGGTATAAACTGTCGGAAGGCCGTCTCCGATGAGGGCGAAAAATGGCTCGCAGGAAAATCCCTCGAAATGCTCCCTGTCCCTGCGCCAGCGGCAAAAAGTACAAGAAATGTTGCTACGGCAAAGCCTTTGACTACGAGGAAGACGACGAGGGCAATCTCTTCAAGGCCATCCCGATTTCCAAGGACATGGCCGAGGTCTTGAAGGAGCAGCACCGGAAGTTCGTCGAGAAGTTTGGGCGTGAACCGGGTCCAGACGACAAGATTTTCTTCGACATGCCGCACCCGGAGCAAATCGAACACCAGACCGTGGAAGCCATGAAAAAGGTGGGGATAGACCCTGCCCTCATCTACGCCTACGAGAAAACGGGCAGGATCGTCACGGAAGACAATCAGCATCTTCTTTCTGAGGCCGACCTCGACGAGTGGGAAGACGCCATCGAGGAGTTTGAGGCCAAGCACCGGAAACCGCCAGAGTTTCCCATCGGTACCGTGGCGCACTACGGCCCCGACGACAAGAAAACGACGAAGATTGCCGCTGCGGTCATCCTTAGCGAAACGACAGAGCCGATCATGATGCGCTGGGTGGCCACGGATGTCACCACAAACCCGAAGGTGCAGCGGGAAATGGAAGCGTTTTTCAAAAAGCACGGTGTCAAATCCGTGATGGCGATGGACCAGAATATCGGCTGCCCGCATGAGGAAGGCGAAGATTTCCCGGAAGGGGAGGACTGCCCGTTTTGCCCGTTCTGGAAAGGAAAGCAGGGAAGCAGAGCAGATGACCTGTTTTGATGCTGAAGCTGCACGGACCGCCTCGTCATCACCGGCTTCTTATCATTGGATACTCAAGACCTAATCAAACGGCGATTCCTTAGCAGCTGACGGCTTCTTATCGTCGCCCAGCCCCATTTTGACCGACCGAGAATGCATTTCGACGCTCAAACGCCATGATGCCAGATACGCCTCGTTCACGATCTGAAACAACGGGTCTTCGTGATGTACCCCGACCTTAATCAAGCGGTTTTTGAGCCGAACCAGGTAGTTCACGCCGGGGAATTATCCTCTGAGGCATTCAGCGTGCGTTCCTGGGCGATTTGGTGTGGGTTATTTGCCCAATATCCTGGTCCGCAGCCAATCACAAGCCTTGAAGAACCGTCTCTGGCTCTCGGGGGCGTAATGGCCTTTCGTTACCCCGTTGGCCGAATGTCCGAGAAAAAAGGCCACGAATTCTTTGTGACCTTTGTGGTCCTCTAGCTGCTGGGCAGGAACCTTGCGGAATTCCTCAAGGGTCATGGCGTAACCGGCTCGCCTCCATTGCTGCCCGACCAAGTCCTTTTTCTTGGCATCTTCGCCTTCGTATCGGGAGTCGTAAAGGGGTGTTCCGGCACTCGATAAGAGAAATAAGGTCGGGTGGTTCGATTTGAACTTGGCCAACAATTCGAGCGTCTCGGGCCAAAGCCGATATTGAACCTCTGGGACGTTCGGATTGTCGCCCGTCTTTCCTCGCTTCATGGTCAGGATATTGCCCGTTATCTGGTCGTGACGCAACTTGCCGATGTCGTTATTCTGAGCCCCCGTATTCAGGACGAGGAGGGCGTACATGCGGTGAAATTCGTTCTTGGTCGAGGCAAGAACTTCACGCACTTTGCCGAGCGGAATTGGATCGACCTTCTTCTTCGTGACCTCAATCGAACAATCATCCAGGTTGCGTGGGGGGCTATCCAAAATTTCGTTCTTGTAAAGGTAGGTCACGAACGCCCGGAAATACATGCAATGTTGGTTCTTCTGCGAATCGCTCAGCCCCGAGGCCAACGCCCACTGCTTGAACGCCTTGACGGTCGCAGCGGTATAGTCCTTTACCGATACCTTTAGGAAGTCAAGTTCGAGCCAACGTGAACGCAGATAGACGATGTTCTTCCATGAAGTTGAGCGTGTTTCGGTCTTTTTATCGGCAAGCCATTCGTCGCTTTGAGCAAGGAGAGTAAGGTCTTTCGGTACGGGCATTCCCCCTAACTTGGTGCCGATCTCCTCCATTAGCTCGATTCGCCGTTCTTCCTCAAGAGGCCCGATACCGATGATCTCGTCGATTGCCTCTCGTGAGTAGTCGCCTCCAGCCCGTAGAACTTGCTTTGCCCAGTTCCCTTTTTCGATCATTTCGGTCAGCTTATCGTCGGGAATTTCGATGTTCGTCTTGACCGACTTCGTGAAACGGTCTGGCCCCGTTCTCTTGGCGATCTCGGCATCACGGTACGTCTTCCACGCCTGCCACGACCTTTCAGCCGTCCAATCCTCTTCCGACAACCCTAGCTGTTCGCAGGTGCGACGAATTCGCTCTCCGTCAATCATGTGGGTCCAGCGGTGCCGGGATCGCTCATAACCGGGGAAGCGGGCTGACATAGGTGATTGTCCTTTCGTGGGGTAAATCCTGGGGTAAATCATGCCGATTCTGTTGCAGATTTACCCCATTTGCCCTCAAAAGTCCAACGTTTTTTCACTCGAATACCAGATTGTGGATCTGGAAGTCGCCGGTTCAAGTCCGGTCACTCACCCTTTAAGTCGTTAATCCATCAGGGTTTTCGCGGGGCAGATCTTGCCGATTGCCTCAATTTCGAGCTTCCCGCTGTGTTTTCGTTGACGGTATCTGGGCGAACCGTTGAGGAGATGCAGCGGGATTTTTTTGCCGCCAATTTACCCCACGCCAGCTGCTCCGACTCCAAGCTAATTACCTAGAGAGAGCGGCGTCGGTTGCACGATTCGGGGCGTTGACGGCACGGCGATCGAAAACTTCGACACGATCACTGAGCCTCATCCTTCGTTCGATCGTACACGACTGCACCCCGAATTTCCTTTCCCACTACCTGGAGAATGTCGCTCACGATTTCTGGCAGAGCCGTTTCCAGCTCCCGCACATTCAGGTACACGTCTTGAACGCTCCCCTTCGTCCGAAATATTAACTTCAACGTATTGATGTGAGTGCCGTCCGCTTTACGGCGAATGGTAACGGACAAGTTCCCGCCACGAGCGATGGAAATCACACCTGGCCGGACAGACACGAACCACGCCAAGTTTCCGAGTTTTTTCACGACGGCATCGGTGCCATCGATGAGAGTAGTATGTCCCCCAGAGACTTGCGAGCCTTGAACATGCCCTTTCTTGTTCCCGAGTCCCATATGCCGTCCAGTCGTGTGAAGGTGAAAGACTAGAAGGCGACGCGGTCATCGCTCATGGTCGTTTTCCCAACGATTTCTGATTCCGCCTTCATCTGCCGCCAAATGACCCCCTCGTCGCAGGTAGCATGGTGCACCACGGGGGCCTCTGGTACGAAATCTGCCATCTTCTACGTCGGCGGGCAGACTGCCAGTCAACTGGCGAGTATTCTATCGGTGTAGGATCAAAGGGAGGCGATTACCCGCTGAATATGCCTTAAATTGCGAGGGGCGAAATTACACGGGCTCGAAGTGGGAGCGCATGACAAAAGGGCCATTGCGAATGACGGTTCCATCGATTTTTCGTTGTTGTCCTGCTGAAAATGGTGAATTATGATCAGGCTGAGTTCTTGCTTTTCGTCCATTTGCGTCCTACTAATCCTGACCTATCCCGCCTCGGCCCAGGTCGAACGTATTTGGGTGACGCACCGCACCAGCGACTCGACGAAGCTGGTCGTAAATTGGACGACGAAGATGCCGGGCAATTCGAAAGTGAGGTTTGGCCCGACGAAAGACTACGGTCAGGAGGTTCATGTCGTGGGAGCCGCGACGTTGCATCACGTCGAAATCTCGTTGCCCAAGAGCGGCGAAGTCCACTATTCCGTCAGCACCGGCGATCAGGTTTCCGCCGACGCCGTGCTCCCAGGCTATCCGACCGACGTGTTGCGAGTCGCCGTCGTCGCCAACTGGCAAGGCAAGCCGAACCTTCAGGCGTTGATAAAGGACAGAATTCACCTTCTATTGACGGCGGGCGACAACATCCCCGATTTGCACAGCAAATGCGGCGTCGGCAGGAAGGATTGCACAAAGGCGTATGAAGCGCTGATCGACGCGTACCCGGAGTTGTTTCGCGTGATTCCGTTCATGCCTGCTCTGGGCAACCACGACCGGGAAATTCGTCCACGCGGTCCCAAGCCGCCCGCTGATCCCGTCTACGACATCGATGCCGCCGCCTTCTGCAAGTTCTTCGACCTGCCGGGCGACAAATGGAAATGGCACTTCGACCTGCCGGACTTCGGCGTGCGGTTCGTCGCGCTGGACTTGAACCACATCCAGGATCGGGGAACCACCTGGCAGACGTGCCATGACTACAGCAAGGAATCGGTGCAGTTTCAGTGGTACGAAAAGCTGATGGCGAATCGACCGCCCGGCTTCGTCATCACCCTGCACAACGAACGCAACGCTGCCATGCGGGGCCAAGAAAAGGGAGCGTGGGGCCAGATGTTCCGCCAAGGAGAATTGGTAGTATCCGGCTTCGGGTATTATGCCGAACGGGCCGAGGTCGAGGGCATGACCTATTTGAACACGTCCTTGGGCAAAGGCACGAAGTACGCCGATCCCAAGATGAAGTTCATCGAGAGCGAAGCCAGCTATGTCCTGATGACGTTTGAGAAGGGAAAAGCCATCATGACCGTAGAACTCAAAAGCCTTGATGGCAGAGTGCTGGATCGAACGGAGATTCTCAGGCGGAAAGAATCGAAGTAGGCGGCTGACGAGCAGAATATCTAAACGATTCGCCCAAGGAGACGACACCATGATGCCTCGTGGCCAACTTTGGTTTGCGTTGGAGGCGATTTGCCGGGACTTTCGGAGCTATTCGGGTCTTGGGGAGAAGGAGGGATTGGATGTCTTGATCATCGTCCTTTCCAACATGTTAGCTGAACAGAAAGCCGAGTTGGAGAAGATTAGTTCCCCAGAAAGTGCCAAACCTGACCAGGCGCTGCCCGAATGAACCTGGGACTTGGCGATCGGCGCAGCTTGCGGATCTTAGGCTTTTCGTACTCCTCGTCGTTTTTCTGTTTCTTGCCCTGCTGGAGTAAATATCGACGGATGTTGCTGAGGTATGCCATGCGGATCCCGTGCGAATGCCTTGAATTCGAACGATGTATCACCGGAAGCGCCAGGTGAGTTCGCAGCGGTGACGACATTTACAACGCCAAACTCCCGCTTTGGGCTTGCGGAGACGAAGATGAACGGTTTGACATCCCGTACACGTCGCTTCCCATTTCGCCGATTCTTGAACTGTCATCGGCACGAATGGCTCGAGTAACGGATCGCCTTTGAACTCGAAAACCAGCGGTGAGCGGGCCTGGCACTTGCAGTGATAACCGTCCACAGTCCTCGGTCTCTTGTACCGGTGATAGGTCTTCTTGCAAGTCGGACATAGTGCCTGCCAGTTGCCCGGGGTTACGACCGTTTCGCGCGAGTTATTGCAGGCACGAGGCGAGGCGCCCAATCGGACGGCGATGGCTTTCCAGATCGGGCCATGGCGAGCGGCGGGACCTGCGAGTGCGTGAGCGATCTCATGCAAGAGCGTATCGAGAACCGTTTCCGTCGAATTGTTCAGGGCAAAATACTCGGCGACCTCGATTTGTTTCGTTCGGTACTTGCACACGCCCAACCGACGCTTCGTTGGGGCCAAGCCGAAGGTCCAGCTACTCAAGCCATGCTTCTGCATTTCTTGGTTGGCGATGGCCTTCAGTTCCTTCAAGTCCATGATCATCTCTCCGAAATCGACTCGCTTGTGATCTGATGGATTTCAGATCGTCCAGCGGCTAACACTCATTGTCCAGGCAATGCGGGAATACTACATATTAATCGAACGGGCTGCCATTCGAAATGGTGCACGATTCACCCCTGTGGAGAGACGACGCAACCGTGAGGCCTGGCAGCCGGCTACCGTGCGGGAAGTTGTTCCAGCGCCGTCCGGAGGGTTCGACCGACGTCCGGCCGGGCCATGGCGACATAGGCAATCATCCCTTCGACCCAACCGCGGAAGTTCGGATGGCCGTCCCGATTCTGGGCTGCCAAACCTTCGGTCTTTGCTCGGTGCAAGATCGCCCGGAGTCGGCGTACGGTCTGTCGCGGCACGGCCGGGGCGGCGTTCACCACCAAACCTGTTACCTTCTGACATGTATCGGGACGAAACACACGCGTCTTTTTCGCGTTCATGGCGAAACCCTCGTCCGCTGCGATGTGCCGAACCCGGGCGATCAGGTAGCCAACTCGGTCCCGGAAGCCTGGCGGCGAGGAGAATGTCAGGTCATCGGCGTACCGCGTGTACGTGAGTTCGAGCTTTCGCGCGAGCCCGGAAAGTCGGCGATCGAGCTTCCGTGCAATTTGGTTTGATACGCCCGGGCTTGTGCACGCGCCCTGCGGCAAGCTGCGCGGCCCGGTCGCCACGAAGTAGACAGTCCCGGCATAGACGACCCGCTTGCGCGGACACTCGGTACACAGCAGAGCCAAAAGCGTGGCCACCGCTCCGGAATAACCGATCCGTTTGAAAAGTTGCCGGACGCGAGCAAAACCGATGGACGGGAAAAATCCTTCCAAATCGAGGTTCACGACCAGATCGCGGCCTGCGTGTGGCCGGGCATTGGTCAGCGTCGAGCGGCCGGGCACAAACCCGTGTGCCGGTTCCTCGACCGGTAACTTGACGAGGACGTTTGCCAGCACCCACTGCTGCGCGGCTGCCAGAGTTCGGTGCGGAGCGCTCAACGTCCGGACGCCGCCGGATTTTTTCGGCACGTCGAACTGGACGTAGTGGATGCGCGTCGCCGCCTCGGTGTGGAAGCAGAGCCAACGAAGTCGGGGAATGGTCAGGCCAAGAGCGACCGCCAGATCGTTCGGAGTGAGCAGCACCGGCAGTCCAGCGGCGCTCAGTTTGCTCGCGTCACTCGTTCGGTCGCCAAGAAGTGCCGAGACCCCTTTGCCGGCGAAAGTGATGTCGGTCGCCTTCCGACGGGCGACCGTTTCGGCGTGCTGCTTTTTGCGCTCGGCAGCTTCCGCCTTCTTCTGAATTTTGACGGCGGCGCGGGCCGCGCGGTCGGCCTCGACGGCGGCGTCGGCCAACTGGCCTGCTTGAACGCGAATATGCTCCAACCGGTTCGCGTGCTTGGACCACTCGTCTCCGACGCGGTGAATCTCGGCCAACTCCTCGGCCGAGAGGAAGCCCTGGGTAAGCAAGCCGCGGTCGATCAACTTCGTACGGGGGTCGCTGACCGGCGGGATCAGGTCGCGGCGGCCGAACCACATCCAGCCGGCTTGACGTGCTTCTTCGCCCTCCTTCAACAATTGATTTCGCTCGATCGGCAGAAAATCACTTGGCTGATGGCCGGGAGCAGGCGGGGTCGGCGCAGGCGGGACCCTGCCCGGGGGCGTCGATCCCGTGACCGGCGCCGCGGCCGAGCCGGTCGGCTTTGTCTGAGGTCGAAAGAGCCTGGTGAAGAAGTCCCAAAACGCCATAGAGTCCCCGGGTTGGAACGGTGCTGAGCGTTCACGAAACCAACGCCCCTCCGCTCACCCACCGTCGTTTATCCCATCAACATCCGATACCACTGCTCCAACGTGCCGACCGGCCCCAGCCCGTCGGCCACCCGGCGAAGCGCCTGCATATGTCGGCACGGCCCGGCGCGCAGCTTGAACCGAAAGTAGTGCGAACAGTTGCACTGACCGCGGATCAGGCGCCCGTCGGCGTCGCACAGCGCCTCGACGTCGCGGTTCTCGGCACGGCCCGTGATGGCCCGGAGACCGCCGACCTTTTCGTCCCGCGTTACGCGCACTTGGCCGCGGGCAGCCAGTTGCTTCGCCGCCTCCGCCTCGGGACTGTCGATTTTCACCTGATTCAAGGCGGCCTCGACGGGCAGAATCTGTCGCCAGCGGTAGACGCCGCCAGCCAAGTCGTGGATCAACTGTCCGAGTAACGCAAAGCGATTCAGCCCGGCGGCGACAAGGTGCGGCGCCGCTCCGGTCCGGTGCCGTACTTGCTCGAAACTCAGAACCGGAGACGATTGAAAGACCGCAGCGACGTCCCCCAGCAAGTCCTCGCTCGGCTCGGCGGGGGGCGCCAGGTCGGCCAGCGCCCCGCCGCCGCTCGTCCAGTCGTTGGCCGTCCACCCCGACAGCCCGAGCAGAAAACGCATTCCCCCCAGCCGCACCGACCAGAAGCTCGGCAACCCCGTACCCAGCAAGAACACGTCCGCCCCCTCGGCGAGGGGCAGCAACCGCGCCAGCGTGAGCAGCCGATCGCGACCCCAGATGCGAATCGTTTCCGCCTTCGCTCCCGCATACGGAGCCTCGTGTAGCGTAACGGCGACTTCCCAAGGCTCAAGAATTATCCGAACCGGCACGCCCGGAATTAGCTCGAACCTCAAGGCTCGCGGGCTGCTGCGGGCACGGCGGCGCTTTAAGTACGCCAGGATCGCGTACAAAGCCTCCCGGCTGATCGGCACACGCCGAGTCGGTAAACTCATCGCAGCCTGAAGCTGCATGAATCCGCGGAGCCAGGAAGGCGGTAGGTCGATCTTTTCCTCGCGGTAATCGGCGGCTCCCGCCGTGGAGACTTCAAATCCGGTCGGGTCCACCGCGAAGCGCGTGCGGCGGTAGGTCCGCAGTCGCTGAAACTCCTCGTACAGAGCCAGCGAGTAATCGATGTTGGTCGTGCCCTGCGCCACGTCGACCTGCGTCGCGAATCCGTCGCGCTCCACCGTCAAGCAGCCGTAGCTCGACTCGTCCTTGCTGAAGCACTCGAAAAACAGCACGTCCGGCGCGACAGTGACGACCGGATCGCAGGGGACCAGCACCCGGAACAATGCCAGGTCGTTCCTCGCCAGATAGTCGGCGTACTGGATGCGGGCGCCCCAGTACTTTTCCCGCAGCGCCTCAAACCCCACTTCCAGACCCGGCGGAATCGGCTCCGGTTCGACGGCGAGCAACTGCTCTTTGCCGGACTTGAAAGCGAGCTGACGAATGGCCTGCTCCCGTTCCTGCATTCGCTTCAGGTAGGCCTGGTACGCGGTTTTGTCCTTCGGCCTGAATTTAAGGTCGCTGACGACGACGGCATGCAGCGTGCAAACGGCCTCGCGGAACTGCAGCGGATCGCGCAGCTCGCCGACGAAAGACACACGGTCGCGGCGGAGGTTGGGCGCCAGCGACAGTGCTAACCCCTCGTTGCTCCGGGAGACGCCGCTGCGACCCTTATAGCCGACGGTGAAATCCATGCGCTGCGCCTCGACTTCGATAACGCTCTTTCAGGGGATGTCGCCGCGGAAGCCGATCGGAACCGACTTCAGCGCTCGGACCGAGGACGTTCACCAAGCAGCCGCACGAGGTATTGCGGCCGCAACGTGTTGCCTCAGGCGAGCCGCAATACCTCGTGCGGCTGCCCAAGAGCAACGGCCTCGGGGAAGGAACGGGCCACGAACTTCGCACCCTGACGGAACGTCAGAGCATGGCGGTCTCGGCCCGATCGGCTCCCGCAACGACATCTCCCTGCGTAACAATCACCACTGCAATTCCGGGAACCGCTGCCGAATCGTCGGCATCAGCTCCGCGTTCAACTCCGCCAGCCGGACGACGCCCGCCAGCCCTGCTCGAAACTCGGGCCCGCGCAGCGAACGCACTGCTGCTGCCAGTAACGGCAACAGCCGATCCGCCTCGGCCGGATGCGCGTTCAGCCGGGCGACGATCTGGGCGACCACTCCCGGTTTGTGCCGACCGCCGCGCGCGACATTGAGCAGTACCGTGGCCCAAAGCAAGCGGACGACGTCGGGGTCGGCGCCGTTCGCCCGTCGTTCTAACTCAGCCACCAGCGGCCCGCGGACGTCGTCATATGGCGATTCGAACAGCCTGTGCCAAATTGCGGGGTCGTCGCCAAGCGGGCAGGCGGTCAACCACGCCCAACCGGCGGCCCGCACGTCGGCATGCTTGCTGTCCAGAAATTCCATCACCCACTCCGCGCGAATCGGACCGAAACTCGCGAGCACGTCGATCAGCCAACGCGTGATTTGCGGACGTGCCGTCTCGCTTTCCGCCTGCGCCAACGAGAGCAGCGCCGCGGCGTCGTTGAGGGACCACGTGCGACCCTTCAAGAGCGACAGGCCCAAGTCGGCGACCGGTTTGGAGCGGTATCCTGCTAACCGGAGCGCGTCGGTCGTCGCCACCCGCGCCGGGTCAAGTCGTCGAGCCAAAAGACTGGAGAGCCGTTTGAGCTTTTCCAGGTCATTGCCGTCAAGTCGGTTCAACCACTCTTCGACCGGCACAGAGTTCAAGTCGGGCGCCCGCTCCAGAAGGTCGAAGCCCAGAGCCGACAAGTCAGCGTCGAGATGGTCGGCCAGTTTCAAGAGCGTCGCCACCGGCTGCGTAGCCAACCACTCTTCCTGATGCTTCCGCAGCATCCATATCGCCCACTGGCGGACCGTCCGACACCGCGCTCCCAGCAAGACGGCGAACAGGGCGGGAGCGTCGGCCGCCCAGACGGCTTCGAGGTACGGAGCGGGCGCGAGGTCGGTGATCGACCGACCTGGAGCAAACTCCCAGCCCATCGCAGACCGCACCAGGGCCGGGCTTCCGCGGAACAGCGCGTGCGTGAGACCCCAGTTGTCGATCAAGTGAATATCAGTATCGACGTGGGCGTCGGCGTAGCGCATCAGGAAACTGGCGGCAGCCCGCAGATAGCGAGCCGGATCTCTTTTGCCGAGCAACCGAAAGTAACGCCAGGCCCGCCGGCGTAAGTAGCGGCGCGTCGCAGTCGAGAAGAGCACGAAACGCTTCTCGAGTCTTTGACGGTATGACTCGTCGATCGGTTGGTTCTTCTTCCATTGCGGTTCCGGCGGCCGCGGCATGGTCGTTTTGCGGGGCGTCACCACCGCTACTTCCTGCCTGGACGCATAGGCGAAGAATTGCCCCCCGGACCAGTTGCTGATCGACGCGAAACTGAACCCGTCCGCTTCCCACGCACGGGCGGCGGCCTGGGCGGCGGCCTGGTTGCGAAACGTGCCGTGTTTGTGCCGCGTGATCGTCTTGCGCATACGGCGGATCGTGCCGTCGAAAGTCGCCAGGAACGCCCCCATGAGTTCGTCGTCGCCAGCTCGCTCGGCCAGCTTAAACAGCCGCTTAACCAACGGCTCATGGCGGTAGCAATTCAGCGGCCGGGACAGATAGTCCAGAAGCGCGGCTCGGGCAAACGGCCGGGCGTCTGTAATCCAGCGCGTGGCGAAGTCGCCCAACCGACTGGCGAAGGTGACCCGGCGCAGCTCCTCCACGAACGCGGAGTCGCCCCGTTCGAACATCTCCTCTGCCAACGACCAAGATCCGACGGCCATTCGCGGGTTGCTCCAAGTGGTGGAATCAGCGTACCCGAGGTAGACGGCGTCCGCAAGAACGCATCCAAACTTCCCGCGGAAAAGAGATCGGATAAGATAGAATCACCACACTACTCCGAGCCAGCGTTTCGATTTCGGTACTGCTTGGCATCCTGCTGACGTTTTCGACTTCCACGCCCATCGCGGCACAACAGGCCGAGAAAAAAACGCGGGCGAAAGCGGATCAAACTCAAACCTTCGAAGGAACAAGGTTGTTCCTTTACCCTCGTCGTATCAAAAGTCTCTCGCGATCACTATTTCGCCCGCGGTCCTTCGTCGGGGCCGGTCGGCACGATCACCTCGAAGTCCTTGCCTTTCACCTTACGCAGATCGTCGAGCCCCTTGATGCGACTGTCGGGCGCCACCGAGAGGCGCCAGTCGCCGCCGTTGTCGGCCATGAACATGCCGTACTTTTGCAGCCCCTTCAAGATCGCCTGGGCGTGCGGCGAGTAGCCGGTCATGTCGAAATCCGCACGCAGACGGTAGCGTTCCCCCATGCGCGGCAAATTCTCGTCCGTCTTCTTGCTGGCGTAATGCGTGGCCGGATAGACGTAGGCTCGGCGCGTGTTCTTCACCGTGAAGCGCATGGCATGCTCGACCATGCCGCGTTCCAGTTCGTCGTAGCGAATGACGGCGGGGAAGATCGGCAGGCCGGCGGCGTCGGTCGAGGTCCAGCCCGCGGGGCGCAGCTTGTTCGACTTCAGATCGAACGTCGATGACTGCGCCGCCTGCCAGCCCGCGTCGGTCTTTCGGCCAATGTACAGCTCATAAAGCTTGGCATTGGCAGGATCGACGACTACCACATGGCGATCGCCGTTTCCTTCGCGCTGGATGGTCTCGAGCGTCTTGCCGTTGAGGGGCCAATCTTCGATGGGGGCGTTGTCGGGAAGCGGATAAGGGCCGAGATCGGATTCGTCCGGATACGACACGACCTTCACCGAGACCTTTTTCTGGTCGGGCGGCACAAGAATGAAGCTCATGTCAAGATTGTAAAGCAGCGGCTTCTCGGCTCCGGACGAGGCGACGATGTTCTTCGAGTTCGGATGCACCGGCCGCTTCGAGATGTCCTCGTTCCAGGCGTTGTTCGCGGGAAACACCTGCATGGCGGCGAGAATCTTGTCCGCTTCCGGCGTGTTGAACATCACCGGCGCCTTGATCGCCGGCAACGCGGGCAGCGGTCGGCCGCTCGAGTGCTTGACCTGGCTCTCGCCGGTTTGTGCGAGCAATCGCGAGTTGCTCAACGAACACAGGAAGAACGCTCCGAGAAGAATCCGACGTAGGCATCGCATGGTTCGCATTCCTCCTGAAACAGCATGGATCGGGTTTCGAGATAGCATAGCAATCCCGACAAGAGCGTCATGCCGCACTAAAGCGAACGAATTAGCCAAATTACCTGATGCGTTGCCCCGACGGCGGCGATGCCCGAGGCGAAGAAGGTCATAACTAACGCCAGCAGCGTCGCGGTCCAGCGAAATCTCCAGACTTCCGTTTCGCCTGTCCACGAACGGTAGACAGACCGCAGGAAGGCATGACAACCGCACAGCAATATCGGCCCCGCAGTCAAAAACGCCCAGAACACCACCCATCCCGCAGGCAAATCGCGCCACGCCTGGAACAAGCGTCGAATCAAGTCCTGGTTCTCGCGCGTGATCTCAACAAGAGGGAATACCGAGAAGCAGTTCATGACCAAAAAGAGCGCAATCAGAAGCCCAATCCCAAGAGTTTTCCAGCGCCAATCGAGGCGTTCATCTTCCATCATGGTTCCCCCGGTTGCAAAGGCAAGTGAAGGAACGCGTGAAGGATGCCGTAAAACAGAAGGCCCGATGCGAACATCAAAAACGGACCTGCTAGTACCGCGAGCGTCCAGCGAAGTTTCCAACTTCGCGGCGAGCCATCTTCGCGACTTGCTGCGTACAACGCTCGCCCCGTGAAGTGAATGATGGCGGCCGTCAAGGTGACGCAAACCAATCCGGAGAGGAGTGAAGGCGGATGCCATCGAACTTTGCCGAGCACGTCGTTGAGAAAGGGAATCCAGCCGAGAAACAGGAGAGCCTGAATCGAGAAGGCGAGCGGTAGCGAAACGCACTGGCAAACCACCAGGTAGATCGCGAACAGGGCGCCGAGGCGATACGACCGCGGCGCCTTTGTCTCAAGGTTTCGTTCGGAGTTCATAGGTCACGCCTCGCTGCTCCCAGGCTCCAGGGGTCATCAGTTCGCGCGCTCCGGAAATCATGGTCAGGACCAGAACGAATAGAAGACCCCACAAGGTGACGAGGGCGAGGGCTTTCATGTAAGTCAGACGGGGGAGTCGGGGCCAATCGCGCTGCAAGTAGTTCCACAGGCCCTGAACAGCCCAGGCGCAGGCGGCGAATCCAGCCAGGAAGAAGGAGAGATTCTGCAGGCGCAGAATCCCCATCGTCGTCAAGTCGGGAGGACTCGGCATCCCCGCCAAGAGCACGTCGGCGTGGGCGAACAGGACGCAGAAGGTCGTCATTGGCTCACCTCGGAAATGAACTTCCGACTCCATCCTACCACAAGCTTATATCCCTTGCTGGGCGTCCGAGGTCTGGCGATGCACAAGCGAGAATTCAGCAGCGATGGCGCATGGTTCATATCCTCCGATTTGACGGGAGGCCGATTGGAGTAGGATACGAGCATCGCGCGTCGCCGACTTCCCTTATTGCGTTCGGAAGAAATGAACGCGATCGCTGCAAAGCTTGGCGATGGGTAAAGGCGAGCGGCCGACGTGAGTCGGCCGGTATAGCATCCCATTCGAAGATCCGATCGCAACCGCTCAAGCACACGTACCGGCCGACTCACGTCGGCCGCTCGCCTAATTCGGAGTCTCCCTACCGGTATTCCGTCATTTCT
>JBBQPM010000180.1:0-14147 GCA_038217425.1 Gemmatales bacterium
AGCAGATTCGCGTGGATCGCCTGGGCGACGGCCACATGAATGGCCGTAGGGAACATGTCGTTGGTCGATTGCCCCATGTTGACGTGATCGTTGGGGTGGATCGGCTTCTTGGCCTGAAAGCGATCGCCGCCGGTCATTTCGATGGCGCGGTTGGAGATGACCTCGTTGACGTTCATGTTCGACGAGGTGCCGGACCCGGTCTGGTAGACGTCGATGGGGAACTGCGCGTCGTGCTTTCCCTCAGCGACTTCGCGGGCGGCGTCGATGATCGGTTTCGCGATCTCGGGCTTCAGTTTGCCGACGAGCTGATTCGCCCCGGCGGCGGCAATCTTGACGAGCCCGAGGGCGTGGATGAGCTTCGCCGGCAGCGGTTGACCGGAGATGGGGAAGTTCTCGACGGCGCGCTGCGTCTGGGCGCCGTAATAAGCCTGGTCGGGGACTTTGACCTCGCCCATGGAGTCTTTTTCGATGCGGAACGTCATGCGGGCTCCTTGCGAGCAAAAATCTTACGCGTGATAGGCTTCTGCCAAATCATTGTAAGAAATTCTGCACGGGGATCTCCTCGTGAGGATTCGGTTGCGTCCACAACCTCATCTCCTCAAAAGGAATCCCCTTTTTCAATTCATCGCGGCTGTGCCTCTGGGGTTAGCTCTTTTTCCATCAGACCGCCTGGTCGAGCATGCCGTGCAGCTTGTTCAGCGAGCGCAGCAGATCTTCCTGGTCGTCTTCGGAGAGATTGCGCAGTCGGCCGACGATGCGGTTGACGCGCGTATTCTGGTAGTCGGCCAGGGCTTTCTCGCCGACGTTGGTGAGATGGACGTCGATTTTGCGTTTATCGCGCTGATTGATCTTGCATTCGATCAAGGGGCGATCGCGATTTTCCAGGCTGCGGATGATGCGCGACATCTGCGCGGGGAGGATCCCCAGGACGCGCTGGATGTCGCCCACGATCATCGTGGCGTTGCCTTGCAGCAAGGAGAGGGTGAGGTACTCGACTTCCTTGAGGTCGCCATGCCGGCGTCGGCCTCGCAAGGTCGAGAGACAAATCTGCGTGACGACCTCGAACAGTTCGTGTGCGAGATCTTCGATGCGGCTGCTCGTGTCGATGGCCATGAAAACGGTCCCCGCTGCCGGGAGTTGTCCGCCGATCGGGGTTGGGAGCCGAAGGGCGAGAATCCGGCGAGCACTGGTCTTTCCTCCATGATAAATTGCGACATACCCATGTCAATTGTGAAACGGGGTAATTTCCGCGGATAGTATTGTTTGCGAAGGAGAATAGCAGTCGTAACGATTCTAGCGGCGCGAATCGTTTAGCCGCCGAGGCCTCGCGGCGTGGACGTCGCGCCGCGAGGACGCGGCGGCTAAACCATCCGTAGCAACTGCAGCGGCCGGCGCAGGGCGCGCCGGACGAGGTCGATCCAGCTGAGCCCGGCGTCCGCTTTCCAGTGTTTTCCTTGCCGTGAATCGCGCCGCACAAGTTCCGCGGCGATCGCTGCCAGGATGCGGGCTTTCTCCAGGCACCACATCGGCGCCACCATGAAATCCGCGGGCGAATCGCCGTTGAGTCGCTGGATCACCATCGTGCTCGGCAACCGTTCCAGAAAGTCGCAGACGAGCCCGACGTACTCGTCGAACTCGAGCATGCGCACTTCGCCCCGGCGATATTGCTCCTCGAGCGGCGTCCCGGTGACGACGTGCAGATTGTGAACCTTGACCGCGTCCAACGGCAAACTCCCCAGGACTTCCGCTGTCGCCAGCATGTCCGCGTGCGTCTCGCCCGGCAGTCCCAGGATGACGTGGCCGCACAGATCGAGCCCCCGCCCCTGGCAGCGATCGACCGCGTCCACGAACGCATCGAAGTGATGCCCGCGATTCATCCAGTCGAGCGAGCGATCGTGAATGGTCTGCAGGCCCAGTTCGAGGCTGACGAAGCGAGTCTGGGCGTATTCTTCGAGCAGATCGAGGATCTCATCGGGCACGCAATCGGGCCGGGTGCCGACGACGAGACCGACGATCTGCGGATGCGCGAGCGCCTCGTCGTAGAGTCGGCGGAGCTTTTCAACCGAAGCGTAGGTATTGGTCGCGGCCTGAAAGTAGGCGAGGAACTGCGCGGACTTGTACCGCTTGCTGAGAATCTCGACGCCGCGCTCGACCTGGGCGGCGATGGTGGTGCGCGGCAGTCGGCGGTTCGGGCTGAAACTGCGATTGTCGCAGTAGACGCAGCCCCCCTTGGCGACGGTGCCGTCGACATTCGGGCAAGTGAAGCCCGCGTCGACCGTGACGCGGAAGACCCGGCCCCCGAAGCGTTCTTTGAGGAATCGGCTGAAGGCGTAATAGCGCGGTTCGAGCAACGTCATATCGACCAATCCTCGATTTTGAGGCCATCGACGCGCGAGAACTCGCGGACGTTGTGGGTGACGACCGTGAGGTCTTTGGCGAGGGCGATTGACGCAATCTGCGAGTCGTACGGCCCGATCGGCGTTCCCAATTTTTCGAGATCGGCTCGGATGCGGCCGAATTGATATGCCGAGGCCTTGTCGAATCGCACGAAGGGAAACTGCGTAGCTAGCGCATCAATCGTCAGCAAATTCTCTTCTACTCGCGAACTCTTGTAAGCGCCGAACAAAAGCTCCCCCAATACGACGGTGCACATCGCGATGTCCCGCGGGGGCGTATCGAGAACGCGTTTTGCTACCTTGCCGTGGGGACGTCGAAGACTGTCGATCCACGCGTTCGCGTCCAACAAGTATTTCATGGCAGCGGATCTCGCTCTTCGGAAACGCCTTGATCGGCGCGCACGAGTTCATCACCTTGCCACCCCCGCATGAATCGCTCCAAAAACGCAGGCGAATACTCGGAGGGGGTCTCATCAACGTCGCGCACCGTGATCTCCACCATATGCCCAAAGTACTGGCGAAGCTCCGGCAGCTCCAGCATCTCGGACTCAATCTTCTTCTGAATGCGGATTTCCTTCATGACACATCCTCCTTCTGATGGTATTGTACTTCAACACCCTCCTTTGGCTCCACCCAACTTCCGCCATGAAATACCTTCTGCCGTTTCTCTGCGCCGTCCCGCTGCTCCTCGCGCAGGACGACGAACTCGCCAAGAAGCCGATCACGACCCGTAAGGACAAGGTCGGCCAACTCCTCGAACAATGGCACAAGGAGGGAACCGCGGCCGGGAACGTCGGCGACGTCTACGACAACCGCGACGGCGCCCACTCGGATCTCAACACCGCGCCGTTCCCCCAACTTCGCCGGCACGTCTACACCGAGGAGGATCTCAAACTGAAACGCCACTGGGCGGCGATCCGCGTCATTCGTCCGCAGGTGACCTTCGGCAATTCCTCGACTTCCGCACCGCCTCAGTCCGGCGGCAGCAACGTTCGCATGTACTACACCCAGGCGCGCGGACTTGCGTTCCTGTACGAACAGTACACGAAGAATAACCTGTACATCTATCCCGAGCACCGCGACCACGATCCCGGGCATAACGGCTTCGGCGACGGTTACGGCGATCTCTATCCGACCAACACGCCTTACCTCATCGCGTCGCAAGGCTCGTCCGGCTCCGATCAGCCGTTCATGCGCGCGGTGCCGACGACGCTCGCCGCGTTTCGGCCCGATGTCAAGAAGAGGCTCATCGAGACCGGCATGCTCATGCCGACGCTGCAGTACGTCTTTCGGCTCAGCAACAAGCAACTCAAGTCGCCCGAAGAGTACCTCACGGGCAAGGCGCATCCCACCGTCTTCGAAGGAAGCAACGTTGATGATCTCAAGATGATTCAGCTCGCGCATGAGCTGACGCTCGAGACGCTGCCGCCGATGGTGAAGCTCGAGGTGGTGGAAGAGGATCAGCCCAAGAATGGCGTCGATTACTTCGAGCCGGCGGGAGTCGACGAGAAGCTCGCGGACACGCCGAGCGTCATCGCCCGCATCGTCCGCGGCAAAGAATACCAGCGGCGCATGGTCGTGCGCGCCGACGGCTCCTCCGATCCGAACAAGAAGGCGCTCACGTACCACTGGGTCGTCCTGCGCGGCGACGCCGAGCGCATTCAGATCAAGAAGCTTGACGCCGTCGGTTCGAAGGTCGAGCTGCTCGTCGCTTATCACGAACGTCGGCCCATCGCGCCGGGCTCGCTGATGGAGTCCAACCGCGTCGACATCGGCGTTTTCGTACACAACGGCAAACACTACTCGCCGCCGGGATTCGTGACGTTTTACTCGCTCGACTCCGAGGCTCGAGTCTACCAAAAGAATCGGATCGTTGAGATTGCGTACGGCATGGGGGAGAATCGGCTCACGGTCGCCAACTGGCAGGGGCTCACGGAGAAGCTCATGAAGGAACCCGCCGCCGCGGAATTTTTGTCGATTCCGCCGGAGCTGGCCGCGGTGCTGGGCGATTTCATTGCCGAGTTCCAGAAGCGGGGCAAGGAGTTGAACTCGCTCAAGGACGAACAGTTTCAGGCTCAGGCCGCGAAGAAGGTCGCCAAGACGGATGAAGCGAAGAAGGCGATCGAGTTGACGCTGACGCGCTTGCAGAAGGAGATGCAGGCGGCGACGAAGGCAGTCGAGGAAGTGCCGACGTTGAAGTTTGCGGGACGTTCGCTGAAGCCGGCGATCGAGTTGGGGCTGGCGCAGGTTCTGAACGATGCGCGCGCGTTCGGTGAGCACCCGAGCCTGGTCGGCGAAATGCCGTTTCCGCACGAAGACACGCCTTACGCGCGGGCGGCGAACTCGAAGCAGCGCGGGGCGGCGATCGCCAAGCGGTTTCAGGGCCTGGTGAACTGGACGCACGCGCCCAACTTCATCGATCAACGGCTCTCGTCGCAAAAAGTGTGGCGCGACGTGTATGCGTACGATGCCGCCAGCGTCTGCACCGGTTGGCGCCGGCATCACGCCGGCAAGACGACCGACTTCACCGCCGACGGACTGAAGATCGAAAAGATCGACGACGCCGGTCGGCCCACCTTGGTGCGCGTCGTACGTTACGAAGCGGATTTCAACGCTCAGCTCGGCATCCGTCCGCCGCTGCGATTTCACGATACCGACGAGGCGTATCGCGTCGAGTACGAGCAGGGCAAGGCGAAACGCGTCAAAATCGAGAAATGAGAAAAATTACCGAACCGCGACCGTCAGGGAGCGGGCCAGTATCTCGCGCGACGGTTGAAGGTTTGGCCGATCGACAGGTAATGCAAAATGCAGTTGCCGACGCGCGCGTCGTCCGGGACAATAGCCCCTCACCTGATCCCCGCTTTTTCGAGGCACGCGATGAAGACCGGTATGAACCTGCTCCTGTGGACCACGCACGTCACCGAGGCCCACTATCCCATCCACGGCAACCTCAAACAGACCGGGTTCGACGGCGTCGAGATTCCCCTCTTCGAAGGCGATGCCGCCCACTACCGCAAGGTTGCCGTCGAACTGAAGAACCAGGGCCTGGGCTGCACCACGGTCACGGTCGCCACGCCCGATGCGAATCCGATCAGCCCCGACGCCGACTTTCGCCAAAAGGGCTACGAACGCCATCAGTGGGCGATCGAGATGACGTCGATCCTGGGGGGCGAAAACCTGTGCGGCCCGTACCATTCGCCGCTCGCGGTCTTCTCGGGGTCGGGCCCGACCGAGACCGAAAAGGACCACTGTGCCGACGTCATGCGCAAATCCGCCGAGTTCGCTCAAAAGGCCAATGTCCAGCTCTGCATCGAGTATCTCAACCGCTTCGAGTGCTACTTCCTCACGACCGCGGCCCAGGCGACGGATTTGGTGAAACGCGTCAACCATCCGAATTTTAAGTCGATGTACGACACGTTTCACGCGAACATCGAAGAGAAGACCGTGGCCGGGACGATTCAGGCGTTCGCGCCGTACTTCGGGCACGTCCACATCAGCGAAAGCGACCGCGGCACGCCGGGCACGGGCATGGTCCACTGGGACGAAACGTTTCAGGCGTTGCGGAAAGTGAAGTACGACGGCTGGGTGGTGATTGAGGCGTTCGGCCGAGCGCTGCCGGACCTGGCGGCGGCGACGAAGGTGTGGCGCGATCTCTTCCCGAGCGCGGACGAGGTCTACACAATGGGCCTGGCGTTCATCAAGCAGAAGTGGGCGCAGTTCGCGTAACTGTCTTTGGCGAGCGGCCGACGTAAGTGAGCCGGTACAGCATCCAGCCTTTTGACGCAAGCGCCGCGTCACGCGTCTTGCCGCGAATTCTGTACCGGCCGACTTACGTCGGCCGCTCGCCCTTTCAGGGAACTCACTTCATGGCCGACGACGTTCTGGTGCTGGTGGTCGACGACGAGGAATCGGTGCGGCGCACGTTCCTCGAATGGTTGCGCGGCGCCAACCTCGGCTGCGAGATCCGCGTCGCCGCCGATGCCGAGGAATCGCTACGACTCGCCAACGAGGCGCCGATCGATCTCGCCATCCTCGACTGGAACTTGGGCGCCGGCGACGACGGGCTGCAACTCCTCACCGACCTCAGCGTCTTTCATCCCGACATCGTCGCCATCCTCGTCACCGGCTACGCGAACCAAGCCACGCCGCTCGACGCCATGCGTATGGGCGTCCGCGATTATCTCGACAAGAATCACGACCTCGACCGCGATACCTTTCTCAAAGCCGTCCGCAAACAGCTCGATCTCATCCGGCCCGCCAAACGCGCGCGCCTGCTGCATCAGAGCCTGGTCGGTTTCCGCGAAACCTTCGGCAAGATCCTGCCGCTGGTGCAGTCGGCGTCCGCCCTCACCGATCCCGTGCCGCTCCCAGACGCGATTCACGGGCTCGTTCGTCTCGTCTTGCAAATCACCCAGGCCGAGGACGGCGTCCTGCTCGTGCGCCATTACGACGCCCAGCGCACGCCCGCCGAGATCGTCAAGGTTTATAGCGCCAGCGGGGATGCGATCGAAGCCGCGACCGTACCGTTCGCCCGCAGTCTCGCCGGCTCTGCGGTCGGGCAACAAGACGCCTGCGTGATGAACGACATGACCCAGGCCGCGGGGTTCGTCGATCTGCAGCCGTTCGAGACGAATCGGCGCAATGTGCTGGCGCTGCCGATGACGGTCGCTCCCGGCGTGCATGCGGTCTTGGAACTGTTTGACAAGAGGTCGGGAGATTTCTCGCCGGAGGATCAAAGTTTGGCGAAGTCGGCTGCCGACCTCGGGGCGGAACTACTCCGGCAGGCGCTGGGCCTGCGGCATCAACATCAGATGTTGCTGGACGCGGTGGGCGCCGCGCTGATGGCGAGTGAATCGATGTCGGAATCGTTATCCGCCGGGGGCGCCGCGCCCGCTCAGGTGATGGACCAACTGCGTCAGGGGTTGCAAGGGACGGAGAGCGACCCGGCGGCCGCGGAGGCGAGCTTGCAACTCGCGGAAGCTATCCGCCTGATCGCGCGCAAGCACGGCCCGGTGGCGCTGGAACACTGCTTGAAATTGGTCGACCAGGTGCGCGGACTGTTAGATGAGTTTGCCGGTTAGTGAACTGATGTTCCGCGCGGAACATTAAAATGGGTAAGCTGCGCACGAAAAAGGCCCGCTCCTTCGCAGGAACGGGCCCTCATGAGAAGCGAGCTTCTCACGATTGCGTTTAGCAGCCGCAGGAGGCCGCGTCGTTCTTCCAGCCCGCTTCCGCTTCCACGGAGTTTTTCGTCAGGTGGACGTGGTTATCGACGTGATCGACCCACGAGAACGGGATGAAATGGTGCATGCCATCGGGGCTGTCCTTCTTGGTCAGCTTGATGGTGCCGTCCTGGAGATGATCGACGACGCCGACCTGTTTCCCGCAGCTGGCGATCACGTTCATGTTCTCCTTGATGCCGGTCACGCCGACGTCGGCACCGCAGCCCATACCGGTTTTCTCTTTGACGAAATTGACGGCTTTCTCGGCTCCCTCGGCGATCTTGTGGCCGACCGTTTTCGCGGTGTCAACGACGGCGGATCCCGCATCGGCGGCTTTTTCCTTGAGGGTAGACATGACGTTCTCCTTATCTTGATGTGAACACTTAAACTCTGATTTCGAACGATGCAAACGCCAGGCCAATCCCCGCACAATCGCCCCCCGCCCAGCCGAATCCATAAGATATCGGCGAACAATGATTTCTCCAGCACGAGGCCGCCGATCATGAATCTCAAAGCCATCCAGGATGTCCTCGGTTCCGACACCGGGCTGCTCAGCTACCAGGCCAAAGTTCCGTCCAAGACGCTCCACCTCCCCGGGCCCGATTACGTCGATCGCATCTGGGCGCCGTCCGATCGTTCGCCGGTCGTCCTCCGCAACCTGCAATCGATGTTCGATGCCGGCCGACTCGGCGGTACCGGCTATCTGTCGATCCTGCCCGTCGATCAAGGCATCGAGCATTCCGGCGGCGCCAGCTTCGCCAAGAACCCGATCTACTTCGACGGCGAGAACATCGTCAAGCTCGCCATCGAAGGGGGCTGCAACGCCGTCGCCTCGACCCTCGGCGTCCTCGGCGCCGTCTCTCGCAAGTACGCCCACAAGATCCCGTTCATCGTGAAGGTCAACCACAACGAGTTCCTCACCTATCCCAACGAGTTCGATCAGATCATGTTCGGCTCGGTCGATCAGGCGTTCGACATGGGCGCCGTCGGCATCGGGGCGACCATCTACTTCGGCTCCGAGAACTCCAAACGGCAGATCGTCGAAGTGAGCGAGGCCTTCGCCCGCGCGCACGAACTCGGCCTGTTCACCGTCCTCTGGTGCTACCTGCGCAACGACGCCTTCAAGAAGGACAAGGACTACCACGTCTCCGCCGACCTCACCGGGCAGGCGAATCACCTGGGCGTCACCATCCAGGCCGACATCATCAAGCAGAAGATGCCGATGAATAACGGCGGCTACAAGGCGATCTCGTCCAAGGAAAGTCCCTACGGCAAGATCGACGAGAAGGTCTACACGGATCTCTCGAGCGACAACATGATCGACCTGACGCGCTATCAAGTCATGAACTGCTACATGGGGCGCTGCGGCCTGATCAACTCGGGCGGCGAATCCAAGGGCACGGGCGACCTCGCCGAGGCGGTGCGGACCGCGGTCATCAACAAGCGCGCCGGCGGCATGGGCCTGATCTCGGGACGCAAGGCGTTCCAAAAGCCGATCGAGGAAGGCGTGAAGTTATTGAACGCGGTACAGGACGTGTATCTGTGCCCCGAAGTGACGATTGCTTAGAGCGGCAAGCCGTACCGGCGAGCCGGGTCGCGCCGCCGCCGGGAGTACCGGTGGATTTCTCGGTACTCTCTCGGCCTCTGCGGCTCATGCCCTTTCTTAGGTGGTATTTATGAGACCGCAAGGCCGAAAAGCAGACGAACTCAGGCCGCTGACGTTCAAGCGGAAATTCACGAAGACCCCGGCCGGCAGCGTGCTGGTATCGTCGGGCCAGACGATGGTGCTGTGCACGTGCGCCGTCGAGGAGTCGGTGCCGCCGTTCCTCGTGGGCCGCGGCAAAGGCTGGCTTTCCGCCGAATACGCCATGCTTCCGGGGAGTACGCTTGGCCGCAAGCCGCGCGACCGAGCCGGCAAAGTTGACGGGCGCTCCGTCGAAATCCAGCGCCTCATCGGCCGAAGTCTGCGTGCCGCGGTCAATCTCGATCGGCTCGGCGAACGGACCCTGTGGCTCGATTGCGACGTGTTACAAGCCGACGGGGGCACCCGCACTGCGGCCATCAACGGCGCCTTCGTCGCTCTCGTCGACGCCCTCCTTTCGCTCAAAGAAAAAATTCCGCCGATCAACGAGATCCTGCGCGACAGCGTCGCCGCCATCAGCGTCGGCCTGCTCGAAGACCAGGAATTGCTCGATCTGGAGTACGTCGAGGACAAGGACGCCGAAGTCGATATGAACCTGGTGATGACGGGGTCCGGCACCTTCATCGAAGTGCAAGGCAGCGGCGAAGAAGCGACGTTCACGCGGGCGCAACTCGATCGACTTCTGAAGCTCGGCACGCACGGCATCGAGCAAATCACGGCCCTGCAGAAGAAAGCCCTGGGCCGCGCCTGGCCGCTTTGAGCGACTTCCCGGCTTGCAATTCATCGCGCCAGCCCCCATAATCGACTTATCTCACGGAGACGAGTCATGTCGATGCGGCACGGGACGGCATCCGCCCTTTTAATTTTGCTCGCAGGTCTGGATGCGTCGGCACAATTCCCCGTGCCGGTCCTCGTCCCCAGCGGCGTCCGCTTTCAATATCGCAGCCGCAACCTGCAGGTCGGCGGCTTCTTGAACACCGGCTATTCCGTCGGCACGTTGTACCCCGTTGTCCCCTACGGGCCGGTGCTGGTCTATCCGCAGCCGACTATTCTACCCGCGTTCGGCGTGGTGCAATCGACCACGACGATCCACATCCTGGCGCCGAGCCGTCCGCGGTATGTTCCCGAACCCGAGCCCGATACCTCGGGCGTCGATCTCGATCTGGTCGCTCCGCCGTGGGCGCCCAAAAAGGTCGTTGTGCCGCAACTGGGCCCCGCGAAGGTTCAGCCGCTCGAGCCGCTGCCGGTCGACGAAAGCCTCGCTCTGCTTCAGGCGGGAGTCGCTGCGTTCCGGGCGGAGCAGATCGGCCTGGCGGGCCAGCGGTTTCGCCAGGCGACCGAAGCCAACCCGAACAACGCCCGGGCGTTCTTCTTTCACGCGCAGGCACTGCTGGCCCTGGGGAAATATCACGAAGCGTACGACCGCATCGCCCGCGGGCTGACGCTCGAGCCGGGCTGGGCGAAGCTCAAGTTTCCGATCAAGGCGGAGCTGTACGCCGACGCCCTGTGGATTCAGCAAGGCCAGGCGCTCGCCGAGGCGCTGATGGCCGACCCGGCGAGCGGCAAGCTCCTGTTCCTCTCGGGCTATCAGCGCTGGTTCGCGGGGCAGGAGGCGCAAGCGCTGGTCTACTTCACGCTGGCGAAGGAGAAGTTGGCGAACGCCGGGCCTGCGGACTTGTTTCTGAACGCGGTGCCGGCGAAGGTCGCTCAGAAATGAATGGGAGCCTGCGGCGCAAGCAAGAGTTTATTCGGCCCGCAGGGTAAAGTGAGACATTCATAAGCCCAACGGGTGAGGTACTCCGAACCCTTGGGATCCAGCGTTCGCGTGCGTTTATCGCAGGGGTTCGTACCTCTCCCGCGGGGCTTGCATCATTCTTGACCGCCTGAAGGATAATCCTTGCTTGCGCTGCGGGCTCCCGTTGCCGAATCACGGCCCGCCGCGGATCAGAAACATTAGCGCCGGCAGCGTGGCGATCGCGTCGTTGGAGATCGCGAGGCGGACGGAAACTTTCGTCTCGTTGGCCTGGACTTGCAGACTTTCGAGCGTCGCAATCAGGGCGCCGAGGTTCGGAATGCCGGGCATCGCTTTGAGGCCGTCGAGCGCGCCCAGGGCCCACTTTTGCGAGGCGAGAATATCCTTCGCCACGCCTTCGGCGATCTCCGCGCTGCCGAGCGTCACTTCCGCGAACAGGTCGCGGCCCTGCGGGGCGCTCTTCAAGTAGCTGAAGACATGCTTGGGAAACTCTTTTTGAGTGAGCCAATCGCTCTCCGGGATCGTGCCGACCAGCAAGGCCGTCGTCTTCTCGGGCAGCTTCTTGAGTTCGGCTGACAGGGGGCCTTTAAGGAGGTTGTCGCCCTTGCCGGACCGGAGGCCGAGCATCTTCTGAACGAGGTTCTGGTGATCGGCGTATCGGACGCGGACATAAGCTGCGATCATCAATTCGGCGTCGCCGACATACATCAGGGACAAATGATCATGCGGGTTGATGGCAGTCAGCTCCGTCCCATTCTCGTCTTTGGTCTCGTCGATTTTTAATTTGCCGACGTTGTCGGCATTTTTGCGGAGATAGGCTACCATCCAATCCGTATTCAAGCGTCCGGTTACGCGCACGAAAATCTCGAGCGCTTTGCTTCTCTTTCCAACCGCGAGAAATCGGTCGCCCTCGAGCTTCGACGGAGCAACCGCAAAGGAAATGCGGTCGATCCGTACGTTGCCGATTTGTTCGATAACACCGAACGCCTGCTCCGCGATGCCCTCGGGTAATTTGTCCCACGACTCGGCAAGGTAACGACCGGACAGCGAGGCGTTCGTCGCGCGGTTGGCGAATTGCCCGGCGAAGATCGCTTCCTTCGGGAACCACGAGAGTCCCTGCTCGAAGTCGCGGGCAGGCGATTCCTTCATCGGCAGCGGCTTGCCGTCGAGCGCCGCGAGTGCTTTAAGGGCGTATTCCGGCGCGAAGCCGGTGCGGTCCTTCGCCTTTTTCCCCTGCGCGATCGCCTCGAGCACGGCTCGATATTCCTTGATTTTGGGCGATTCTTTCAGCTTGGCTGAGTCTTCCGCGAGCGCCTTGAGGGCGACGAGCTGGAGGATCTGCGTCTTGGGATCGCTCGGGTTTTGTCCCGCGAGGTCGATGAGTTTGTCGTGGCTGACCTCGACGTTTCGGCTCTTGAAATAGGGCGCCGTCGGGACGAGCGAGACGGCATCCGTGAAAGTCTCGCCGCCGAACATGAGTAACACGAGGAAGACTTCGGATAAGCCCACGAATGCCATCGGAACCTCGAATTGCAGGAGATTTAGCGGAGCATTTCAAAGAACAGGAGCGGCACGGCGAGGATCGCGTCGTCGGTGACGAAGATGCTGCCGGACACGAGGCAGTCATCCGCACGCAGCTGCACGTCGCGCAAGGTGCGGACCAGCGGCGCGGAGTCGAGGGAGAGCGTCGCCTGGAACTGCTGGAGCGCGGCCAACCCTTCGAGGCGTTTCTTCAGAAGATCCCTGGCGAGTTCGGCCGCTTTTTCGGGGGCGTCCATGTAAAGCTCGAATCGGCAATCGGTCCCGTGCGGGGTTCGCGTCAGGTGGGCAAGAATGTGGCGCGGCGCGGGAACGTCGCCGTTTCCCAATTCCTCGGGGATGTCGCCGGCGGCGAAGGCGAAAGCGCCCGCGGGGATCTTCTTCAGCGTGGCGCCGAGCGGGCCTTTCAGCACGCTCGGCTTCTGCCCGCTGCGCGTCAGCAGGCTCGTCATAATGCGGTCTTGACCGTTCTGCAAGCGGTAGTCGGCGTCGGCGAAGATCATGTCGGTGTCGCCGACCAGCCCGACGCAGGGGCCGTAGCGCGGCTTCAGGAACGCGATCGGCTCCCCTTGAGCGCCTTTGACACGCTGGAGTTTCGTCTCGCCGATCTCCAGCCAAAGGTCCAGCAACCAATCGTGATGGAATTTGCCGGTCAGCCGGTAATAGCACTCGCCCGCCTTCCGGGGCGTTTCGCCCAGAAGCGGATCCGCTTCTTCCACGGGCGCGTGTACCCCGCGCTCGGCGTACGCCATCGACAGGCGGTCGAACTGGATGTTGCCGACCTTGTCCAGAAGCTTGAAAAACTCGTTGCCAGCCTGGGCGACCATGAAGCTCTGCAGACGCAGCATGAAGTGCCGGGCGGCGTGTTGATCGTGAATGCCGCGAACGTCGCCGCCGGCCACGAACGTGGTCTCCTTGGGGAACCAGCGTACCGATTCCTCCCAGGTTCGAGGCGGGGTCTGGTACGTCCCTAACTTGACGCCGTCCAGTTTGGCGAGCGCCCGGCACGCGTAATCCCGGGCGAAGCCGACGCGATCTTGCGCCTTCTTGCCCGCGGCGATCGCCTCGAGCGTTTGCCGATATTCGGCGAGTTTGGCGGATTTCCGCAGCAGTTCCGGACGGTCCGCGAGCGTCTTCAGCGCCATCAGCTGCCGGGCGTGAATCTTGGGGGCGCTTGGCTCCTGCGCGGCGAGTCGCATGAGGGAGTCGGCGGTGACGTCGATGCGGCAATATTCGAAATAGCGTGCGGCGTTGACGTAGCCAAGGAGATCGTGCGGCAATTCGCCGACCGGTTCAGGGTCGGCGCCGAGGGCGAGAAACGCAAGGGCGAGATGCCAGGACATGCTCGATTCTCCCGGGGGGACATGGAGAGCCAAGGACGATTGTACCCCGCGGGAAGTGCCGGCGATAGATTTTGTCTGGAATTCTCTCAAGAAATTTCGAATTTAACCTGACCCGAATGGCATCAAGTTAAGCCGTAAGCCGTTGCCTTTTCTAGCTTTTGAGTTTGATTGCAGTTGAGGAAAATCCGGCCTCCTGTCAGAATACGGGTGCTTACTACCTCTTCCGACAGGAGGCCAAGGATGGCTCTGAGT
>JBBQPM010000181.1:0-13997 GCA_038217425.1 Gemmatales bacterium
GCCGACGGCGTGCACATCGAAGTCCATAACTGTCCGGAGAAGGCGCTCTCGGACGGCCCGCAGGCGCTCTTGCCGAAGCAATACCTGGAGCTGATGGCCCAGATCCGCAGAATCGCCGAGGTCGTCGGGAAGACGTATTGAACCCGAAAGCCCAGGGACGGCTGTCCCTGGGGCAGCATCCCCAGGGACAGCCGTCCCTGCTGGGCTTTCGTAGGGCGTATGCATGCAACTCCCCGATTCGTGGCAACCGATCCTCCAGGCGGAAACCGCCGCCCCCTACTTCCAGGAGCTCGCCGACTTCGTCCGCGGCGAACGTCGGCGCCATCAAGTCTTCCCCGCGGAAACCGACGTCTTTGCCGCCCTGCAGCAGACCCCGCCCGAAAAAGTTCGCGTCGTTCTGCTGGGGCAAGACCCCTATCACGACGTCGGCCAGGCGCACGGCATGTGCTTCTCGGTCAAGCCCGGCGTCAAACCGCCGCCGTCGCTCGTCAATATTTTTAAGGAATTGCGTGACGATCTCGGCGTCCCGACGCCGAGGCATGGGTGCCTGGACGCCTGGGCAAAACAAGGCGTCCTGTTGCTGAACGCCGTCCTCACGGTACGGGCTCACGAACCGCTGTCGCATCGCAACCGGGGCTGGGAGACGTTCACCGACGCGATCCTGCGCAGTCTGAACGCCCGCCTCGATCCGCTCGTGTTCCTGCTCTGGGGCAAACCCGCGCAGCGCAAAAAGCCGATGCTCGACGCCCAGCGCCACGCGATCCTCGAGTCGGCTCATCCGTCGCCCCTTTCCGCGCGCAAGGGTTTCCTTGGCAGCAAGCCGTTCTCCAAGACCAACGCCCTCTTGACCGCCTGGGGCGGCGCGCCGATCGACTGGAGCGTGCCGTGAGACGCCTTAAGTTCCGCGTCCGCGCCTGGCTGCAGCGCCGAGGATGGTGGAACCGTTTCGAATGCTGGCGGCTCCGAAGACGCTTCACCCGTGGCGTGCTCCACGAACCCGAGTTCGCCTGCTTCCGCCACCTCGTCGATCAGATCGACCTCTTCCTCGACGTCGGCGCCAACCTCGGCCAATCCGCGCTCGCCTTCCGCCCCTTCGTTCCCAACGCTCGCATCCTGAGCTTCGAGCCCAACCGCGCGCTCGAGTTTGGCCTCCGGCAAACCCAGCAACTCCTCGGCCCCGGCTTCGAGTATCGACTGCAGGCCCTCGGAACCGAATCGACCACGCGGCGCATTTTCGTCCCCGTGGTGCTCGGCGTCCCCTTCTACCAGTTCGGAGCGCTCAACGAGCGCGACCTCCATTCCAGCGACGACGTGCGACTCCTGCTCGAACACGTGACCGGGCAACGCGGCTTCGACGTCGTCAGCTCCGAAATCGACGTTGTCCGCGGCGACGATCTCAACCTCGCGCCGGGCGCCGTCAAAATCGACGTCGAAGGTTCCGAACTCGACGTACTCCTGGGGTTGCAGGAAACCATCGCCCGGCATCGGCCGATCGTGATGGCGGAGGGGGGCGCGTGCCCGACGTTCCTGGCTGAGCACGACTACGCGCGCTATCGCGGCGTCGCGGGCCGACTCCGGCCGATTGCCGCGGGAGATGCACCGCTCAACTCGTTCTTCGTTCCCGTGGAGCGCACGGCCGATTGGCGGCGAGCGGGGTTAATCCAGCCGTAAGGGAACCGCTCTACGAGGCCGCCTTGAACTTGCGCACGATGTCGGCGTACTGCCGGGCGAGGTCGCGGATGCGGTCGAAGTTGCGCTCGGCGATCGCCTTGGGCTCGACGAGTTGGCTGCCGATGCCCAGGCAGCAGGCGCCGGCCTTGAGGAAATCCAGGGCGGTGGTGAGATCGACGCCGCCGGTCGGCATGACGCGGATTTGCGGCAACGGGCCGCGCAGCGCCTTGAAGTACGCGGGGCCGACGACCTCGGCGGGGAAGACCTTGACGATGTCGGCGCCCGCTTCCCAGGCCGCGAGGATCTCCGTCGGCGTAAAGGCGCCCGGCATGATGAGCTTGTCGTAACGCTGGCACATGCGAATGACGTCGAGATTGAGCGTCGGCGAGACGAGATACTCGGCCCCGGCGAGGATCGCCATGCGCGCGGTTTCGGTATCGAGGATGGTGCCGGCGCCGAGCAGCACCTGATCGCCGAGCGCGGCGCGGACCTGACGAAGGACGTCGAGGGCGCCGGGGACGGTCATGGTGATTTCGATGGTGCGCACGCCGCCGTCGGCGAGCGCGCGGACCACTTCGACGAGTTGGGCGCTATCTTGCGAGCGGACGATGGCGACGATGCCGCTGTCCAGAACTTGCTTGAGCTGCGATTCTTTGGCCATGATAAATCCTGTGAAAGCCCAGGGATGGCTATCCCTGGGGAGACTTGAGTAAATAGTATCCTCGTTTCAGACGGTCAGATTACGTCGCGGGCGCTTCCCCAGGGATAGCCATCCCTGGGCTTTCCGAAGGGAAAACTTGCATGCGCACAAAGCCCGACCACTCTTCGCCCGACGCCAACGTGCGCCAGCCGCCGTCGGCTATATGGATGGCATCCGTGACGCAGGTGTACGGTTCCAGACAGATCGCTTCCCGATGCGGCGGCGTAAACAACACCGCGTAGATAAAGTCCGGCGACGTCGTCACCTCCAACCTTCGACCGCGCGTCCGAATCGTCCCCAACGCTCCGGTCACGCCGCCGTAGAGGTCGTCGAGCTGCAGCTCGGCGAATCGTTTCGCGGTCCGCAAATCCTTGTGCGCCGGCAGTTCGGCGACCGCGCCGGTCGGCAAATTCTCGACCAGGTCCCAGTGCGTCGTCGCGGGGCACTCGATCTCGGCGTCCGCCTCCACGCGAAAGTACGGATGAAATCCCAGGCCCCAGGGCAGCGGCTCCGCAGCCGGATTGCGCAGCTGAATCGCCACGTCCAACCCGTCGACGCGCAACGTGTAGTTCACCCGCAGCACGAAGCCCGCAGGCCATTTCTGTGCGAAGCCCGGCAGATCCTCCGAACGGACTTCGCCGGTGATCGAGGCGCGACTTTGGTCCGCGTGAGTCTCGACGACCTTCCAGTGCGCGACGTGGACGAAGCCGTGGATCGCGTTCTTGCCGGCGGGGTCGTTGAGCGGCAGCACGTAATCGCGACCGTTCCACGAATATCGGCCGTCGCGGATGCGATTCGGGAACGGGAAGAGAATCGGAAAACCGCTGCGCGAAGGTCGGCCGTCGTCGAACAAGAGCGGATCACAGAAGAGCATTTCCTCTTCGGACGCGGCCCAGCGGAAGGCGTTGAACCCCAGCGCGGGCCAAACCTCCAGCACGTTGGCGCGGGCGTCGTCTTCGAGGATCCAGATCGTCGGATCGCGCTCGACGGCGTTGGGCCGAGCTTCGCTGCGGATGCGGAACATCCTAGAAATCCTCCAGGAAGACCGTCTGCCGATCGCCCGACGAGAAGCACATCCAGACGATCATCGTCTCGCTCGATTCGTTGACGAGCTTGTGTTTCACGCCCGCGGGGATGCGAATCGTCGAGCCGGCCTGGAGTGCGACCCACTGGTCGTCGAGACTATGTTTGCCGAAGCCGTGCACGACGTGCAGGATCTCCTCGCAATCGGGATGGTAGTGGAGCGGGTTCCCCTTGCCCGGCAGCAGATGGCAAAACCCGAGCGTTTGCTGGGCGCCCGGCATCAGCTTGGCGTTCGCGAACCACTGCAGCGTGCCCCAGGGGACCTTGTCGATCGCGACGTCGCCCAGGCGCGTAACCATCTGTGCGGGATTGTGCATCTCGATCTCCAGCCTTGAGGTTTTGGCCCGGTTGGCAATAATGAGGATAGCGAAACCCGAAAGGCGCGTCCCATGCGATTCAACGGCCAACAACAACTGAGCGTCCCAATCGAGCAGGCGCGCGCCAAGCTCGGCGACGCGGGATTCCTCACCGGCTCGATTCCCGACTCGACCCCGGCGGAGGGGCCGACGCCCGAGCGCGCCGGCTGCACGGTGCGTCCCGGGTTTTCCTTCGTGCGCGGCGCCATCGACGTGGAACTGCGGCGCGGCGCCGCCCCGGAGAACGAGATTCATTACGCCGTCACGAGCAAGGGTATTGGAAGTTCCGCGGAAGTGGCGGCCCGGATGACGTTGGCCGCTAGCGAAGCTGGCACGCTCGTCGAATGGTCCGCGGAAGTGACCAGGCTCGGCGGTTTATTGAAGCTGGCGCCGACGGGCCTGATGCAGGCGGCGGCGCAGAAGGTGATCGGAGACGTCTGGCAGGGGATTCGCGCACGCCTCGACGCGCACTGAACGTTTGCTGCCCGATTTTCCCCGGAAAGAATTGCGTCTGCCTGGGTTGTGGACTAAACTTGTAGTGAGCCTCGAGAACCTCCAGGCCCGAGATCTAACCTTCATGGACATCACCTTCCCCAAGCAGCCGCAAGACCGCCTCGATAAGGTCACGGAAACGTGGATCACCGCGCCCGAACGGCCTATCTCCATGTCCAATCGGCCTGCGTGCCTGGTCCACATTTATCCGACCGGCCCCGGCATGGGCACCCGCTACACCCTCGGCGAAGCCCCCACCGTCATCGGCCGAGGCAGCGACTGCGAAATCCGCATCAACGACCATTCCGTCTCGCGCCGACACGCCCGCATCCAGCCCGGCGCCGACGGCTTCTACGCCGTCGATCTGCAAAGCACCAACGGCACCTACGTCAACGACATCCCCGCCTCCATGTGCAAACTCAAGGACGGCGATTACCTCCGCGTCGGCAATTGCATCTACCGTTTCCTCATGGGCGGCAACGTCGAATCCGAGTACCACGAAGAAATCTACCGCCTCACCATCCTCGACGCCCTCACCGACATCCACAACAAACGCTACTTCATGGAGTTCCTCGACCGCGAACTCGCCCGCTCCAGCCGTTACGACCGACCCCTGTCGCTGGTCATGATCGATATCGACCGCTTCAAGGACATCAACGAAAAGCTCGGCCACCTGGGGGGCGACTTCACCCTGCGCGAACTCTCGGCCCGCATCAAGGGCAATATTCGTAAGGAAGAGTTGTTCGCTCGCTACGGCGGCGAAGAGTTCGCGATCGTGCTCCCGGAAACCGCGCGCGACGGCGCCATCCAGCTCGCCCAGCGCTTGCTCGCCGTGGTCGGCCAGACGCCGTTCACCTATGAGGATAAGACGTACACGGTGACGATCAGCGGCGGCGTGACGATCACCGCCGGCGAGCCGAACATCACGCCGATCGACCTGATTCGCCGGGCGGATGAGAAACTCTACGAAGCCAAGAACCTCGGCCGCAACCGCGTCGAGGGATGATTCCCCTTACGAGGATGTAAGCCCAGCGGGTGAGGTACTCCGAACCCCTGGGATCCAGCGGTCGTTTGGGTTCATCCCAAGGGTTCGGAGTACCTCACCCGTTGGGCTTATCGATATCTCACATGGCGCCGCGCACTGTATACTTCAAGATCGTCGCTCACGCTTCCGGCTCGGATTTTATTCAATCACGCTGAAGTGCGGCACCACCTTGTTGTCCTTCGTGACGTCGTAGCGCGGCACCGGGCCCGCGTAGCCGCGCACCAGGATCGGCGTTCCCGACGGATGCGTGTTCTGGAAGTCCGCGGTAAACGAGTTGCCGGCGGCGCTTTTCACGATGACGACTTCGAGCGTCGTGCCGTTCTGGGCGCCGACCTCGACCATCATTCCCGGTCGGAATACAGGCGGCTGGCCGAGCGGCGTCATGCTGTTCACTGTGATCGTGTCGGTGCTCCCCGCCGACACCATCTTATTCGTCTGCCCCTGCACGTAGATCATCTCCGTCCGATCGATAACCGCGAAAAACCGATGGCGAATGTGGCGATTGTCCTTGCGATTCAGCTCCTCGCCGAGCCTGGGGGGAACCACGGTATCGTCGGTGACTTCGAAGAAGCCGACCGTGGCCCAGAGGGCAAACGTGTTGCTCGTGAAGGTGATGTTGTTCAGCGCCTTGCCGAGCATCTGGTCGCCCTTACTGAAGAACGGATGCGTCCCCGGTCCCGACGGCGGCGCCAGTCCGAACATGGTGGACGACATGCCGCTGCTGACGCCCCGGGAACTCGCCGGGGGAGCGGCGTACACGCCCGCGCCGAATCCCATGAACGGCTTGCTATTCGCGTTCGGCTGCGGCTGGCCGGCGTCGCGCCGACTATTGATCGCCGTAAAAAGCGCATCGACGTCGGCGTCGGTAAAGTGACTGTTGGGCTGAGCGTCGAGCAGGGCTCTCAGGATTTCCACGTCCCAGATCTCGTTCGGGTTAATCTTCCCTGAGACCTGGCCGTGCAGCACGTTGTTGGGCGTGCGGTCGCCCACGGTCAAGAGTTCCAGGGACCGGAAAAGCAGCGCATCTTCCTTGTCCCAGTGGGCGAGGTGTTGATGGAACTGGGAGCCGTCCCAGAATTTCTGCGTGAGTAGATGCATCGGCTGTGCCGAGGCGTACTTCAGCTCGACGATGCTTTGCAGTTGGCGATCCAGATGTACGAGCCAGGTGAGTTTGAAATTGGCCTGATCGTAGTGATTGTTGGTCGAGCGGTTGAGTTCGCCGAAGGTGTGCTTCGGTTGATCCGTGCCTTGCGTGAGGGGCTTCTGGTCTTCACTCTTGGCGACATAAGGTTGCAGCCGTCCCGTCGAGACGAAGTCGGTCGGCTTTTTGGCGTCCGCGATCTGATCGTCCTTGTCGAACGCGCGATTGTCGTTCACCTTGACTTCTTCGATGAAGTCGATGGTGACGTAGGGATTGTAGGGCTTGGCCAAATTCCCGATGTCGGCGGTCGCGTCGTTGTGCGGCAAATCCGGATTCGCCAAACGCTGCAGCACCAGCATGAACGGATCCAGAAGATCGAGGGCGGCCGGGTCGGGAATATTGCGGCTCAGCAAAGGCGTGGCGTGCGTTAGAAAGCCGGTGGTCGTTCCATCGGCGATCTTCGGATCGTTTCCGGGCACGAACGTCGCCGCCTTGGGGCCCAATAGATAGAAATAGGCCGTATCCGTGTTGACGGGCGGACTGCTCTTTTGATTCTTGTCCTGCTTGTCGCCGGAAATGACCTTCTTCGCCTGCGGTTCGTTCGCGTCGGCCTCCCAATCGATCACTTCCGTGACGATGTCCGCCTTGGCAACGGCTCCCAGCGGGTCGGCCCCCACGGGCGTACCTTTTTTGACCACGAGCAGACGGTACGCGGCCTCATTGTTGCGGATCAGCGTGACGTCGTGCCCCGTCGGCAGCGGGTTGAAGAGTTCGACCCACGTATTGTTCAAGTAAAACGTCGCCTTCTTGTTGGCGTCGACGTCTTTGGGATCGTTGTCGAGTTGGCTGTACGCTTCGTTGATGACGACCTTGGGGAGTTCCGTGCCGATCACGTAATCTTCCGGAACCGGAGTCTGGTTCTGCCCGTGGGCCGGGGAATTCCAAAGCCACGTCGTGGAATACTCGTCGGCATCGATGTAATCGACGATGTTGATCGCCAGTTGAGCGAGGTAACGATTCGCGCGGTAGTTGTCGTCGGTCGGCGGTAAGCCCGCGAGTTTCGTCAGCGCGCCGGTGGCGACGACGAAGCGATCGTAAATGTCCTGGGCGAGTTTCCTGCGGTCCCTGGTCGCGTCGTCGTATTTGGTTTGGTCGGCGCTGACGGTGAGATCAAAGACTCCCATGGAGTTGACTGCGGGGTAGTCGCGCAGCTTGCGATTGACGTCGACGCGCGCCAGGGGCGTCGATTGCCAATCGGGCGAGAAGTCGCCCGCGGGCGCCGGCGGGGCGCCGGGCGCATACGTGATCGTCGGTTTGACCAGCGACTTGGGAAACGTATCGCTCTGCCTCATCTTGTAATCGGAGGCCATGCTGAGATCCCCCTTGAACATCGGCGCCCAACCCGGACGGTCGAGACTGCTGGAGAGCGTCGTGATGAGTTGCCGGGCTTTCCGATCGGACCAGTTCGTCGTGCCGAGCAATCCGGGCATGATGGAAGTGAAGGCGCTGCTGCCAGTATCGCCGTAGCGGAGCAGCACCTCGATCTCGGCGGCGGAGAGCTTGGGGACGTCGTCGCCCACCGGGAAGCGGTGCGAGAAGCCGAGCGGATGATTGGCGCGCGGGGGGACGTTTTTGCCCGAGACGAACTTCGCGTCGTAGGTGGGGAAGACCGACTTATCGCCGGCGACGGGGAGCGCGACCTTGACGGCGGTCAAATCCATGTTGAAATCGGTGGCGGCGTAGACCGGCGCGGAGACCGTGCCGAGCGGCGCACTGGGGACCGTGTCGGAGCCGTAGCGCTTCCCCAGGATCGCCGCGAGAACGGAGGGATCCGCGAACGCCTTGCCGAGGTTGATTTCATGGCGTCCCAGTCCAGGGCCGGAAGCGTGGCCGTTGGTGACCGGGTCGAAATGGTTGCCGGTGACGGCGAGGTTGAGGCGATTGTCGAGAGAGGTGAGCAGGATGGCGTAGAGCGCCTTATACTTTCGGCCATCGGGGGCGGTGTGGACGGGCCCGCCGATATCTATCCAGTAGCTGTCGTTGAGTCCGCCGTTGGCGCCGAGTCCCCAGGAAAGATTCTTGACGTCGCCGCCAGCGTCCGCGGGGAGCGGAAATTGCGGATGATACGAACGGTGCGGCCGAAGCGTGCGGTATTTATCGTCGGCGGTCGTGCTGGAGAGATTGACGCCAGTCCAGGGACGATGCGCCGATTGAATGAGCACGCGACCGTCGGCAGTGACAGCGGCCAGCAGAATGTTGTTGAGATCCGGGTACGTGTACGGCGCGTTGAGGTGCTTCTCGACGGGCCTCAGGCTCGGGTCGCCGAAAAAGCGGATCGGGTTGATGGCCTGGAAATTCGTCAACGTGAAGCCGGCCGGCGTATGCTCGAGTCGCCCCATGCCGTTGAAGGGGATGCAGCCGCCGGCGAATCCGTACATATTTTCACTTAGGCTGAGTCCGCGCAGGCACGAGGAGGGGTCCGTCGTGCCGTAGAGGAGTTGCGCGATGAGCTGGCTGGCGAGCAGATCCGGATGGACGTCGGGCATGTGGGGCGCGGAGGCTTGCCTGCTGTAGCTCGCGGTGGTCGCTTCGGATTCGGCAAAGATGACGAAGCCGAGGGCGACGACGGAGAAGAACGCGAGCATCACGACGACGACGATCATGACGACGCCGCGGCGCTGAGGTTGGGGGTGGATCTTGCGAATCATGGGACTCTCTCCGTTTTCGTTTAGCGCTCACAAAGGACCGCGCGAGCGTTAAACGAAGAAGTCGCTACAGTTCGTGAATCGTCGTGAGCTGCCGAGTTTGTTCCTTGAGCGGATCGAAACCGCGGACGGTGATCTTGACGGCCTTGATGACGAAATTCGGGGGACCGCTGCTGCTGCCGCTGCTGACGGTCGAATCGAACGACGCGAGATCCTTGAAGGTCTGATCGAGCACGCCGCTGGCGCTGGCGGTCAGCACCTGCACCTGGAACGACAGGACGTTGTCGAGGATCAGGGTCGAACGAGTGCGATCCAGGACGTTGCCGCCCGTCAGAAGGCCGGCGGGATTCAGGCTGCGTTTACCGCTTGCCAGATCTTTCGGCGTGCAAAACCAGAGTTTTTGCTGGCCGTCGGGGTCGGTATAGATCTGGGTTGCAAACGCTCCATACGTCTGAGCATGTAACGCGTCGAACGGATTCTGATTCGGCGGCCGGCTCGTGTGAATCGCGTTGTCGCCGAAGACCATGATTTGAGCGCGGTAGAGCGCCTGCCGACCGGGCGAGGCGGACGAGGGACCGACGAAGTACGCGATCTCCGCCCACTGCGATCCGATGGTCGGGACGTTGGCGTTGGACTGCAAACTATCGTCGGGCAGATTGCAGATATTCGTTTGCGCCGGAATAACGCTGCCGTTGAGAAACGTCTGGGCGAAGTAAAAGCTGTCTCGGCGATTCCCCTTGAGGCGACTCGAAAAATGCAGCACGTGATTGGTCGCGGTGGCGACGTTCAGCTGATCCGTCCCCTGCCCCAGCGTTGCCGAGCCGCTCCCCTGGCGTAGGGCGAAGAACCCATCGCGCGGCGGCGCGGTCCAGAAGGTACTGTCGCTGAGTTTGTGGGCGCCGTCGAAATGGCTCTGCTCGAGATCCCCCTTGAGCAGGGCGCCGACGGAGCGCAGTTCCCCCTGCAGGCGCGCGGTGCTTTGCAGCGTTTGAAACGTCTCGATGCCGGTGCCGAACGCCTGGGTCAGGAGCAGCATGATGAAGATCGTGACCGTCATGGAGACGAGCAATTCGATGAGCGTGAAGGCCTGGCGTTTCATGGGGATCTCCTCGGAAGCGGTCGTTTTCTCGAAAGCCCAGGGATGGCTATCCCTGGGAAATGCCTCAGGGATAGCCATCCCTGGGCTTTCGCCGAAGTATTTTTCATGGGATGCGCCCCGTTCCGAGCGGCACGACGTCGTAGACCGACTCCATGAAGATAAAGTCGCCGGTAGTACGGTTGCCGAAACCGGTGATGGGCCCGTTCAGTTCGACGAGGAGCGAGCCGGAGATTTCGCGGACGCCCAGGACGCGGTAGAACTTCGCATGGGGCGCCGGGATGTTGGCGCCGCTGGCGCTCGCGGAACTCGAAGTGCAATCCAGGAACCAGTCGCCCGACTTGATTTTGGGCAGCCCGGCGCCGATTGGCAGCGAAATCGTGTTGGCGTTCACGTCGATGGCGGCGCCCACGAAGTTGTACTCGGGCAGCGTGATGGTCGCGCTCAACTCCGGTCGGCGGTGATAGATGACGGCCGTGCAGTCGACGACGCTCTCGTTGGCGAAATCGGGGCGCTGCACCAGATACGCCCACGAAAAGTTCACTTCCTTCTTGAACGTGGTGGGCGACCCGGTGACGCTGGCGGGGTTGCCCGTCTGGTCGAACTGCAGTTCGTCGGCGAGCGTGAACCAGGTATTGACGAGGGGCCGACTGCTCGACGGAATCGCGGCTGGCGACGTTCGACGAATCATTCTGGGCCCGATCGTGCTGCCGACGTAATCCTGTGAAGGCCCGCCAACCGCATTGCGATATCCGATAGGATCGAGGAAGACGCCGTAGCTGGGGTAGCCGTCGACCGCGTCGGGAGTCGTGCCCGGAGCGGGACTGCGAAACCAACTGGTGAGGCTAGAATCATGCCGAAAATCGCGAATGCCGGCGATCGCGGCCGCCTGCTGCGCCGCCTGCGAGGCGCGCTCGTCGCGCAGCGCCTGTTCCATGCGGAACAGGGCCAGCGGGAATAGCGCGAGCAGCGACAGCATGCCGATGGTCATGATGAACATGGCGGCGAGGACTTCAACGAGCGAAGTGCCGCGACGCGAGGTCATAACGTTGGGTCGGATCGCAATCATCTCCGCACCGTTCCTTTATTGTTTGCACAACGCATAAATGTCGCGAAACCCGAACGGTCCCGTGCCCAGTGTGATGTCCGCCGGGTACGACGCGATACGTCCCGTCTGGGCGTTCACGGTCACGATGGTCGGCGAACCGTTCCGCATGCAGGCGTCGAGCGGCTTCGTAGGATCCCACTCGTGCACGTACAGGTAGGCCCCGCCCACGAATTCCTGGAGGTCGCCGCGCGGCCCGAAGGTGATGTCGAATACCTGCTGGCCGTTCACGAAATTTCTGGGGAGCGGCCGATTGGTGATCGAGGCGTCGTTGGTCCGCAGGTTGATGACGATGTTCTTGGGCAGTTCCAGCTCCTGTTCGTCGGCGATGCGCGGCATGCGCGTGATCTTGTAGTTGGGCGAACCCCCGGAGGTCAGGCCCGACTGGGGAATGGCATAAGGAAGCGGCGACGTGGGAGCTAAGGAGATGGTGGAGGTGGAGACGCCCGTAATTCGATGCGGCGCCCCGCCGCCGTACACTTCAAGGATGTCGTCGATCTGGACTTCGGAGGTGAGCACGGGAGTGCTCGTTGGGGCAAACTGAAAAGCGACCAGCGAAAGGTTGCTCGGATCGGGAGTGTAGACCTGCCCCATGGCGAAGACTTCGGGGGCCAGTACGAACTGACACCGAGTGGCAACGAGTCCGCTGGCGTCGGGGATGATGCGCAGGCCGCGCGGTTTGCGATCGCGGGCAGCCATCACCTTCGCGGTCTGCAGCCAGCCCTGAAGCTGGGAAGCACCCTGGGCGCCGCGATTGGTGCTGCTGAGCGCCGGCAGGAAGGTGATCGCCATCCCCGCGAGCAAGGCGACGATGCCGATGACGACGAGCAGTTCGATCAGCGTCATGCCGCTGCGAACTGAATTTGGCGAGCGGGGGACGAAAGTCCCCCGGTACGTGTTGCACGCATGCAAGGAAGTACCGGCAGCATCAAATCTCAAACCTGCTTGACGTACCGGAGGACTAACGTCCCCCGCTCGCCTGGTGTCAGCATTGCTCATGGGGCGCCTCCGATCAGGAAACTGAAGCGATTGTCTTCCACGTGCGTGGCCGAGCTTACGGACAGCGTGTCGAAGGGAGCCGAGACGTTGGGCGTGAGACCGAGTTGCTCATCGGCTCCTCCCGACACCAAGACGGGGACGGTGTAGAGGCCCGGATCGAGCTTGTGAATCTGCGTCGTGAATGCCGATCGGCCTGTCCAGGTCGGGTCGTAGAGCGGATTCGGGCTCGGCGCGTTGGGCTTCTGATTTTGCAGCGGGGGATAGTTGGTCGGGAAGCGGAAGAAGGCGATCGCCTTGCCCCAGCCGTCGCTGATTTCCTTGAGTTGATCGCCGTCGAGATCCTTGATAACGTTGGCGTCGAGCTGATCGAGGTTGACGTTTTGCCCGGCGAGGGCGATGACCAGGCAGGCGGAGGATTCGCTGACCCAGTTGGGACTGCCGCCGGACCGCGCCGCGAGCGCCCGCCGATACGACGCGTTGTAGCGCCGGAGTTTCCCCTGGGTGATCAAACTCGTGAAGCCGGACGCGTAGCAGTTATTGATCTCGTTGTAGTTGACCGGGAACGCCTCCAGCAGGCGAATTTTCCGCCAAAGGAGTTTGGCGCGTTCGGGATGACCGCCGGCCTGGGTGAGGATCGCATCGGGCCGCACGTCCTTGTCGGCCTCGTCCTGCACTTCTTTCCAGCGTGCGTCGAGCATCATCTTGACAGTCTTGATGGTGACGTCGGTGCTCGTGCGGCGGGCGTTGCCCATCATGGCTAGGGCGGCGATGGAAATGGTCGCCGCCAGGACGCCGAGGATGGCGACGACGACGAGGATTTCGACGAGGGTGAAACCGGATCGGGAGTTTCGAGTCATGGGTGCATTCCTTACTTGACGCCGACCTTTGGTTCGCGGAAGTTGACGCGGTCGTCGAACCCTGGCCCGCTGACGGCGGGATTGGTCAGGTTGTACGCGCCGCCCGGTCCGAAGACCTTGTCTTCGCCCGCGGAGATGATCTGGAATCCCTTGAAGTAATTGAACACCGTTCCCGACTGTTGAAAGTAAGGCGTGGGAGAGCCGGGAAGGGTGCTGCAGTCGGTCGCTCGCCACTGGCTTGTGGTTTGCAGGCCCTTGCTAAAAAATGCGTAGGGGATATCGTAGGCGTCGTTGTAGCCGAAGAAATTGCTTCCCATGAAGCGAAGTTGCGCGCCGTTGAAGCCGAACGGCTTGGTGCAGGGAGCCGAGAAGTCGGTCGGATTCTTGGGGTTGGTCGAAAACCCTTTGAAGACGGGCGGATTGGTCGCGCTGCCCCCCTCCTGGAAGCCTCCCAGAAAAAAGACCATGGCCTGATCCCCCGTCAGCGTGATGGGAGTGGTCGGCACCAGGGCGGCGTTGGTCTGATTCCAGTCGGTCTGGGACATGGTCGGATACATTTTGCTCCACGCTCGCTGCGACTCTGCATCGAGAGCGGATTGGTTTCGGCCGATCATGATTTTGCTGGAGGGATAAAATTCGTACTTCGACTTGAACGCCTCGACGACGCCCGCGAGCTGCCCGATCTCGACGACGTTCTTGGTATCGCGCGCCTTGGTCAGGCCCCACGTCACGGCGAGCGTGATCGTG
>JBBQPM010000182.1:0-13982 GCA_038217425.1 Gemmatales bacterium
CAACCCCTATCGACGCGCCGCGGCACCACAGCCATTTCAGGGGTAGGCCAGACACTTTGTCTCGCCCCCGCAGTTGCAGACATGGGTAAAGAATTTCAGCCGAATCGTGTGCCTTGGATTTGGATAAGCGACTTCACCGCATGAGGATCCCCCCATGTTCAGCGATCCGTCGTTCCCGATCTTGACGCCACGCGGTTTGAACGGACACGGCCTGCTTATGCAGCAAGTTCCCGGCGGCCATCTCGTGCCGCTCTTCCTGGAGGGCTTTTCGCCGGCGCCGTTCTTGCGCAGCTCGGGGCTCGAGGCGTCGAGCCCGATGATCGCGTTCGATACGATGGAGCAGTTTCGGGAGTTTCTCCGGCAAGCGGTCGCCAATCCCGAGGCGTTTCAGGTCGTCGGTTTTGTGTTCAATCCGACCGTCGCGGATTTGCGGCAATACAAACCGGCGCCCCCGCTCGAAATCCTGGCGCGACTCGATGCGCGCGTCGGATAGTCCAGGATTCATCGGACACGCCTAAAATTGTTCCGCGGCGCGAACGGCGTCCGGAATTCGGTAGTTTTTCGCCAAATCCCCTTTATCCGCGCCCGACTTCACGTTAAGCTGTTATCTGTACCGCTCATTTTGTACGACATTCCCGGACGATTGCCGCTTCTTCGAGCCTGACTTCTTGACGGCGTTTCGCGCCCCGAGGTTCTGCCATGGCTGCCGACGTTATCCGTACGTTGCACGTCGAGGACGACGTCGTCCAGCATCGCCTGGTGTCGTTTTGGCTCAAGAAGTCGAGTCAGCCGACGTTCGAAATTCATTGGGCCAAGGGGGAGCAAGAAGCGCTGGCGAAGTTCGCCGACCAGCCGATCCACTTGATTCTGCTCGATTACCAGCTGGCCGAAGGCGACGGCCTGCACCTGCTCAAACAGATCCGCAGCCGCGATGCCCGCGTGCCGATCCTCGCGCTCTCAGCCAGTGTTTCCGACGACATCGCGGCGGAGCTGCTGCGGGCGGGCGCCAACGAATTTTTCTGCAAGACCGAAATGAACGGCCCGCGTCTGCTCGAGGCGATTCGTAGCGTTTGCGCGGCCGGGCGCGACGAAACTTCGGCATAGATCTCGTTTCCGGCGTAAGATAGTAATGCAGGATCTTCCCCTTCTCTCCTCCCGGCGTCCGCGGGAAAGGTTCTACGTACAATTACTGAGCGGTGCATGCCCTCGCCTTTTTCCTCGTGGTTTAGCCGCGGATGGTTTTTCGGGATCGCGATCCTGATACTGCTTCTTGCAATTCAGGCGTTTCGCGCCGTGCGCGGACCCGATGCCGAACCGCTCCTGCTCGTTCTCTACCCGGTAATCCTCCTCGTCTTGGCACTTGGCTTGATGCGGGCGCGCGCGAAGTTCGTGCGCAGCGAAGAGCACTTCCGGCGACTCGCCGAGGCAGAAGAGAAATTGCGCGAGAGCGATTTGCGCTTCCGAGACGCCTTCGAATTCTCCGCCATCGGCATGGCCCTGGTCGCCACCGACGGACGCTTCCTCCGCGTCAACTCGAGCCTGTGCGCCATTGTCGGCTACACGTCCGAGGAACTTATCGCGCGGGACTTCCAGGCCATCACGCATCCCGACGATCTGGAGTGCGATCTGCAGTTCGCCCGCCAAATGCTCGCGGGCGAAATCACCCATTACCACATGGAGAAGCGCTACCTCAAGAAAACCGGGGAAACCGTCTGGATCCTGCTCAGCGTCTCCGCGGTTCGCGATGCGCAGGGGAAGCTGGTTCACTTCGTGGCGCAGATTCAGAACATCGACGATCGCAAGAAGTTTCAACAGGAACTGCAGAGTCGCGAGCAACTCTATCGCCAACTCATCGAGAACGGCGCCGACGTCATCGAACGGATCGACGCGCAGGGCAACGTGCTCTTCGTCAGCCCCTCGGTGGAACTTCTCGGCTACGCGCCGGCAGATCTGCTGGGCCAAAACCGCTTCAGCTTGGTGTTGCCGAAAGACGTGCCCCAGCTCAAAGAACTCTGCGAGCGCGCCTTGGCGACGCCCGGTCACGCGTATTTCATGCAGCACAGCGTGATTCGCGCGGACGGGACGTGGTGCGTGCTGGGAAGTCTGATTCAGGGATACGTCGACGGATCGGGGGCGTCGACGCTGATCTTCAATTCGCGCGATATCTCCGAACGAATCGAAATCGAGCGCGAACTCGAACGTTCGCGGCAGTTCCTGGACAACATTTTCGAGAACATTCCCTTGGGGATGTACGTCAAGGACGTCCGCGACGAGTACCGCATCACGATGTGGAACAAGGAAAGCGAGTCGATGTTCGGCCGACCGCGTGAGAACGTGCTCGGCAAGACCGACCTGGACGTGTGGGATCGCGAGGAGAGCGCGAAGTCGCGCGTTACCGATTTGAAAGTCGTGCAATCGGGACGGATGACGGAGATTCTGGATGAGGAGATTTCGAAGAAGGTGGGCCCGCGCGCGCTGCATACGCGGAAGGTGCCGTTACTGGACGACGCCGGGAAGGTGAGTCACGTCTTGGTGATTTGCCAGGACATTTCCGCGCAGGTGATGGCGGACATCGCGTTGCGCGGCTCGGAGACGCTCAAGAAGGCGATTCTCGACTCGTTGCCGGCGCACATCGCGGTGCTGGACGCGCGGGGCAAGATCATCGCCGTCAACGCGGCGTGGACGCAATTCGCGCGCGAGAACGGCCTCAAGGACTCGAAGCGCAGCGGAGTGGATCGCAATTACCTGGAAGTGTGCCGTCATGCATACGGAAAGTTCAGCGAAAAGGCGAGCGAGGCGGAAGCCGGGCTGCGCGGCGTTCTCGAGGGGCGACTGGACGGGTTTGACCTGGAGTATGCCTGTCCCAGCCCGTCGAAGAAGCGTTGGTACTTATTGTCGGCGGCGCCGCTCCGGGTGCCGCAAGGCGGCGCGGTGGCGGCGCACATCGACATCACGTCGCGCTGGCTCGCCGAGGAGGCGCTGCGTGACGCCAAGACGCTCACCGAAACTGCCAACCGCGACATCCTCATGGTGAATCAGACCTATCAGGAACTCTTCGCGTGCCGCAGCCCGGGGGAAGTCGCGCATCTTTTGACGTCGACGCTCGTGGAGAAGTTCGGCGCCGACCATGCGCAGCTTTGGCTCATGCAGTCCACCGGGCTAAAGCTAGTTTCGAATCTGGGGCCCCAGGCAGCGGGGCTTCCCGTGGCCGCCTGCCTGGATCTGGTCGAACATATCGTACTCACGAAGTCCAAGATCGCGACCAACGATATTCAGGGTCATTCCGCCTGGAGCTTTTTGGAGCGAGTCGTCGGGTTCGTCGGCTTTCCGCTCCTCAGTCAGGGTCGCATTCAGGGCGTGCTCTCGATGTTCAGCGGCCGTGAAATCCCGCAGCATTTGCAAGAAGTGCTCGACATCTTCTCCAAGCTCGGTTCCGCGGCGCTACTGAACATCGAGCAGCTGGAGGCCGTGCAGCGCGCCAATCGCATCAAGAGCGCGTTTCTGGCCAACATGAGCCACGAGATTCGCACGCCGATGAACGGCATCATCGGCATGACGGAACTCGCGCTCGACACGCCGCTCACGCCCGAACAGCGCGAGTACCTTTCGCTGGTCAAGCAATCCGCCGACTCGCTGCTATCGACGATCAACGAGATCCTCGATTTCTCCAAGATCGAGGCGGACCGCCTGACGCTGGAGTTGGCGAACCTCTCGCTCCGCAAAATGCTGGGCGAAACGCTCAAAACGCTGGCCGCCCTTGCCCATCGCAAGGGGGTGGTCCTCTTGCTGGAGATCGATCCGCATCTCTACGACGTGCTCCTGACCGATGAACTTCGCCTGCGGCAAGTTCTCGTCAATCTGCTGGGGAACGCCATCAAGTTCACCGAGAAGGGAGAGGTGAGTCTCAGCGTGGCGCGGGGCGAAGGGGGCTACCGCTTCTCGATTCGCGACACGGGGATCGGCATTCCGAAGGAGCGGCAGCAATCGATCTTCCTGGCCTTCGAACAGGCCGACGGTTCGACGACGCGTCGCTATGGGGGCACGGGCCTGGGCCTCACGATTTCCGCACGCCTGGTGCGGATGATGGGTGCGCAGCTGGAGGTCCAGAGCGAACCGGGCCAGGGGAGCACGTTTTTCTTCACCCTGCCGCAACCCGCGGCGGCGCTGGCGCCAGCAACGAACGTTCGCGTTCCGGCGCTCGCAGGAGCGAGCATTCTGGTCATCGACGAGCACGACGGTCAGCGGCAGAGTCTTTGCCAGACGTTCGCCGCCTGGGGCATGAAGCCGGCGCCGGCGAGTTCCGTCACGCAAGGGTACACGCTCGCCCTGGGGGCTTCCGATCTCGCTCAGCCGTTTCGCTTCTTGCTGCTCGACGCGCACATGACCGGCGGCGAGAGCTACGCCATGCTGCAGCAGATTCGCCGAAACAACGTGGGCGTCGGCGCGGTGATTCTCATGCTGAGCGCCGTTCATCAGCCGGGCGATCTGGTCCGCTGGCGCGAGTTGGCCGTCGTTTCTTACCTGATCAAACCGGCAGGACCGCTCGAGCTTCAATCTGCGCTGACCGATGCGATCGCGCCCGAGACGCCGTCGGAACATGCGCCGGCGCAACCCCCCGACCGCGAACACAGGCCCTTGCAGATCCTCATTGCTGAGGATCAGCCCGTCAATCAGAAGCTCGTCTCGCGTCTGCTCGAAAAACGAGGCCATCACGTCATCGTCGCCAACAATGGTCTCGAGGCGCTGGATCTTTGGCGTCGCCAGCACTTCGACCTCATCCTCATGGACGTGCAAATGCCGGAGATGGACGGACTGGAGGCGACGCAGAAAATTCGCGAGGTCGAAAACGTCCAGGGGGGCCGAATCCCGATCATTGCCTTGACCGCCCACGCACTCAAGGGCGATGAAGAACGCTGTCTGTCGGCGGGCTGCGACGGCTACCTCTCCAAGCCGCTGGATGCGGCCGCCTTGTTTGTCCTAATCGGCGAACTGGCGCCGGTGTCGGACCACAGGCCGACCGCGAGTGAAATCGCCTCAAGTCAATCGAGCGCCCTCGACCCGCAATCGGCCTTGGCGCGCGTGCAGGGGGACTGGGATCTCCTGCGCGAACTCGGGCAGCTTTTCCTCGACGCCGTTCCGACTCTCGAAAACGATCTGGAAGAGGCGGTCGCGGCGCGTGACCCGGCAGGGCTGTATCGCAAGGCCCACGCCCTGAAAGGAAGCATCGGCAACTTCGGCCCCTCGACCGCGTTTCAACTCGCGTTCGCCCTCGAAAAGAGCGGCAAAACCGCATCCCTCTACAACCTCGACGAAACCTGGAAAGCGCTCCGCGCCGAACTCGCCCGATTTGTCCTCGAGTTACGCCGGCTCGTCCAAAATACCTCGGGAATGTAGACCCGATGGCCGATACAGATGGAGCACGTCCCATGCGCATCGTCTCGTTACTCCCCAGCGCCACCGAGATCGTCTGCGGCCTCGGCCTGGAGCGGCAGCTCGTCGGCGTCACGCACGAATGCGACGAGCCCGCGTTCGTGCGCGCTCTGCCGAAGGTAACCCGGACACTCATTCCGATCGATGCCACCAGCCGGGAGATCGACGCCCTGGTGCGCGAGAAGCTCACGTCGCAGCGTGCGCTTTACTCGCTCGATTTCGAGATGCTCGAAAGTCTCGATCCCGACTTGATCGTGACGCAGACGTTGTGCGACGTCTGTGCCGTCGCGACGGAAGAAGTCGAAGCCGCGGCATGCCGGTTGCCGCGCCGCCCGCGCATCGTGGAACTCGAACCGACCAACATGGCTCAAGTTTTGGAGTCGATCCGAGCAGTCGGTTCCCTGGCAGGCGTCGCCGATTTTGGGAAGAAATACGTACGAAGTCTGGAAGACCGCATCGCCCGGGTGCGTCAGCGCACCAGCCCGCTGCCCAAACTGGGCGTAGTCCTGCTCGAGTGGATCGATCCGCCATTCTCGTGCGGGCACTGGAGTCCGGAACTCGTCGAGTGGGCTGGCGGTCGCGAATTGCTTTCGAAGGCGGGCGAGCGCTCGCGCATGCTCTCCTGGCAAGAAATCCTGGATGCGCAACCCGACGTCATGATCCTCGCATGCTGCGGCTACTCCGCGGAGCGCACGCAACAGGACGTGCCGATTCTCGAAGCCCAATCCGGATGGCGCGACCTGCCCTGCGTGCAGAGCGGCCGAGTACACCTCGTCGACGGCTCGGCGTACTTCAGCCGGCCGGGACCTCGGCTCGTCGACAGTCTCGAGATCCTGGCGGACTTGCTGCATCCGCGGTAGAATGAACCATGATGAATGAACTCTCCGCACCCCTGTTGGCGAAACGCGACCGGTTGCTCGAAATCCTCGGGCAAATGCGGCGCGTCGTCGTCGCCTTCAGCGGCGGCATCGATTCCACCGTCGTCGCCCAGGCCGCGTTTTTGGCGCTCGGTGAAAACGCTCTCGCCGTCACTGCGGATAGCCCCAGCGTCCCGCGCTCGGAACTCGCGGAGGCGCAATCGCTTGCCACGCGGATCGGCATTCGCCATCACATCGTGAAGACCGAAGAGTTCGCCAACCCCGATTATCTGAAGAACGACGGTGCCCGCTGCTACTTCTGCAAGAGCGAACTCTACGCCCGCATCGAGCAATTTCTGCCGGAAGTCGGCATCGAGACCATCTGCAGCGGAGCCAACGTCGACGACATGGGCGACTACCGTCCGGGCCTGACCGCGGCCGCAGAACATCATGTGCGCCATCCGCTGCTCGAGGCGAACCTGACGAAAGCCGAGGTTCGCGCGTTGGCGCAGCACTGGCATTTGCCGACGTGGGACAAGCCGGCGTCGCCGTGCCTGTCGAGCCGCCTGGCGCCTGGACTGGCCGTGACGCCGGAACGGACCGGCCGAGTCGAACGGGCCGAGGCGTACCTGAAGACGCTCGGTATCCGCGAATGCCGGGTACGACTCCACGAAGGCGAGCTGGCGCGCGTCGAGGTGCCGACGACCGAACTCGCACGCTTCGCCGACGCTGCGGTTCGCGAAGGACTGGCGTCGAAGCTCAAGGAACTCGGGTTTCGTTACGTGACGCTCGACCTGGAAGGCTTCCGTAGCGGCAATCTCAATCAGCTCATCACCCTGGAAACCCGCCGGCGCTACGCGCCACATCCGTGAGGCACGTCATGAATCCGCTCCCCGCACCCAAGGCGCTCGACTCGTTCTTTCTGGAGGCCCGTTGCCGACTGCTCGACCTGGCCGCGATCCTGGATCGCATCCATCGCGGTAAAGACTCTAGCGCCGCGGCGAACGACCCGCGTCTGGAGAAGATTCGCAAGGCGCTGGAGGTGTTGCACGATCAATCGGGCGGCAGAGCGGAACGGATCCAGCAGATCTTTTCGATCGAGTACGACGCGAAATGGGAGAAGCCGCAGCCGCGGTATCCGGAGTAGCGTTCTGATCGATTCTACAGCCCCTCGCCCAGGACCATCTTGAGGGCCTTGGACTCGCCGGCGCGCTGGATCTGCACGCGGACCGTGAAACCGGAGACTTGCCGGGCGGTGCGTGCCTGAAAGTCGGCGAGCGACTGCATCTTCTTGCCCTCGATTTCCGTGACGACGTCGCCCGCCTGAATGCCCGCCGACTCCGCGGGGCCCTTTGGTAGGACTGAGGAGACCTGCAGCTTGCCGTCGCGTTCCTCGAGCTGCATGCCCCAGAATCCGCGCGGCACGGGCGGCGGGGCCGGCTTGATGCCCGCGAACACGCTCATCACCTTCATCAGCGTCCCCACCATCTCGAGGCCCGTCGAGCCGCTCTTGCCCCCCGTCTTTGGTTGCTTCGGTTCAAAACCCGTCGGCGTCCAGATCATGCGGTCGCGCGTGAGGTCGATCTCCATGCGGACCTTGGCAATCACGCTGGCTCCCATCAGGCCGTGCAACTCCACGCCGGGCAGTCCCATCGCGTTCATCCCCTCGATCTGGAACGGCGTGCTCAGGACCGCGGGAACCTGATCCATCGACAGGCCCCCTTCAAAATCGAGTTTCTCGAGTTTGACGAGGAGCTGCTTCGGATCGAGCCCGACCTTCTTGGCCCCTTCCTTGGAAATCAAGAGCACCGGACAGCCGGTGTCGATGACCATGTTGAGCGGGCCCTGGCCGTTGATCTTGACGCGGACGACGATGTGCTGCGTGTTGGAAAGCTTGTAGGGGACGGGATAGCTCTTGGGCGCCTGCGCCGAGGCGGCTGGAGCGATCAGCAGGAGTATCAGGATGCGGAGCATATTTCTACTTTCTTACGAAAGCCCAGGGATGGCTAACCCTGGGACGGCCCTCAGGGATAGCCATCCCTGGGCTTTCGCGGTTTACTTCCGTTTGAGTTTCTCTTCCACGAGCTTCTTACGTTCGATGTCCCGTCGGCTATCGGTGACGTGCTCCAGGCCCTTGCGCCACGCCGCGAACGCCTCTTCTTTTTCGTTCATCGCCCAGCAGATGTCGCCCAGGTGGTCGTAGATTTCGATGTGCTGGCTCGACTTGTCCTTGAGCGCCTCGAGCATGACCTTCTTCGCCTCGGGGTAGCGCTTCTGCTTGTAATAGACCCAGGCCAGGCTGTCCAGATAGGCGCCGTTGTCATGATCGTCTTCGGGATCGACCTTGCGGGACTTGCGCAGCTTGCGATCGATCTCGAGCGCCTTGAGGACCATCTTCTCCGCAGTCTCAAGGTTCATGTCGTTGTCGGCCCAGATGTAGCCGAGATCGTTGTTGTAGCTGGGATTCTCGGGCTTGTTGGCGAGCAGGGTTTGCAACACTTCGCCCGCCTTGTCGATCCGTTTCATGTCGACGTAAACGCTACTCATGATGTATCGCATCCGCTCGACGTAGACTTCGCGCTCGTCGGGTTCGAGGTCGCGATCCCGGCTGATGCGTTCGACGACGTCTTCGTAGGCCTTGGCGGAGCCTTCGAACTTGCCCGCCTCGTGCAACACCCAGGCCTTGAGCTGGCGTTCCTGCCAGTGATCGAAATCCTGGATGATCTCGTCGGTGAGTTTGAGCGCCTGATCGTGTTTGCCGAGCTTGGCGATCGATTTGACGAGGAGCCGTTTCACGCCGGGCTTGACGTTCTTGGTGACGTCGAATCGGCCATCGTCGACGAAATCGATGTCGTGATCGGGCGCGGGGACGGCGTGCTTGACGACGCGTTCGCGGTCGTCTTCGGTTTTAAGGTTGAGGAATTCGGTGCAGATGCGGGCGCTGTCCTGGTATTTGCGGTTTTCGTAGAAGACCTCGATGAGCACGCCGTACGCCTGGATGAGCCGGCGCGGGCTCTGCATGCGGGCGCCGGCATCGGTGCAGACGCGCAGCAATTTTTCGCAGGAGGCCAGGTCTTTCTCTTCGCCGGCGACGAGGCCGAGCACGTAGGCGAGATTGTAGCTGAGCTTCTCTTTTTCCTTGGTCCAGGTCACGCCCTCGGCAATCAGCTTCTTGGCGCGGGCCTTATCTTTGACGAGTTCCTGCAGCAGACCCTGCATGGAGGATTCACCGGTGATCAAATTGAGCTTGGCGAGTTCCTGGGCCGGCGTCTGCGCGACACCGACGGATGCAGCGAGCACGAGACCGGCGAGGACTGCGGAGCGTGTGATTAACATGACCGTCTCCAACGGATTTACGTGGCCTGGCAGAATTATGACGAACGCCGAGCGCGTTCCGTGCAGCAGTTTTATCGATTCTTCCGATTATCGTAATCGGAACGACCCGAATGTGCTACCTCAAAACGCTCTACAAATCCTCCCCCCGCCTCGTACGATAACCCCATGATCGTATGTCTTTTCGATATTGACGGCACGCTCCTCGCCAGCGGCGGCGCAGGCAAGGCGGCCCTGGAAACCGCCCTCGCCGAGGATTTCGGCATCGCGCTGCGAAGTTCGATCCCCTACGCGGGACGTACCGATCGGGCCATCATTCGCGACCTCTTCAAGGCGCACGAGATCGATCATTCGCAGGACAATCTCGACAAAATCTTCGCCGGCTACCTGCGCCGATTGCCCCACACGCTCACCCATAATCAGGGGCGAGTGCTGCCCGGAGTCGTCGAACTCCTCGACCGTCTGCGGCTCCATGACCAGGTGAAGATCGGCCTCCTCACTGGCAACGTCCGCTCCGGGGCGCAGGTGAAACTCGGGCATTTCAAGCTGTTCGATTATTTCGCGTTCGGCGGCTTCGGCGATCTGCACTTCGAACGCGACGACGTTGCCCGCGAAGCCCTTGGCCAGATTCATCATCACGTCGGTCGGCATGTGCAGCCCGAGCAAATCTGGGTGATCGGCGACACGCCGTTGGACGTGCAGTGCGCCCGCGCGATCGGCGCCAAGGTCGTCGCCGTCGCCACCGGGCAGCATTCCACGGACGAACTGGCGCCGCATCGGCCCGATGTGCTACTCGCCGACCTCACGGACGCCCGACCATTGCTCCAGCGCTGGGGCATTTGAGCCCGGCTTCTCTTTCCCATCCGCCCAGCGCTGAATCACGTAGTAAAAGACCGGCGTCAAGAAGATGCCGAACAGCGTCACGCCGAGCATCCCCGCGAAGACGGCGATGCCGAGCGTGCGCCGCATCTCGGCCCCGGCGCCTTCGGAAATCACCAGCGGCACCACGCCCAGGATGAACGCCAGTGACGTCATGATGATGGGCCGAAGCCGAAGTGCACAGGCGTCGAGCGTGGCGCGATATGCGGAGGCGCCCTCCTCGCGGCGCACCTTGGCAAACTCGACGATCAAAATCGAGTTCTTACACGCCAGGCCCACGAGAACCACGAACCCGACCTGCGTGAAGATGTTGACGTCGAGTCGGGCCATCATCACGCCGACAATGGAGCAGAGCAGGCACATCGGCACCACCAGAATGACCGCGAGCGGCAGCGTCCAGCTTTCATACTGTGCGGCAAGCACTAGGAAAACCAGGACGACGGCGAGGAAGAAGATCTTGAGGGCGGTGTTGCCGGTCTGCAGCTGGAGGAGTGCCAGCTCGGTCCATTCGAGCCGCATCGAGCGCCCCAGGTCGGTCTGCAGGAGTTGTTCGGTATGTCCGATGGCGTCGCCGGAACTGACGCCCGGGGCGGCGCTGACGTTGACCGCGGCCGCGGGATACAAGTTGTAGCGCAGGAGGAGCACCGGGCCGCTGACGCTCTTGGCCTGCATGATGTTGGCGAGCGGGACCGACTTTCCGCCTTCGCTGCGGATAGGGATCTGCATGATGTCGCCGATCTGACGACGGTATTCGGGCGACGCCTGCACGATGACCTGCCAGGTTCGCCCGTACTTGTTAAAGTCGTTGACGTAGAGCGACCCGAGTTGGGTTTGCAGCACGCGGAAGACCTCGTTCATCGTGAGCCCGAGCGATTTGACGCGATCGCGGTCGATGTCGAGATAGAGCCAGGGAGTGTTGGCGCGGAAGCTGGTGAAGAGATTTTGCAGTTCAGGGATTTGTTCGCCGCGCAGCACCGCGTCCGCGGCGGTTTTTTCGAGTTCGTTCAGGCTGCCGTCATCGCCGCCGCCGCTGCGATCCTGGACGATGATCTTGAAGCCCCCCGCCGTCCCCAGGCCTTCGAGGGGCGGCGCGGAAAAGACGTTGACCTGCCCTTCGCCGATCTTGTCTTGTAACAGCGTTTCGAGCCTGCGCGCGATGGCGTCGCCATGCAGGCTGGGATCCAGACGCGCGTCGAAGTCGTCGAGCATCACGTACATGGCGCCGAAGTTGGACGCGTTGGCGGCGAGCAAGATCGACTGCCCGGCGACGGCGACTGTGTTCTTGACCCCCGGCGTTTCGTGCGCGAGCGCCTCGATGTCCTTCATGACCTCTTGCGTCCGCTGCAGCGACGCCGAATCGGGGAGCATCACATTGACGAGCAGATACCCCTTGTCCTGTGCCGGGATGAATCCCTTGGGGACGACGTTAAAGACGAAATAGGTAGCTACCAGAAGAAGTCCGTAGACGCCCAGGACGACGACGCTGAGCCCCAGAAGGACCCCGACGGCGCGGACGTAGGCGTCGGTGGCCCAGTTGAAGAAGACGTTGAAGGCGTGAAAGAGCTTGGCGAGCAGCAGATTGGCGGCCTTCGCGAAAACCCAGGCGAAGCCCGCGAGGACCACGCCTCCGGCGATCGGCAACGTCCAGTCGGGCAGTCCCGGCGGCAGGTACGCATGGAGCCCGGCGAGATGATGGCCGAGGTATTCCCAGCCGATCCACAGGGCGATGAGCGGGAACGCCAGCCGCGGCAACGGCGGCGCACTCGCTCCGTGGGCGCGCGGCTTGAGGAGCAGCGCCGTCAGCGCCGGGCTGAGCGTGAGCGAGTTGAACGCGGAGATCAGCGTGCTGACCGCGATCGTCAGCGCGAACTGGCGAAAGAACTGCCCGGTGATGCCCGCGATGAAGGCGCACGGCACGAACACGGCGCTCAGCACCAGCCCTACCGCGATGACGGGCCCCGAGACCTGGCGCATCGCCTCGAGCGTCGCCTCGGTGGGGGACAGGCCCAGTTCCAGATGATGTTCGACGGCTTCGACGACGACGATGGCGTCGTCGACGACGATGCCGATGGCGAGCACCAGGCCGAAGAGCGTGAGGTTGTTGAGACTGAAACCGAACGCCGCCATGACGCCGAAGGTGCCGATGATGGCCACGGGGACGGCGACCAGCGGAATGACGGCCGAGCGCCAGTTTTGCAGGAAGAGGAGCACGACGACGGCGACCAGAATGACTGCGTCGCGCAGCGTCTTGAAGACTTCGTGGATCGACTGATTGATGAAGGGGGTGGTGTCGTAGACGATGGCGAACTCGATGCCGTTGTGCGACTTGGCCTTCAGCTCGTCGATTTTTTTGCGTACGCCCTTCGCGGTATCGAGGGCGTTGGAGCCGGGGAGTTGGTAGATCGACATGGCGACGGAGGGTTGGCCGTTGAGGGTGCAGACCTGGTCGTAATTTTGGGCGGCAAGTTCGATGCGGGCGACGTCCCCCATGCGCACGAGTCGGCCCTGTTCGTCGGTGCGGATGATGATGTCCTGAAACTCGCTGATGTCCTTGAGTCGGCCCAGCGTGCTCATCGTGAACTGAAAGACTTGCCCGGTGGCGGCGGGGGGTTGCCCGAGTTGTCCCGCCGCAACCTGGATGTTGTTCTCCTCGATGGCGCGGGTGATGTCGGTGGCCGAGAGTTGCCGTAGGTTCATTTCCTTGGGATCGAGCCAGAGCCGCATGCTGTAATCGCGCTGGCCCAGGAAGGTGATGTCGCCGACGCCGTTGAGGCGCGAGAGTTCGTCCTTGATCTGGATGGTGGCGTAGTTACTGAGGAAGATGTTTTGATCCTCGTGCTTCTGCGCCGCGCGTGCCGAGTCTTGCGGGTAGAAGAGATTGACGATCATGAGGACGCTAGGCGATTTCTTCTTGACGGCGACGCCTCGGCGTTTGACGAGATCGGGGAGCTTGGGCTGCGCGAGGGTGACTTTGTTCTGCACGAGGATCTGGGCGACGTTGAGATCGACGCCGTGGTTGAAGGTGACGGTGAGGTTGTAGGAGCCGTCGTTGGTGCACTGCGACGACATGTAGAGCATGCCCTCGACGCCGTTGATTTCCTGTTCGAGCGGCGCGGCGACGGTGTTGGCGAGCACCTGGGCGTTGGCGCCGGGATAAGTCGCAGAGACCTCGACGGTGGGCGGCGTGATGTCGGGATATTGCGCGATCGGCAGCGAGAAGAGCGCGATGCCGCCCGCCAGCGTGACCATGATCGAGAGAACCGACGCGAAGATCGGCCGATGAATGAAGAAACTCGAAAACACCGTGCATCCTCAAGGAGGGTTGGCAGCGCTGGAACATTCCATTATAGCCGAACGGCCGCGTCCGGTTGCGAGAACTGCAAGGTGTGGGTATATTGTGGCGAGGGTACTCCTTCCATGAACGACGTTTCCGCAATTCGCAACAGTTTGCCAACCTCATATAAGAAGGACGGGGTCAGGTAC
>JBBQPM010000183.1:0-13880 GCA_038217425.1 Gemmatales bacterium
ACCTGGACCGTCCAGAAAGTTGACGCGCAGAAGTACGCCAGGCTGGTCGTGCGTTTCACGAACCCGCGCTTCAGTGCCGGCACGGGCGACAAGAAGATCGTCGTTGAACCGATCGCCGGCCCCAAGCCCGGGCCGCTCGCACGCACCATGCAGCCGATCCTCAAGGAACTCAGCGATACCGCCATCGTCTGCGTCATCTCCCCCGCGGGCGAGTTCTCCCGCATCGAACTGCCGGCCAAGGCGGAAGAGTTGATGTCCGTGCAGGGCGACTCGACCGACGACCTCTTCTCCGAGCCCTGGCTCAAGCGACTTTTGGGACAGTGCCTGCCCGCGCTGCCGCTCACGCCCATCAAGGTTGGCGCCGGCTGGCGGCAACGCTTCGAAATCTCCCTCCCCACCGGTAGGCTTTCCACCGACTGGAACTTCACCTACAAGGCGGCGGAGAAAGAGCCTGGCCGACACCGCATCGCTCTCACGACCAGCGTCAAGCAGCAGGCCAGCACCGGCGCCCCCGCCAAGTTCAAAGTCGAAGCCAAAAGTAGCCAGGGTCAGGGAATTTTCGACACGGCCCAGGGCCGTTGGGCGGAACTCAAACTGCAGCAGACCGTGCTGCTCACCCAGGATCTGGATCTCTTCAAGGCAACTTACACGGTCACGACCACCCTGAACATTCACGCGAAGTGATCTGGACAAACGCTGCCCGAATCCGTTAAACTGCAGGGACTAGCGTAATCTTTCTCGTACAAGTAGGTTAGGACTCACACCACCGATGGAACGTCCGCAAACTTTCGCAGACATTGCACTTCGCCCGGCACTTCAGGAAACTGTCGCCAAGGTCGGCTACCTCAAGCCGACGCCGATTCAAGCGTACCTTATCCCCCGCGCCCTCATCAATCGCGACGTGATCGGCCAGGCCCAAACCGGCACCGGCAAGACCGCGGCGTTTCTCCTGCCATTCCTGAATTCCTGGCAGCCGGGCGAAGCCCCGGGCCCGCAGGCGATCATCCTTGTGCCGACGCGCGAACTCGTGTCGCAAGTCGTCGAGGAGGCGCGCAAACTCACTCCCGAACCGCAATGCAAGACCGTCGCCATTTACGGCGGTCAACGCATCAAGGGGCAGATCGACGCCGTCCGCGCCGGACTCTCCATCGCCGTCGGCACGCCGGGCCGGGTGCTCGACCATCTCGCCCGCGGCACGCTCAACTTCAGCAACGTGCGCTATGTCGTGCTCGACGAGGCGGATCGCATGCTCGACATCGGTTTCCGTCCCGATATCGAACGCATCCTGCGCCGCTGCCCCGCGCGTCGGCAGACGTTGCTCCTCTCGGCCACGTTGCCCGAGACCGTGCTCAAACTGGCCACGCGTTACATGGTCAAGCCGATCCACATCAACCTCGCGCCCAAGCGCATCACGGTCGAGAAGATTCGCCAGACCTACATCACCGTCGACAAGGAGCGGAAGTTCGATCTGCTCAAGCTCGTCCTCGAACGCGAGAAGCCAAAGCAGTGCATCATCTTCTGCGAACGCAAGCGCTGGGCCCAGGAACTTTACGAAGACCTCAAGAATCACGACATGCCCGCGGGCGTCATGCACGGCGACATGGAGCAGGCGCAGCGCGAGAAGGTGATGCAGCGATTCCGGGCGGCGAAGATCGAACTGCTGGTCGCTACCGACGTGGTGGGACGCGGCATCGACGTGACGGGCATCTCGCACATCATCAATTACGATTTGCCGATCGACCCGGAAAATTACGTCCACCGCATCGGCCGCACGGGCCGCATGGGCAAGGACGGCATCGCCATCGCGTTCGTGACGCCGGAGCAGGGCGAGTTGCTGACGAACATCGAGACGTTCATCAACAAGCAGCTCGATGCGGAAGAGATTCAGGGCTTCGAGGCGTTTCGCAAACGGATCGAGACGACGTCGGAGCCGGCGGAAGAAAAGAAGCAGGTGCCGGTCTTCGGCCGCAAACGCCGCAACTACCGCCGTGGGATTTAAGAAATAAGAATTAGCCACAGAGGGCACAGAGAACTCAGAGGAATCGAAGAAAACACGGCGTCCTATTTCTCTGAGTCCTCTGTGCTCTCTGTGGCTAATTCTTGAACTTTCAGGGGACGAGATGAAGATCGCGTTCTTCGGCGCCAAGGCGTACGACCGGGCCCATTTCAACGCCGCCAACAGTGCGGCCCATCATCAACTCCATTACCTGGAACCCCGGCTCAGCCCGCAGACGGTCAAGCTGGCCGAGGGGTTTCGCGCGGTCTGCGCCTTCGTCAACGACGACATCAATGCCGAAGTCGTCGCCGGGCTGGCGGGGCTCGGCGTCCAACTCATCGCGCTGCGCTGCGCGGGCTTCAACAACGTCGATCTCGCCGCCGCCCAAAAGCATGGGCTCACGGTCGTGCGCGTCCCGGCGTATTCGCCCTACGCGGTCGCCGAGTTCGCGGTCGGCATGATGCTCACGCTCAATCGCAAGTATCACAAAGCCTTCAACCGCGTCCGTGAAGGGAACTTCGCCATCGACGGCTTGGCCGGGTTCGATCTGTTCGGCAAGACCGTGGGCGTCGTCGGTACCGGGCGCATCGGCGTCATCCTCGTGCGCATCCTGCTGGGTTTCGGTTGCAAAGTGCTCGTGTTCGACGTCGCGCACAATGTGGAATGCCAGGCGCTGGGCGCCGAGCAGGTCGCGTTTGAAGAGGTGCTGCGCCGCTCCGATATCCTCAGCCTGCACTGTCCGCTGACGCCGCAAACGCATTACTTGATCAACGAGCGGACGCTGGCGCTGATGAAGCCGGGCGCGATGCTCATCAACACGAGTCGAGGCGGACTCATCGACACCGCCGCCGTCATCGCCGCTCTCAAGGAGGGGACGCTCGGCTGGCTCGGCATGGACGTCTACGAGGAGGAGGAAGGCGTCTTCTTCGAGGATCTCTCCGGACGCGTCCTGGGCGACGATTTACTCGCCCGGCTTCTGACGTTTCCCAACGTGCTCATCACCGGACATCAGGCGTTCCTCACCGACGAGGCGCTCACCAACATCGCCCAGACCACGCTCGCCAACGTCGAGCAGTTCGAGCGCGGCGAACCGTGCCCTAATCGCTGTGAACCGTCACCTGGGAGCCCGCAGCGCAAGCAAGGATGATCTCGCGCAGTCGCAACATTGTCGACAGGCCACGCGGCATTCAGGGTTTTCTTGCTTGCGCTGCGGGCTCACGGCAGCACATCTTGAACCAGGACCTTCGTCTGCTTCTCCACCGCCCGCAAGAGCGCCGCACTCAAGTCGCGGCCCGGCGATAGCCCGTTGACCTGCACGGGCCCGTCGATTCCCTTCGCTTCGCGCACGATTCGGTCGAGCACGCGCGGGTTCCAGATCCATTCGGGATGCTCCAGTCCCTCAAAACGTCGGGCGATGGCATTCTCGCCCAGGTTGGGCGAAAAGAAGCGAATCTCGTGCTTGCCGCCGTAACTGGCGACCAACTTCTTGCTGACCGTGAGCAATTCCACGATGCGGTCGCCGTACGAGAAATACTGACGCACGCGGACCTCTTTCGGAGCGTGATTCGTACCGATCGGCGTCCCCAGCGTCACCACGATGTCGAGAGGCCAGGCCGACGTCCCCGCCAGCGCCGGAATCTGGGCATGCCGGTCGGCCAATCCCGCCATCGACAGGCCCATCTGGCCGCCGGCGCTGTACCCGACCCAGATCAGTTTGTCCTCTTTCTTCACGCCATGCTTCACCAGCGTCTGATGTAGCCGCACATAGCCGTCCAGCGCCGCCTTGGAATCGAGATTCATCGAGTCGAGGAACATCGAGATTCCTTCCTTGGGGAGCGGGTCGAGGTCGGACGCCTGCGGGAAGGGACAGTCCATGACGATGAGATCGCGCTCGGCGATGCCGCGTTCCCGGAGGCGCTCGAAGAGGAGGCGGGCGCCGAAGTTCTTGTCCGGGGGAGCGGGCAGAATGTGTACGCCCGAATGCAGCAGGTAAATCCGCCGGGGCTCCTGGGCCGAAGCAAGGGACGCACTCAAAAAGAGCAACATCGCGCAACGCATCATGAGAGGATCGCCTCGTAAGCCGCCTCGAGTCCGCGCACGAATCGGGGCGTATCGAATAACGTCGACGTCGCGCGCCCGCTCACCAGCCGGGCCTGCATCTGCTGCCTTGCCGAATCGTTTTCGGCCAAGCGGACAGCGAGCGTTTCGAACGCCTCCAGCGACTTCGTCGCCAGCTCGGGGACGCCGGCATGCGTGACCAAGCTGCCGGCCACCCGCGAGGCGAACGTGTCGCCGACAAGGGTGACGAGTGGGCAGCCCATCCACAACGCATCGCTGCCGCTGGAATGCGACGTGTAGGGGAATGTATCCAGCACGAGATCGACGTGCCGATACCGCGCCAGATGCTGCGCGTTTGGCAAAGGAGGCGCGAAAACGAGCCGAGCCGGATCGACGCCCGCGGCCCTGGCCGAGGTCCTCAGATTCTCCCGCGCCCACGGATTGCTCTCCAGAAGCCACAGCACGCTGCCGGGAATGCGCTGCACGATTCGCATCCAGGCCGCGAACATCGCCGGTTGAATCTTGAACGACTGGTTGAAATTCGCGAAGACCACGCCCGTTGCCGGCAGCCCGCACTCCGCACGCGTCGGCGTCTGGGGATCGGTGTGCCGCTGACGGTCGTTGATCTGGTAGCAGCCCGGCAGCCGCACGACCTTCTCCGCGTAGTGACCTTCGTCGCCTGCGGGAATGAGCACGTCGTCGGCGAAGAGATGATCGATGAACGAGGCGCCCATCGTTCCCGGGTAGCCGAGCCACTGGATCTGCACCGGCGCGGGGCGATACGCGAGGATCTGCGGCCGAGCCAGGCTGGTGTAGCCGTTCAGATCGACAAGCAGGTCGAGATGCTCGTTCTGAATCCTGCGAGCGGCGGCTTCGGGCGCGAGGAGCACCAGATCGACGAACGCCGAGCACGAGCCGCGGAAACGCTGGCGCAGCGGCGAATCTCCCTGCGGGCCGATCGAGAAGGCCAACGTTTCGAAGCGCTCGGGATCGTGCTGTTCGAACAGTTCGCCCATGAGGTAACCCATGGAATGTTCGCGGAAGTCCGCCGAGAGATAGCCGATGCGCCGCCTGGGATTCTTGGGCCGAGGCGCCGCCGGAAGCGGCTGGATCGACTGGAATCGGCGTGCGAACTGCTCGGCCGCCCGGCGTTCGAAACTGGGATCGAGATTGGTGGCCAGCAAAAAATAAGGCGAAAAGCTAGCTTCTCGGCTGGCCGACTGTGCGTCGCGTACTCCCTGATCCCAGGAGGCAGCGTCGTCCCAACATGCCATCTGTTGCCGGACGAAATAAGCTCCCCCCAGCGCGAGGGGATAGTCGGGCTTCCCGGCGAGGGCGATCTGGTACAACGCGTACGCATCGTCCAGTTGCAATTTCTGCTGCAGCAGATTGCCCAGGTTAAACGCCGCTCCGACGTTGTTCGGGTCACGCGTGAGGATGCCGCGAAAGACCTGCTCGGCCTGGTCGAGTTGGCCTCGCTGCAACAGATTATTCGCGAGATTGGTCCAGGCCGAAAGGTACTCGGGTTTGACCGTTGTCGCCCGTTCGAACAGGGGCAGCGCCGCCTGGAGATCGCCTTCGTCCTGCAGGATCTTGCCGAGATTGTTGAGCGCGAGGTGAAAGTCGGGCCGGAGCGTCAGCGCTCGGCGGTAGGTTTCCTTCGCTTCGGCGAGACGTCCGAGGTCGCAGTAGACGTTGCCGAGGTTGTTGAGCGCCTCGACCGATCCCGGCGTCAGCGCCAAGACCTGGCGATACGCGTGCTCGGCAGCTGGCAGATCGTGCAGCGCCCGGCACACGATTCCCAGATGGGTCCAATAAATGGGACTGGGGGGCCCGATGGCGAGCGCCTGTTCAATCATGGGCCGAGCCTGGGCGTGCTCGCCGCGTTGATGGAGCGAGACGCCCAGGAGATGCCAGGCCTCGGCGAGTCGGGGATTCTCGGCAACGAGTTGCCGATACATTTGTTCCGCTTCGGCACGTTTGCCGGCCTGGTGGAGCGTCATGGCGATCTTCAGTGACGGCGAGGAATCGGTAACCGGAACGAGCATGGGGCGTGCTCTCTTATAGAAGGCGCCTCGTTTGGAGGGACACAAAACGCGAAGTTTCAGGTCGCTTCGTGTGTTCAAGCTGGAGATGACGAATCCAAACAAATTCGGAATTCGATACAGACGACGATTTGAACTTTTCCTATACTACATGCTTCCTGGAGGAAGATCCAGGATAAATTGCCGATTTGAAATCTTTTCGGACGGTTTGGAGACGTGCGATGACGAAGCAGAAGACCCACAAAGCGTCCAAGAAACGCTTTCGCGTGTCGGCGGGAGGCAAGCTCAAGCGCACCCAGGCCGGCAAGAAGCACTTAAATAGCCCCAAGACGGGCAAACGCAAGCGTCAACTGCGCCGCAAGAAGGCGGAAATCGGCACCGTGGCCGCCAAATACGTGGCCCACATCAGCTAAATCAAGTTCGGGAGTTCGTCATGGTTCGTGCTCGCAGCGGTAAGACGGTTACGCAGGGTCGCAAGCGGCATCGTCAGCTCACCAAAGGCTTTCGGGCCGGTCGCCACAACCTCTATCGCCAGTCCCTGGTCACGTTGATCCGGGGCCGAAAGTACGCATTCCGCGATCGTCGGGTCCGCAAACGCGAATTTCGCCGTCTGTGGATCACGCGCATCAGCGCCGCCTGCCGCAGCCGGGGCGTCCGCTACAGCCAGCTGATCCACGGGCTACAAAAAGCCAACTGCGCGCTCAATCGTCAATCGCTCTCGGAACTCGCCATCCACTCGCCCGACGCCTTCACCGCCGTCGTCGAGCTGGCGAAAAAGCACTTTTGATCGCCGAAAGCCCAGGGACGGCGATCCCTGGGATGCGCCGTCAATGCAAATTGAGTCGCTATCCCGGCTCCTTCCCAGGGATAGCCATCCCTGGGCTTTCTGTATGGCTCCATTCCTTGCACTTGCCTTGTGTCTCGGGCAGGATTCCCTGCCCTCCGGCCCTCCCGTCGGGGCGCCGCTCCGCGACTTCAAAATCCAGACTCCGGCCGGCAAAGTCCTCCAGTTCGCCAAGGAAATGAACGATCGGCCCACCCTGCTGGTCTTCGTCCACAGGCTGACGCGCCCCGGCCTCAAAATGCTGCGCCCCATCGACGAGGCCGCCGCCACGCATGACAAGCTCTTCGCTCAGGTCGTCTTTCTGAGCGACGATGCCGAGGAGATGATCGCCTTCCTCACACGTGCGGAGAAATCGCTGAACCTGCAGGTGCCGGCGAGCGTGTGTCTCGACGGCAAGAAAGCCGGTCCCGAAACCTACGGCCTCAACGATCAGATCGCGATCACGATTCTGCTGGCGAACAAGGGGAAGGTCGTCGCCAACTTCGCGTTCGTCGACCCCAACGACACCGATTCGCCCAACGTACTCAAGGCGCTCGAGAAGCTCGTGAAGTAGAATGCGTTGGTACGGCGAAACGATACGAGCACGATCCATGACCTGGCAACAATTGGCGACCGCGTCTCCTTACAAGACCGCCCAGGCGATCGCCGATCACCTGGCCGCGGGGAATCTGCGCGAAGCGTCGTTGGGCTTGGAGGAGTTAATCGAAGCCGTGGCCCGCTCCGAACGTCGCGCTCTGAAGAGCCAGCTCCTTCGGCTCATGGCCCACGTCATTAAATGGCTTTGTCAGCCCGATCAGCGCTCTCGTAGCTGGGCGGCGACGATTCAAAACGGACGCGACGATATCCGCGACATTCAGGAGGAGACGCCGAGCCTCACCGATGATGTCATTCGCGAAATGTGGGACCGAGTCTTCGTGCAGGCGCTGCGTCAGGCGGAAGGCGAAATGAATCGCTCGGCGCCAATATCGAATTTGACGTGGGAACAAGTCTTTAACGATTCTTACCCCATCCCGGGATGAGCTCATGGTACGCATCGCGCCGTCGCTCCTGGCCGCCGACTTTAGCCGACTCGCCGAGGAAATCCAGGCGGTGGAAGCTGTGGGCGTTAATCGACTGCACGTCGACGTCATGGACGGCCACTTCGTCCCCAATCTCAGCATGGGCCCCGCGCTCGTTCAGGCGATTCGGCCCCGAACCAGGCTGCCGATCGAGGTCCATCTCATGGTTGCGGACCCGGCCAAGTTCATCCCCGACTTCCTCAAGGCGGGTGCCGACGCGATCCAGTTTCATCTCGAAGTCGTGCCGCAACCCCAGACGCTCATCGCCCAGATTCGCAAGGCGGGCAAGAAGGTCGGGCTCGTCCTCAATCCCAATCACAACCTCGAAGAATTTCGACCGTTCGTGAAATCGATCGACGTCGCCCTGTGCATGACCGTCTTCCCCGGCTTCGGCGGCCAGGCGTTTATCCCGACCAGTCCCGAGCGGATTCGCCGACTGCGCGCCATCCTCATGGAAGAAGGGGCGACCTGCGACCTCGAAGTCGACGGCGGCATTGACATGACCACGGCGAGCGCCGCGGTCCAGGCGGGCGCCGACGTGCTCGTCGTCGGGACGGGGATTTTCCGTTACCCGCAGGGCCCCGCCGCCGCCGTCCAGGAATTGCACCGCCGGATTGCTCTTCCCTAAAACCGACACGTCCGATAATCTGGGCGCTTTCCCCCGCTTCTTTTCAAGGGATTGAACATGGGGCTCCCCCGCTTTTCGCGTCTCGTCGCCTGGACGATGTTCCTGTGGCTCGCCTGCGCCGTCACCACCGTCTTCGCCAACGACGGCTCCGCTCCCGCTGAGGACAACTTCTGGTGGGAGCTGCTCTCCAGCCTCTTCAACAGCAAGAAGTTGATGGCCACGCTCGCCAAGCCCCAGTTTCAAGTCCTCGCCTTCGTGGCCATGAACCTGATCGTCTTCGTCGAAACGGGCCTGCTCATCGGTTTCTTCCTGCCGGGCGATTCGCTCTTGGTCGTCGCCGGTCTGATCGCCGCCGGGGGCGCCTGGCCGCTCCACTGGCTGCTCATCACCCTCACCATCTCCGCCATCGTCGGCGACAGCGTCGGCTACTCCATCGGCTGGAACACCGGCCCCAAAATCTTCAACCGCGAAAACTCCTGGCTCTTCCACAAAGACCATCTGCTCAAAGCTCAGGACTTCTACGTGAGGCACGGCGGCAAAACCATCATCCTCGCCCGCTTCATGCCCATCGTCCGCACCTTCGCTCCGGTCGTCGCCGGCGTCGGTCGAATGGACTATCGCCAGTTCCTCTTCTTCAACATCATCGGCGGCGTCGGCTGGGTCTTCAGCATGGTCCTCACCGGCTATTTCCTGCCGCCGCTCCTCAATCCCCTGCTGGCGCCCGTTTTCGGCGCCGGCTTCAAGATCGAGGAACACGTCGAGAAGGTCGTCATCGTCGTCGTCTTCCTGTCGATCGCGCCCGGCATCTTCATGTGGCTCAAGAGCCGATTCTCGAAGCAGTCACCCACGCTCGTCGAGCCGGCGCCGGCGGTCATGCCGGCTACTGCCCTGGAACCGACCCCCGACAGCAAGGCGAGTCCGCAGGCGCCAGTAGTGCACCGAATGTGAAACCCCTCCCCGCAAGCCGGCGGATCTGAAACCCAGCCCCTTGAGACGGAAGCTCCCCAGATTCTCCAGGACTTTTCCCTTCTAAAACCGACACAGCATAACCGGTTGCGCAACAATCCGGGGCGGGCGGTGCGTTCGCCCATTGCGAACCGCGCCGGGGAATGCTACGATTGGAGGGCCCAACTACGGGCCGAAAGTAGCGATCGTAGCGAGATTGCCGATGGCCGAAGCGCCTCCGGGGGGCTGGTTGTTCAAACAGGAGCCAAGCTGCTACAGCTTCGACCAGCTCCTGGCCGACGGCGAAACCGCGTGGGACGGCGTGGCGAACAACACTGCCCTGAAGCACTTACGCAACGTCAAAGCGGGCGATCGCGTCCTCTTTTACCACACGGGCAAGGAAAAGGCGATCGTCGGCGAAATGAAAGTCGTCGCCGGGCCCGACGACCAAGCGATTGTGACCGTCAAGGCCGTCCGGCGCTGGCCCAGGCCCGTGACTTTGGCCGAAATGAAGAGCGATCCGAGCCTTGTCAGCTGGGATCTCATCCGCATCAGCCGACTTTCCGTTTTGCCCGTGCCGCCTGAGGTTTGGAGCAAACTCGAATCGTGGTCCGCACGGCCCCCGGCGTTCCATGGATCTTGACGCCTCGACCAGCCGCGTACAATGTTGAAACAAGGAAGATCCCGAGGGTTGGCCACTCACATTCCGCGGTAATGCGGAAAGACTACTCTTGACATGAACGCATGAATCGTGCTATTGTGTACACAAGAGGGCCGTGAGTCGCCTGGAGCAATCGAAACGTATGTCTCGCCACAGCACCGAAGTTGGAGTCAGTGGTTGTAGGACGGTGACCCGGCGTTCGGACCGATTCCTGAACGGTCTGGAACCCTACAAGTCAGTGACGTTCGTGTCGCACGTTCATCCCGACCCCGATTCGCTCGGCAGCATGGTGGGCCTGGCCCATCTGGTCGAAAGCTGCCTGGGCAAGCCGACGCTCATCACCAACGACGGCGAAATCAGCCGGGCGGAAAATCGCGCGATGGTCGACTACCTCAACATCGAGTGCGTCCCCATCGGCAAACATCAATGGTCCTCCGACGCCGCCGTGGTGATGGTCGACAGCCAGCCGTGCACCGGCCGACATTCCTTTGACTCAAGCGTCCCCATCTACGGCGTCCTCGACCACCATCAGACCCCCGGCGATCTGGAAAACGTCCCTTTCCTGGACATTCGCCGAAACATCGGCGCCACCTGTTCTTTGGTCACTCGTTACTTGATGGAGCAAGAGCTCGAGATCCCAGAACGGGTCGCGACCAGTCTCTACTACGGCATCGAAACCGAGCTTTCGGGCTACCCGCGCGAGGCAAGCGCCTTGGACGACAAGGCGCAGCATTTTCTGTATCCGCTCGTTGACAAGGACGTGCTGGCGCAGATCCGCAACGCGCCGCTCCCGGAGAGCTTTTTCGAGGCGCTGCTACAGGCGCTACAGAGTTCGTTCATTTACGACGGGCTGATGATCAGCTGGATCAGCGATTTGCCGACGCCGGAGTTGGCGGCCCAGGTGGTCGATTACATGGTGCGTTACGAGGACATTCGCTTCGCCGTGTGTGCCGGGGTTCACGAAGAGCGGATGATCCTGTCACTGCGGACGAATCTGCCGCGCGCCCAGGCGGGAGAGATCCTGCGCGAAGTGGTGGCGCCGATGGGAGGCCGGGCGGGGGGCCATGATCGTCGTGCGGGCGGTTTTCTTCCGCTGCCGAGCACCGCGGGGAGTGCCATTGAGCAGGTACAAAGCGAGTTTCGCCGACGCATGCTGAAGGCGCTGCAGATCGAGGAAACGCGAGGCCGAAGGTTGGTGCCGCGCAAAGAGATGCTGCAAAACATGGTCTAATTTGCTCGGCTTCCGGAAAATCCGAAGAAATTGCGCATTTTCTTGTTGCAAAGTTCGGCCCGAGAACGACATAATAGATATTGATCGCAGTTCCACTTCAAAATTTCAACGTCTGCTTGGCCCACTGGGAGAGGATTCTCCGATGTCCAACGATACCGCCGCGAACAACCGCTTCAAACCGACGATCGCGATTCGCAACAATCTCGATCAAGGCGTCGAGCTGCGCAGCAAGTGGCGTTTCATCCCGGCCGCGTTCCTCAGCTTCATGGTCCATGGCGGACTGGTGGCGCTGATGGTCGTGCTCACGCCGGCCAAAGAGGCGGCGAGCGGCTACGAAAAGAAGGTGGAAGACAAGGAAGAGGAAAAACCGCTGGTCGACGCCCCGCCGCAGAATGAGAATTCGTTCGCGGTGCCCGACGTCGACCCCGATCGCCGCGATCCCGACGTTGCCATCAACTACAATGTCGACAGAATCGAAAAGTTCAGCATTCCCGGCATCGTGACCGACGGCCCGATAGGCGTTGTTGGTGGAAGCGAGTCGGCACCCCCCAGTAGTATCCCGGCTCCGGCCGGATTCGGGGCCATCGGCGTCGGCGGCGCGATTTCAATCGATGGCGTGGCAGGGAATTCCAACGCCATGGGCGATCCAGGCGGCTACGGCAACGGTTCGCCCTTCATCCCCGGCTCCTACAAGGAAGGCCGCAGCGGCGCGACCAAGGAAAAGCTGCTTCGCGAAGGGGGCGGCACGGAAATCACCGAAGCCTGTGTGAACAAGAGCCTCGGCTGGCTCGCCCGGCAACAGAACGCCGACGGCAGCTGGAGCCACAACGGCAACTTCCCCGACAACTACAACGCCGCTTACAACGTCGCCGGTACCGCCTTCGGCCTGCTGCCGATGCTCGCCGCCGGCAAGACCCACAAGCTCCATAAGGACAACCCCTACGACAAGCCGATCGAAAAGGGCCTGCTCTACCTGCTCCGCGTGCAAAATCGCCAGACCGGCCGACTCGGCAGTTCGATGTACGAACATGGCCTGGCTACCATCACGCTCTGCGAAGCCTATGGCCTGTCGCAGGATCCGATGCTCCGCAAGCCGGCACAGATGGCGATCGACTTCATCGTCGATTCGCAGCACGACGAGGGGGGCTGGCGTTACGCTCCCAAGCAAGCGGGCGACACGTCCGTCGTCGGCTGGATGGTCATGGGCCTGAAGTCGGGCCAAATGGCCGGCCTCAACGTTTCGCCGATCACGCTTCGCAAGGTCATCAACTACCTCGAGCACGTTTGCGACAAACGCCAGGATGCCGAGGGGTATGGCTACACCGGCCCCGGCGCCTCCCGCACCATGACCGCGGTCGGCCTGCTCTGCCGCCAGTACATGCAAGGATGGGGTCGCCAGAACAATCGCCTTCAGGGAAGCGTTCACTCGCACCTGATGAAGTACCAGCCCGACGTTTCCAACGACGTCTACTATTACTACTACGCCACCCAGGTGATGCACCACTTCGGCGGCGAAGAATGGAAGATCTGGAACGCCAAGATGCGTGAAAAGCTCGTCAAATCGCAAGACCCGGACGGCAGCTGGAAGCCGAAGGCAGGCGGGCACTGTGCCGGCCGTTTGATGATGACATCGCTCAACTGCCTGACGCTGGAAGTCTACTATCGCTACCTGCCGCTCTACTACCGCGAGCAGGGCGCGGCGATGGACGCGAATGCAGACGTCGTCAAGAAGGGCACTTAGAAGTAAATTTTCTCAATCGACTGAAGTCTCGGCTGTCCTGCCTCGGAAAGCCGAGATTTTTTTATGATCGAAAGCGCACGCTAACGGGGCCAGCGGCAGATCTCTGCAAGCTCAAGTTGCGCCATTGTCACTTGCGGCACGGCTCTAAAAATCCCCAAACTATCTTGGTAACGCCCCAGCCGCGAACCCGACGAAATTTTCGCTTGTCCTAAGGGGTGTGAACCCGTAATCTGATGATCAGGCAGGAGAGGTGGCTGAGTGGCCGAAAGCACCGCTTTGCTAAAGCGGCGTAGGTGTCAAAGCTTACCGCGGGTTCGAATCCCGCCCTCTCCGATTTCCTCCCCGTGCGTTTTTATATCCTGTTGCAAAATCTCGACTTGCGGCATTTTCCTAATCCTCCTTGTGGGGTCTGTGCTGAAATTGTGCTGAACGGTCTTGAGCTTCCTGCTCATAGTTTTTAACTCCCGGCTGCAGTTCTTGATGGTTCGCCTTCCCCAATCGCTGCATGGCCGATTGCGAGGCGCTATCGTGGATGTGCGTGTATAATTTGAGAATTTCCGGATCGACATGCCCCACCCATTCGCGCACGGTGGGTACCGGCGTCCCCTTCATCAGCGCGTTGCTGATGAAGTAATGACGAAAGGTGTGGAGCTTCCCCGGCAACTCCAACTGC
>JBBQPM010000184.1:0-13818 GCA_038217425.1 Gemmatales bacterium
ATCGCCTGGGCTTGACCCTGCCGCGCCGCCTGAAATGCCGGACCGAGATGCTGGACGTGTAGTGAAGACTTTAGCTCTCGAAATTCAAAATCCCCGGATTTTCGAGGGGTGCAGGGGTTGAACAGCGTAACTTGGGTTAGCGCTGTAGAACTATGCGGGCATCGCGGGCCGCTTTGCCGGAGGGAAGGCGCCGTCCAAATAGTGAGATGCCCGGCCGGCGCAAGTGGCGCCGCTTGGAACTCAGCCAATCTGTTGTCAGTGACGAGTAGGTTCTGTCGATGTTTCCCGACTTGGCTCATATGCAATCACAAGAGTGGCATGGTTAAGCTAATCAAAAACGCTGAACCGCATCGCAAGGCGGTCACGGCAGCCACGCAGGTTGTACTACATGATTTATCCGATCCGGAAGGTGTTGCCGTCGCGAACATGATGAGTAGCGCCGGCTTTCAACGCGCCGTCGCGTTTGAAAGCCGGCGCCTCAAGAATTCGTCAGCGGACTTCTCACTTGCTGCTGGTCGGCGCCGCCTGATCCTTGGCGCCGAAGGATAGCAGGACCGCTGAGTATCTGACGGTGAGAACGCTCTGGATGACGGACGGCGAGGTAGATGAATTCGCGGCCCAGTCGGATGTAAGTGATGTCGGCGACCCAGACGTGATCTGGCCTGGAAATAACCAGGATTTCGACGAGATTGGGAAACCGCGGAAAGGCGTGGTTGCTGTTGGTGGTGCGCCTGCCTCGCGGCGGCGGCGTGCCGTTGATGCCGAGTTCAGCCATCCAGCGGCGAACCCGTTTGGCGTTCACGGGCCAGTCGAGGCGGCGCATCATCGGGGTCAGTCGGCGGTAGCCGTAGGTGGGCCATTCGGCGGCCAGATCGAGCAGCGCGGTCTTGAGCATCGCTTCGTCCTCGAGCGGGCAAGGTTGATAGTACAGGCTGCTGCGCGGCACGCCGAGCAAGCGGCAGAGCAGGCGAACGGGATAGGCGTCGGCGAGCTTCATGACGACCTCCCGTTTTTTGATCGAGAGACCATTCAGCAGCCGCGATGCTTTTTTTAGGAGCTCGAGTTCATAGACCTGGCGCCCGACGAGTTGTTCGAGTTCCGCGACTCGCTGGGGGTCGTGGCCGGGTTGATCGTCGAGTTGAAAGACGCAAGGCAAAACGTTCGAGCAGCGTGGCCTTCCAGATGGCGAGTAGCTGCGGCTTGATCTGGAGGCGCCGGCAGACCTCGGCGGCCGAATGCGAACCGGTGAGGACGTCCAGCACGGCTCGAGCTTTGAGTTCGGCCGAGAAGGAACGACGTTGGCGTGGCATGAAATCTCCCCTTGGTTGGTCCAGGATTCATTATCGTCCTGGTCCAGCCTCAGGGGCGCACCACAGGTCTCCGCAAATCGCATCCCTCCGAAACTGCTCGACAAGGCGGTTATAGACAAAGTTGGCGTGACCTACGTGCCGCGCGTTCCGGCGGTCACGCCAGGAACCCAGGTCGTGTTCCGGAACCAAAAAAGCCCGTGTCAGGGTTTTCAGGTATCCGGAAGTCCGCGGTCCGAGCATATCTTCAACTACAATATTCGTGAAGGCACCGAGCGTACGGTGACTTTCCGCAGCCCGGACCTTTGTGCCGTCACTTGCGCCTTACGTCCCTATTCAAAAGGGTACATCCGAGTTGTGGACACGCCTTATTTTGCGGTAACCGATGCCGAAGGCGAATTTGCGATCCGTAACGTGCCGAAGGTCGAATACCTTGTGACCCTATGGCACGAGGGCACCGGCAATCTGCCCAAGGATGCTGGGTTGTCCGAGATTGCTATTACTGAAAAAGGCGACATCCAGCTAACCTATCGGGCGGCTATCCCCCAAAATCGGTTTGCCGAGGTGGTTCCCCCGCTCATTTGGGTTGCCGCTTTTTCCAGTCAGCGAGCCAGGCATCTGGGTCCCAGTAATGCTGCTCTTGGGTTCGAAAAACGTAGGCATGCATGAAGGAACGTGGTCGCCTCCGCTCGCTGGGAAGCTCGTACGCCGTGGCGTCGAGTTCGAAAGAAAAACCGAGCGGCAGCGGCTCTTTGGTCGTGGCTTCCTTCCAGCCTATGTTTCCCGCAAACCAGCGGCCCGAGAAATCTCCGAGTGTCGTGACGTCAAAGCGAGTGATTCGATTCTTGGCCTTGTCGAATTCGATTATCCCTTCGAAACTGGCGTCATAGCGATTCTCGATATTCTTTACGAACTTCCGGTCGGGCCACGTGTGAAGCATGCCGGGTCCTGACAAGAGCACCGATCCGTGCAGGCGCAGTCGGACTTGGTTCGCTCTCAGATCCTCGACGGTAACCTTGAGTTGGCCATCGCGTACCGAGTCAGGTTTCCACGATTCCTCAACTACCCAGAGCGATTGCGGCACAAGCCCGTAGAGCCATATTCGCTTGGCGAGTTTCGCAGGAACGTTGAGCGTTTGGCCGACCTTGGGACTCTCGGGAATGAGCGATTTCCATTCCTCTTCCTTGAGCCAGAGCGAACTGCGCTGCCCGTGCGGGGCGTGCGTGCGCAGGCCGCCTAGTTCTACAGCGCTAAATTAGCAACTGCATCGGCGACTTTTGGCGCGACTTTCGAGCGGCGCGGTTTCGTTCCTGGTGATACGTGACGACCTCGGCTGTGTGCTTGAGTTCCGTGGTCTTACGACGGTTGCGTTGCCAAATTCGGCATCGTTGGTTCAGCGCACGGCACACTTGCTCCATCGTGAACTCAGGATTTTTTTTCCGCAACCGATCCGTGTGTTCGGCGACAAATCCCATCACGATCACACACAAAATCATGTGCCTCATCAACGCCACATAACTGCGCCCCTCGAAGTGGCCAAAGCCGATCTCGGTCTTGGCCACGCGGAACGTGTGTTCCACATTCCAACGCGTGAACGCCACCCGCAGCAATTTCTCCAATGCTGTATCCGCAGGCGCGTCGGTTGATAGGCGACAAACGGTTCAAACAACCGCAGGTAAGCCGTGAAGGCCGTACCGAGCACCAACATCTAATCAGGCGTCATGCCGCACCTCCTTGTTGTCAAGGAGGTTATATAAATACTCAGTCAGCTGACATCAACTGATTTAGCGCTGTAGAATGAAACGATGGGCGTAAAAATTACGGGACTGGGGTCCAGGTCGCGCAAAACTCATCAAGAAGGGAATGATCTACAGTCCGGCGCACGGAGACTTGGCGTTCACCGTGCCGTTGTTTGACGAGTTCATGAAACGCGCCATACCGAAATTTGAGAGGTAGCGTGTAACATCATGGAATTCCGCATCGACGACACGTTTACCGACGGCCTTTCGCGCATGACCGGCGAAGAGCAGAAGGCAAGAGTTGCTGGCCTTCGTACCAACGAGGAAATCTAACGCAGGGACCAAGGAATGATTTCCGTTTTCGAACCGAAAGCAGTCTCGGACGCGTCGTGATTGAAGGCGACGCAGGTCACGGAGTTCGTATGGCTCGCGTGTTCGCCCAGCTTTAAGCTCGACACCGCGACATAACGCCGCGAACCAATTCTACTTCGTTTGCGGAAGTCGCCGGGCTCCTGACTCCTCATGATTTGACGGGACGCAAAAGTAGCAGACAGCCCGAGCTACGCTCGACGAAATGCGCGAAGCTGACGGACACCAATCCTGAGGCGGGGTCGCCGAGCAGTACGCCCTGTGGATCGAGCCTGAACAGAACCGCGAAATGGCCCCGGTCGAGATGTACAATGGCGGGCGTCTGGATGTACGGCAATTGATTCGGCTGAATCCGTATCGCCTCTCCGTGCAATGAGAAATCGTGAGCTGCTTGCAGCAGTTCGAGTGCGGTTAGTCCGCGGGGGCCCGGAACGACGCGGGTGCGGATTTCATCCAGATCAAAGGAAAGCTCGTAGTAGTGCGCGAGCATCGCCAGCGAGGCTGGGCCGCAATCAGTCGGCTCGCGTTGGCCGATCCAGCGAACGCGTGACGGATGCTCGAGACGGTCGGCCGAGTAGGATTGCTCGGCGGACTTGCCGCTGACTTGCTGCGGACGCACGAAGAACGGACGCGGCAGGGCCATTAAACGCGTTGCGGTCAACGATACGGCGACAGGAACATCCTTGTTTCCGAGCAACGCTTGCGAGCCGAAGCAATCGCCGGGACCCAAATACTGGATTCCGCCTGGCTCGGCGCCGATCTGCACTTCGCCAGCTTCAATGGCGAACCACCAATCTTCGCAAAGACCATACGTTTGCAGAGTCCTCATCGGCCCGACTTCGAGCGGTAGCAGATGAGGCTTCATTGCCAGTGCGGAAGCGTCCGACATGAAGCCGCGGTGTGATTGGCCACGCACATGTTGAAGCAATTGATGAAGCTGCAACCAGTTCTTGAGCCGGGCGACGGCGGGAGTTTGGTCGAGCCAATGACGGATCGACGCCAGCGGAATCTGGGCGACGACGGAATCGCCAGCGGCTCGGCACGTCGCGGTGTTGAGGTTCGGTTTGAGCAGGGCGTACTCGCCGAAGAGTTGGCCGGGTTGCAAGCTTCCTTGCGTGACCTCGGCGCCCGATTCATTGCGCCGGAGCACGCGAACTCGGCCTTCGAGCAAGACGTACGCCCAGGCGCCGGGCGAGCCTTCCTGGAAGAGCGTTTCGCCCATGGGGATGCGAACGATCTGTCCGCGCCGCAGCCACTCGTGCAAAAGAGGGGCGGGGGGCAACTGGAATAGCGGATAGCGAGCCAGGACTTCGAATGCCGTCATGTCAGTAATTCTAACAGAGGAGCGGCAAACGGAGCTTTGGAAAGTCGCTCGTCGAGCCAAATGGCGAAGCGCTCCCGGACGATGCACGCAGCGGTGGCGTCGTCGTAGGTCGCCGGCTGAATTTCTTCGATCTGGAAGAGATGATAGCCGTCAGCCGCCGCGATGGGACCGAGTAGCGAACCGGGCTCGGCATCGACGAGGTTGGCGCGAATTGCCTGCGACAGATGTCCGCGCCAGTGAGGCCCGTCGCGGCCGGCGTTACTGGCGCTGGGATGCTGCGAATGCCGGCGTGCGAGTTCGCCGAAGTCGCCGCCCTCCTCGGCGACCTGAATCGCGATCTCTTGGGCCAGATCTTCCCGCGTTGCCAGGATGCGTCGCCAGCGAATACGGTCGTAGAGGCCGGGCTCCTGCTGAAAGTGCAGCTTTGCCTCGGCGCCGACGACATGGGCGGGGAGTTTCTGCAGCAGTAGAGTGCGCTCGAGGGAAGCCTCAAAATCGAGAGTACTGAGGCGATTCTGCGCGAGCCAGGCGGTCGCCGCCGACGCGGTGTGCAGACTTCGGCGGCGGCGAAAGACGTCGGCGGCTTTTTGTAGTTCCGCATTCTCGACCCGCAGCCCGAGTTTTTGAGCCTGATCGAGCAGGAATGCTTCGCGGACCGATTCGTTCAGCCTCGGCAACAATTGCCCGCGGCGATGCTCGCGCAGGAGGTACTCCCGCAATGAAACGGCGACGTCCCCGTGTCGGGCGGCGGTGATCGTCGAAATCTCCATGCTCAATCTCCTAACTCGGGACGTCGCCGCCGGCCCTCCTCGACTCTAACCGAGTCGAGCCTGGGCGCTGACGATATTGGCGACCAATCCGCTCGCGACCGATTCCCACGCGCCGTCTAGCGTGTTCTGGATGGACGACTGCAGGTCCTTCAAGGCGTAGTTGATGGCTGCTTCCTTGAGTTCGCCGATGAAGGGGACCTTGTCAAGGACCGTGGTCACCGGAAACGCGGTCATGAGAACGTCCAACGTGGTCTTGGCGATCTTCCGGAAGATTTCGCCGACCCCTCGGTATTCGATGTCGAGTTTGAAGTCTTCGACTTTGCCGTTCACGACCTTAAACGAATAGATCACGAGGTCGTTGCGACCGACCGACAAATAGTGCTCCAGGACGCCGGCGTACTCGACCCCGTTGCCGGTTTGCTTCGAGTCCATTTTCTTGGCGACGAACTGGTGATCGAAGACTTCAGCGATGTGCGAGCCCATTCCGCCGGCAACCGCTCCGTCGATCACTTGCTGGAGACCGTTGGCGTCGCCGTAGCCGACGCTATCCAGCGCCGCCTTGTCCATGTCGGCCTGGTAGGTCGCCATCGCGGCGATTTCCTGGACCAGGTACTTACCGACAGCCTTCCAGTCGCCGCCGCGAACGAATTGCTCCAGACGCGGGGCTATGAGATCGCTGGCGGCGTCGAGAATCATCTTGTGTCCGAACATCATGTTGAGATTGCCGAAGAGGAAGGCGGCAGAAATGGCGGCGCGCGCCATTCCGGAGAAACCGCCCAGGTTGAACTGAATCTGCGGTTCGCCGACGATTTGGCCATTCTCGACGCGGATCGAATAGTCGATCATATTGTTGTCGCCGCTGATGTCGTTCTCAATGCGTCCCATGTAGGTGATGCCGGTGGCGTCGGCGTGTTTTTGGGCGTAGTGGACCTTGAACTTCTGCCCCTGAATCATGATGTCCTTGGTAAGCGGCCCGCGCAGGGCGGCGCCAACGGCGGTCGCGATGGCGGCGATGTCTGCCTCCGTGATCGCCTTTTGCAGCATGACTTTCTTGATTTCGTCGATGCCGTCGATCATGTCGACGCCGACGCCGCCCTCGAGCGTGTTCTTGCCGGCTCCGCCTTGCAGATCGTCGGCGCCGGCGTCGCCGAAGAGTTTATCGTCGCCGTCGCCGCCGTCGAGTTGGTCGTCGCCGTCGCCGCCGCGCAGGATATCGTTGTCAGCGTGGCCCATGAGGCGGTCGTCGCCTTCGCCGCCTTCGAGGGTGTCTTTGCCGGCGCCGCCGAAGAGTTCGTCGTTGCCCTGCTCGCCGAAAAGCTTGTCGTCCCCCGCGCCGCCGCCGAGGGAGTCGTTTCCAGCTCCGCCGTACAGGGCGTCGTTGCCCGACGAATCCTGGAGAAAGTCGTCGCCTTCGCCGCCTTCGAGACGGTCGTTGCCGGCGTCGCCGAAGAGCTTGTCGTTGCCGGCGTCTCCCTTCAGGGTATCGACGCCGTCGCCTCCCTGAAGGTCGTCGTCGCCGGCGCCTCCGGTGAGGATGTCATTGTCCGCTTCGCCCATGAGGGAGTCGTTGCCTTCGCCGCCATCGAGAGTGTCTTTGCCGGCGCCGCCGAAGAGTTCGTCGTCGCCGAGTTCGCCGTAAAGTATGTCGTTGCCCACGCCGCCGTCGAGAAGATCATTGCCGAAGCCTCCCAGGAGTTTGTCGTTCCCCACCGCGCCGTAGAGGAAATCGTGGTCCAGACCGCCGTCGAGGTGATCGTTGCCGTCGTCGCCCTGGAGGGTGTCGTTGCCGGCTTCGCCTTGAAGTTCATCGTTGCCGGCGCCGCCGGAGAGTTCGTCATTGCCTGCTCCGCCGAAGAGCTTGTCCACACCCGCTTCGCCGAAGAGCTTATCTTCATGATCGCCGCCGTAGAGGAGGTCGCCGTCTGCGCCGCCGTAGAGGAGGTCTCGGTTGCCGTCGCCGAAGATGGTGTCGATCCCGGCCATGCCGTGGATGACGTCGTTGCCCCAACCGCCGTAGATGGTGTCGGCTTTCGTGCCGCCGACGATCGTATCATGACCATCGCCGCCGAAAATGATGGCCGTGATCTTGACCGCGTTCTGGGCGTCCACGGAAAGCGAAATGTCGTCGTTGCCGGATTTGCCGTCGATCTGGATGCTTTTGATCTTGTTGGCGGGGAGCGAGTTGACGTTGGTCGAGGTCGGTAATTTTCCCAGCGGCGTGGCGCTGTAAGACTGAATGGCGCGTCCCTCCACCGAGACGTTTCCCTTGGCATCCTGCATCACTCGAATCTTGTCGGCGCCGCCGGTCCCCTCGATACGCAGCACCTGATCGGCAGCGGAATAGCTCACTTTGTACGGCATCGCCAAGTCGGCCGGCTTGAAAGCGATTCCCCCGGGCTGGTCGACAATACCGCCGGCCATGACGTTGTAGGCCATCAGCCTGCGTTCTTCGAGCGCTTCCACGCCCAGTTGCACCCTGCCGGCGCCGAAAATCTCGGCGAGCTCCTCGGGCGTGAGCTGTTCCAGGGGCGGTAGATCTTGGATGACGATGCGCGACATGGGAGACTCCGTTGAGATCGAAATGCCGTCCACAATCTAAGTACGACGCAAACGCGCGAATCGTTACGCGAAAACGGGAACTTTTCTAAATTCACCCCGCGGCACATTCCCTCATCCCGGAAGCAGACGCTGCGCCGAGGCGGCGTCGGCCTTGCCCAGGAGCGGCGTGTGTTTCGGATTCATTATCGGCCTGCTCCAGCCATAAGGGCGTACCACTCGACATCTTGACGTGCATGTATAGGGTAAGATTTGAAGAGTGACGTCAACTCTACCAAGGTGATTTTTGCACACGACCCCCGTCACCCTGCTGGAACGACTGCGCCAGCCCAATGAGTACGCGGCGTGGGATCGCTTCGTCGAACTCTACACGCCGTTGCTTTTCGCCTGGACCCAGCGAATCGGCCTTCAGGAAACGGACGCCGCGGATCTGGTGCAGGACGTTTTCACTCTACTCATACACAAACTGCCTGACTTCGTCTACGACCGCGGCAAGAGCTTTCGCGGGTGGCTACGCACCGTGGCTCTCAACCAGTGGAGATCGGACCAAAGACGGAAAGGCCCTGCGCCCGCGGGAGCGATCGATTGGGATGAATTGGCCGCTCCGACCGAAGAAGCGTTCTGGGAGCAGGATTACCGCGGTCACCTGGTCCACCGAGCGATGGAAATGATGCGGACCGACTTTCCGGGACCGACCTGGCAGGCGTGCTGGGAATGCGTCGTGAACGCCCGTTCCGCGGCCGAGGTGGGGATCGAGCTGGGTATGACCGCGGGGGCCGTGCGAGCTGCCAAGTTCCGCGTTTTGACCCGGTGGCGACAAGAACTGAACGGCTTGTTGGAATAGCGCGCTACGTTTTCTCGTAACACGGCCCCTGCGCCGCGCATATCTATGGGTAGCCTCACTTCACCCAAGCGTTTCGGTACAGGGAGAGTCGGTTATGCCAAAGATCATCGGGTGCCATAGCGTCGCCGAGTTGCAGCGGCTGATGTCCCAATCCCTGAAGCTCGAGCAGATCGACGAACTGGCCGGACACTTGGAGGCATGCGAGAAATGTGCCGCTGTCGTCGATGAGGCGCTTTCGAAGGATACGCTTAGCGACGCGCTTCGGTCTCGAGAGACGCTCTCCGAACTCCCACGCAACCCGGTGGTCGAGACGCTCATCCAGAAACTGCGAAAACTGTCGGTCGCCGCCAATCAACAGAACGTCACGGTGGCTCCCGCGGCGAGTTCGGCGGACGGCGGGGCGTCTTTGTCAGCGTCGCTACGAGTGAACTGCCCCGGTTGCGGCAAGGCGTTGAAGGTCAAGGCCGAGCTGGCAGGCAAGAAGGTTCGGTGCCCGGGGTGTAAGCAGGCGGTCCCGGTCCCACTGGCGACCAGGGCCGTGACGCCCGCCGAAGAAATGCAGACGGTAGCGCCCCGAAAGTCTCTCCATGGAGCAACCGAGTCGCAAGCTTCGCGTTCGCGCCGGCACGATTCGTACGCCTTTCTGGCTCCGGCACAGAGCGCGGACGAGATTGGCCGACTGGGCACGTACCGCGTGTTGAAAGTCCTCGGCGCCGGCGGCATGGGCGTGGTATTCCAGGCGGAGGACTCGAAGCTCAAGCGGCAGGTGGCGCTGAAAGCGATGCTCCCCGCACTCGCAGCCAGCGACTCGGCGAGCAAACGCTTCATCCGTGAAGCCCAGGCGATGGCGGCCGTCGAACACGACCACATCGTCCGCGTCTATCAAGTCGGCGAGGATTCGGGCATTCCGTTCATCGCCATGGAGTTTCTGCACGGCGAGCCGCTCGACAAATATCTCGAGCGCCGCGGAACGCTGCCGTTGTCGGAGGTGCTGCGAATTGGTCGGGAGATGGCGGAGGGGTTGCACGCTGCCCACGCGCGCGGCCTCATCCATCGCGACATCAAGCCGGCCAATGTCTGGCTCGAAATCAAGAACGAAGGATCGAATTCCGATGCGTCCTCCCTCCTGGCGTCTGCTTCTTTCCGTACCAAAATCCTAGACTTCGGCCTGGCCCGCGCCGCCAACGAAGAAGGCCAACTGACTCAGCAAGGCGCCATCGTCGGCACTCCCGCGTACATGGCGCCTGAGCAGGCGGCGGGCCAACCTTTGGATCATCGCACGGACCTCTGGAGTCTCGGCGTCGTCCTCTACCGCCTCACCACGGGACAAATGCCCTTCCGCGGAACCGACACCATCTCGACGCTGATGGCCGTCTCAACCGAAAATCCGAAATCGCCGCGAATCTGCAATCCGGAGTGCCCCGTCGCGCTATCGGTCCTGGTGATGCATCTGCTCGCCAAGCGGCCCGAGAATCGCGTCGCGTCGGCCCGTGCGGTGGCCGATGCCTTATCGGCGGTTTCGCAACAGACGATCTCGGCGCCTGCATCGCATTCGGTTGGATCGCGACCCAGAAAGCGCTGGGCGGTCTGGCTGTCCATTCTGGGATTCCTGGCCGCCTGTGCGGTGGCCGGCGTCATCATTCTTCGGCTTGACGGCGGCGAGGGGGAATTTCACGTCCGCGTCGAAGACGACTCGGTGGCCGTAGCGCTCGACAAGGAAGGCGGATTGACGCTGGTCGATCGCAAGACCGGCGCCCGTTTCCGGATCTCCGCCAAGAGTTCGCAGAAAGTTCCCAAGGGGGACTACGACCTGGTCGTCGCCGATCAGGCGACCGGCTTCGAATTCAGCGCCCGCGAGTTCACGATCCGCGGTAAAGATTCGAAGGCCTCGGTCCACGTATCGTTCAAGAAATCCGATGCCAGCCAGGCCAAGATCACGGTGCCCCTCGACTCTCCGAAGAAAATCAGAACTCCGTTTCACGATTTGAAGAGCGACGACATCCTGGAGATGGCGAAGGCTCCCCGCGTTCCCAAAAAGCTGCCGGCGGAGATCGTCGCGATTCTGGGCTCCAGCACGATGACCGACTACTTTCCCTCGCAGCAGGTTTCCTTCAGTCCGGATGGCAAATGGATCTTGTCCCAAGCGCAAGCGGAGGGCGACGTCTATCGGCTTCGGGATGCAAGCAACGGAACCAGTCTGCGTACATTCCGAGCCAGCGGAGCGGCTTTCGCGCCAGATGGCCGACTTGTCTTGAGCCAGCAAAGCGGGGGCATCTTTTTCCACGATACGATTACCGGGGAGAAAACTGGCTCGATGCTGGAAAAAGTTCAAGCGCGCGGCTTCCAGTTCAGCGAGACAGGGGATCTGTTGGCGGTGGTGGAGACGGATGCGGTTCGCATCTGGAGCGTTGCGACCGGAAAAGAGCAGACCAAGCTTGAAGGCCTCGCCAAGGCTCCGCAAGGCGGAGCGGTCGCGTCCCTGGCATTCCATCCCGATGGCAAGCGGTTGGCGACGGGGACTTTCGCCTCGGAGGTGATTCTTTGGGACGTGGCCACGGGAAAGAAGATCGGCGAGCCCTTCAAGCACCCCCAGCAAGCCGCGGTTTCGCACGTCGTTTTTTCGCCCAAAGGAGACGAACTCGCCAGTCTTTGCACCGGCGAAGCGAGAGTATGGGATCTAAAGACCCAAAAGCTCCGCTCGAAGTTTTACGTAAGTGTGCATTATTATTTCGCGGCGATTGCTTACGTGCCCAAAAGCGACTTGCTTGCCAGTTGCGGCCATGTAAACCCCATCCGGTTGTGGGACACCAAGACTGGCAAGGTCGTCAAACAACTGCCGGATCCCGAAGCCGTCACGTCGGCCGACGAACCGCGTGCGGGCATGGATTCGTTTTGCCTCGCCTTCTCCAAAGACGGCACGCGCATGGTCAGCGGCGGCGGCGATTTAGAAGTCAAGATCCGCGTCTGGGACGTGCAGACGGGCGGCCTCCTCGCGTTCAGCGCCGGCCCTTCGGCCGTACTTTCGCTGGACGTGCGCCCCGACAGCAAACAGTTCGCGACCGGCCATGCCGACGGCACCGTCCGCATTTGGGATGTCGCAAAGCGCAAAGTGATTCGCGTGCTTCAGGATCTTCCAGGAGTGTTCGTCATCTCCGTACGTTACAGCGCTGACGGCAAAACCCTGGCGGCAGGCTCCAACTACGGAGGACGAGTAGCCTTGTGGAATGCGGAAGACGGCACGTTCAAATCCTTGTTCGAAACGCCGGGCAACCTTCATTGCTACGAGCTCGCCTTCAGCCGCGATTCCAAAAAGCTCGCAGTCGGCCTGGAAGGCAGCGTGTTCGTGTTTCAAGTTTCTTCAGGCGACAGGCTTCATCAATTCCCGTTGCCGATATGTCACGCACTCGCATTCGACCCCGAAGGCAAGCGTTTGGCCGTCGCCACCGCGGAAGCTAACTATCAGAAGCCTCGGCTTCTCGTATTCGATCTGGAAGCGGAAAAAACGCTCTTCACGACCGCGCTCCCGAATTGGGATATGCCGGGTATCTGGTTCTCGCTCGACGGACAAGAAGTGTTCGGATCGACTTCATCGGCAGAGGGGCGGACTTGCATTTTCTGGGATCCGCTAACTGGAATGGAGCGACGACGCATGAAGGGTTTCGTCAAAGCGGTGACGGCCGATGGCAAGAAGGCCTTTGGTCTCGATTCGTCGGGAGGCTCCACGACCTTTTTCAATCTCGTCACCGGCGCCCGCACGGGCCGCTTTTACTTCAGCTGTGAAGCTCGGCCCACCGTGACGCGAGGTTTGGCTCTGACGCCGGACGGCGAACATGCTCTTCTCGCCGACCGTTACGGGCTGATTTATGTATTGCGACTGGTTGAAGAGGCCGCTGCCAGGGAAGTTCGTTAAGCGGCCTGGGATTCCGCAGGTTTCTGGACGGTGACGCTCGGACGGTCTGAATGGCTACTACAGGAACGAAGGATCGCGCCAGGTCGGCTGGCCGACGTTGCGATACTGCAGTCACGGCTTCAATCGGTAGACTTTCACGTGACCATATTCGCAAAGCTCCATGTGCCCCATCTGACGCAAGTCCAACCAACCCGATTGGCGGGGCACTGGGCTCGGAATCTTGCCATCGTCTTCCCAGGCGAGGGCAAGAACATCATCAACAGTTAGCCGGATCTTATCGCCACCGGCTTGCCGCTCATGCGCGAAATTCTGGACGCCCATCCCGAGGTCTGGCAGCATGTAGGCGACTTGTCGTCGGTTAGCCGAGCGTGCTTGGATTGCGCTCTTGGCGGCCGAAAATCCGCTGGCGGTGGAGTCGACGAAGCGGACGGTCGCCGAGATGAGGATGGATCTTGGGGGTGAGGATCCTACCCGCTTGGAGCGAATGCTGGTCGATCAGGTGATCATGTGCTGGATGGAGGTCAAGTATCTGGAAACCGCGTTTGCCAGCGCAGAGGGGAGTTCACTGGCCCAGGCGAGCTTCCGCCTCAATCACGTCGAGTCGGCACAGAAGCGTTACCTGTCGTCGATGAAGATGATGACCGAGACGCGAGCGCTTATGCCTTGCGGGAGGTGTACTGGCTGTACGCCAGCGTCAGCGCCACCACGGTGATCGAGAAGGCCACGCCCGCCACGGTGATCATTGAGCCGGCGAAGGCCGACAGGGTTCCCCGCGCGCCGTCCGCTCCGGCGCCGAACAGCCACGGCCAGCGGCGTTCAAGCTGGCCCGGACTCAGGCGCGTGTCCGCCTCGATCAGGGCGAGGGCGACCGCGCCGGCGATCATGAGCGTAGGCAGGAACCAGAGGCTCGAGCGAAGCGAATCCCAGACCCAACGCAGCTTCTGCATCGTCAACCGCCCTCCCGCCCGTTGCCCCCCGGGGGCTTCGCCGTCGCGGGCT
>JBBQPM010000185.1:0-13687 GCA_038217425.1 Gemmatales bacterium
CGGCATCCCGCCCGGATGGAAAGCCCATAGCGAGGGGATGCGCGGTTCAGTCCAACGGGAATCTATGCTGAGCCGCCCTCAAGGCGCCAGCGGGGGCCGCCGCCGTCAGCGGCGGCTCAGCATAGATTCCTTATCGTTCGCTGCAAGGACAACCATGAGCCTTCGTTCGGAACTCGAAGCGCTTTCGCCCGCTAAGTTGATCGAGGCGCTTTCGATCCGCATTTACGAGCCGCCCCTTTCAAACGCGCGGGATCGCCTCCGGGAAATCGCTGAAGCTTTGCGTGTGCCGATTCTCGTTCTTGATTTCGATACCGAACTCAACATGAACGGGATGCTCGGCTTCCTGGAGAACTCAACGGGGTTGTACTTCGCAGATACGATCGAGGCGTTCGACAAGATCGGCGCGTCTGAAACGGTCTCGATTCTGCGTGCAATCGAAAAGACGCTCGAAAGGCATGGCGTGACGCCATCAGGGCTCCGAGCAGACTTTGAGGGCACACAAGAGTACCAGATCACGACGTTTCGAAAGTTGCACGGAGACTTGGGCACAATGCCGAGCGAGGTTGTGGAAGACGCTCAGCGGCTATATGTGTATGGGAAGCCCGGCAGCGGTGAGGCGGTTTGGTCGTTGCTCGAGGCATTCGTCGAGAAGAATCGCGAGGCGTTTCTCGATGAAATTGAGCGTGTTGCAGGGGAGTAGCAGCGAACCAGCGGATGGAAAATGATAAGGGGTCAGGTTAGATTTAAGCTCTTGACGATAATCTAACCTGACCCATAACCTGACCCCTTTGGTTTTCGTCGAGGGCGCGGCTAACAATTCGCTGCACGCCGACGGCGGCCGCATTACTGCTTCTTAGAGTTCCACGTCTCACCAGCGGCCGCCGCGGGTGAGCGTTGTCGTTAGCCGACAGAGATCGAGCGAGAGCGGGAGAACACCGTGGACACGATTCTGACGCCATGTCTCGTTCCTTGGGCAATCTCGCCATCCGGTAGTAGCGTCACCCTAACGCATTGCGAATCTGACGTTGAACCGGAATGCACCGTCGTCGTCGGTGCCGGGCGGCTCGGCCAGGATGACCGCACGGATACTCGCTGCGTGGAGATTGTCTTCAAGTTGTGCTACCACGCTAGAGTTGGCCCGCACTCGGACTCAGAAGGTGTGGAAGTGCTCGGGTATATGATCGACCCTCCGAAGCCATGTGCCGCAGACTACCTCCATTGGCGGGTAAAGCATTGGCGCGAGACGGGAAATTGTCCCGATCCGGGTTTCTACGTCGCAAAGCAGTCCGCGTGGCTGGAAAGTCTGCCGTTGTTTTTCCGGCAAGACTTTCGGCACTACGTTGTCGATGGGCGGGATGGTTACGTCGAGTTGATTGCTCGTGAGTTCAAGTGGCGAGAAAGGGAAGGCGAGCACCAAGGAGTCGGCTAACAAGTCGCTGACGGCGTACAAAGAAAATGATAAGGGGTCAGGTTAGATTTTAGCTCTTGACGATAACCTAACCTGACCCCTTTGGTTTTCCTGACCCCTTTGGTTTTCCTTATCGCATGGTATGCTGGCTTCCAGATGCGCCGCGGATAGAGACGGACGGCCCAGGGGATCGTGATGGCACAGCTTCTTGACACGATTCGGCAACTCGTGACCGAGGAAAAGTATATCATCGGCGATCACGCTTCCGAACGGCTGGAGGAACGTGGTATCATGGAGTGGCAAGCGGCGGCGGGGCTGAAAGACGGCAAATTGATCGCCGAGCGGCCGAACGCCACGCCTAACCCAGCCGTGGAGGTGCGCGAGTGGCTGCCCGACGGCACGGAGTTCAAGGCCGTTTGGTCTCTTTTGCGTCAGAGCGGCGTTGCCAAGCTTGTAACCGTACATTTCTTCGATCGAGGTTAGCCATGCGAATACCCGGAGAGCGGATCAAGCGCACGCGACTTATTCAAACCGAAAAGTATGTCGTTGCGGTCGAGGTCGAAATGGTCGTCCCCGTCGATGACCCGAGCGAGCCGTGCTATGAATCGGAGACCGTACAGCTTTTGCGTGAGATCAAGGAACGCGCCGAGCGGGGAGATGTGTCATGGCTGAACCAGAAGGGCAAAGTTTACGCCGCCGTGGAGGCTGCGTGACTGCCGGGGTCGCCGCTAACAAGGCGTTCAAAGGAATCGGGGCGTCTTGTTTCTGTTCGCCGTGCTGTGGCTGGCAACAACGTCATTGCCGCTTCCCCCCGGCCCGTAACCTGTCTCGTTAGGCCCGAAGAGAGCGTTCCATGGATGTTCACTATCCAACCCTCGATGAGCCTGCAACGCCTGAATACATTCTGGCGGTACTCCAGGACATGCACCGCCAACAATGCCAGTGGGATCCTGAAGCAGACCGCGGCGCTGAGCTTACCATGGAAACGACTGTCGCCGAGTGGCGGGATGCATGCGATCTTCTCGGATGGAAGCCACTTGGCCGTGGATACAACGAATTCTGGAGTGTGTCCATTACAGATGCGGAGTGGCAAGCGGTTTATGAGCCGTCACAAGGAAAGCGACTTGCCGGTGTCTGCGAATTGCTGGCATCACATGCGACTCGCCCGACAATCCGTCCCGCGCGGCTATTCGGTTGCAATTGCGCCCTTGCTGGCGCTTTCCTCACAATTCGTTCGCTACTTTACGACGCGGGAGAAGAGGCCGCCGGCGAAATTGGGCCCTCGACGCCGTTGGCCCCTTATTTCCGTCGTCACACATATGTGTTTTTGGGGCTGGTCTCCCAACTTGCGCCTGGGGCGTTACCGCCAGTCCGGATTCACAATCCGCTCTACGACGCCGCGCTCTTAGGTGTTGGTGTCGGTTGGTTAGCTGCGCTCATCGGCGCTTGCGTGAGTCCTTGGTTGGTGGCAGTTGGCGCTTTCCTATTCGTTTTGGGTTGGGCTCTAACGTGGTATGCGGCGCGATGGCGTTTGCCGGCCAGCGTGGAATTCGGCGAGTTGCGCACTTTTCGTGATCTCGCCGTTGTCGTGGCGGAAGGGAAACCGGCCTAACAAGTCGCGGCAGACAGACCGGGGCCGCATTACGGTTTTTCAGAGTTCACTGCTTCCTCAGCGGCCCCGGCAGGTGAAGGGTGTCGTTCGGCCAACAGAAATGCCGATTTTGAGGATGGATCATGGGAGGAAACCGTCAACCATCTGAAATCCATGCCTGCCCCTGCGTGGCCCAAGCAAATCGGCAACTTTCACGGCTGATGATTCGTCGGGAATGTTGAGAGTGGACGATCCCTTATGATAAATTGGAGTACTCGATGGCGAAGATGATGACACTGACGCTGTTGTTGGCGGTGACATGCGTGTGTGGGATGGCGGACATGACCTGGGCGCGCAAGCCGGCGCCGCCTCCCTCGCGCTGGAATGCCACGTACCAGTTCGACATGAGCAAGGTGCCGGCCGGCGTGCTGCTCAAGAACGACAAGGGCTTCTGGACGGTGGAAAATCCGACCCCGCATCCGCTCGCCTTCAACCTCATTTATTCCGACAAGGAGCTTGTCGGCGGCGCCAAGGTCGTGAACGGGCTCGCTTTTTTCTATTTTCCGTCAGGAATTCCCCAGGAGGGCAAGCAGCATCTGAAGGGTTGGCAGAACCTTTCCAAAGAAGTCACCACGTGGCGTATCACCGACTTCCCATCCGCCGCCCACGGCTTCGACGGTCAGGATAAGGTATTCACGCGCGCCACGCCCGTGCCCGACCCCGAGCCTTTCACTCTCAAGGTGCTTTACAAGGATCGACCCTACCAACTGTCTGGCACAATCGTCTACTCTTACAATCCCGCGTACGATACTCATCACAAACTGCAAGTTCCCAAGTAAGGGCGAGAGTTTCGGCATCATGGATGGTGCGGGTCCGCCGAACCAGGCGTTGCACCACGACCGCGGCCGCATTCTTGATTTGCGAAAAAGAAAAGGGGATGCAGCGCTGCGTCCCCTATACTTTCCCTGATATCATTCAATCATGGACGTCATTTACCTTGAAACCACTGTCGTCGGGAACATTGCGGGGCGACTTCATCCGGATCCGAAGATTTCTTGGCGACAGCAGATCACCAGAGATTAGTGGGCCACCGCAACCGATCATTACACGATCGTCACATCGAAGCTCACATTGGATGAGTGTGGAGATGGCGATCCAGCCGCTGCTGCGGAACGGCTCCAAATCCTGCGCGGGATTCCCCTGCTCGACCAATCCGCAGAGGCCGAAGCCTTGGCTGGCCTTTTGATCCAAAGCTTTGCAGTTCCAGCCTCGGAGCCTCGCGACGCATTGCATATCGCCACGGCTGCTGTGCATGGTGTACAATTCCTGGTGACCTGGAATTTCAAGCATATCCTCAATCCGCATCTGCAAGCCAAGATTGCAGACGGATGTCGAGAAGCTGGATTTGTTCCACCCGTCATTTGCACCCCTGAACAATTGAGAGCAACCGAAAATGATTCCTGATCCAAACGATGAGATTCTTGCCAACAAGCGACGGCTCGCAGCGAAGTTCGATAATGACCTGCATCGAATTGCGGAAGACGTTAGGCGTCGGCAGGCCGAGGGCGACCGTGAGATCCTGACACTTCCTCCTCGACGTTACGAACCGAGAGTCACGCCGAACAAGTCGCTCGAGCCGACCGAGGCCGCCATTTTAACTTCTCGCGACATTCAGTCCTTGCCGGCGGCCCCGGCGGTTGAGCTTTAGCGTTAGCCGCGACGCGCGCGGAGCGCGGACAGTATCCAAATTTCCGCAAGAACTGCAGTCCGCGCTCCGCTCACGCGTCGCGGCTAACAATCAGGAATACGCCAACATGCAACCCAACCGCCTCCAGCATGAAACCAGCCCCTACCTCAAGCAGCATGCCAACAACCCTGTCGACTGGTACCCGTGGGGCCCGGAGGCGCTCGCGCTCGCCAAGAAGCTCGACCGCCCCATCTTCCTCAGTGTCGGCTACTCCGCGTGCCACTGGTGCCACGTCATGGAGCACGAGAGCTTCGAGGATCCCGAGATCGGCGCCCTGCTCAACGCCAACGTCGTCAGCATCAAGGTCGACCGCGAAGAACGCCCCGATATCGACCAGATCTACATGGCCGCCACGCAGATCATGACCCGTCAGGGGGGCTGGCCGATGTCGTGCTTTCTCACCCCCGATCTCAAGCCCTTCTACTGCGGCACCTACTTTCCTCCCAAGGATCTCTACGGCCGACCGTCCTTTCGCCGGGTCGTCGAGGCGATCATGGAGGCGTGGACCAATCGCCGAGAACAGATCGTCGCGCAGGCGGGGGAACTCGCGGCGGACGTGCAAACGTCGATGCTGCTCGAACCGGGCGCCGGCGAACTCAATGACAAGACGCTTCGCAACGCCGCCCAGCAGATCCGCCGACGTTTCGATCCGCAGTACGGCGGCTTCGGCCAGGCGCCCAAGTTTCCGCACCCGATGGAGATTCGGCTCCTCCTGCGCGTCAGCCACCGCTTCGGCGACGACGACGCCCTCGGCATGGCCCGCACCACTCTCGACAAGATGGCCCGCGGCGGCATCTACGACCAGCTCGGCGGCGGCTTCCATCGCTACTCCACCGACGCCAAATGGCTCGTCCCCCACTTCGAGAAAATGCTCTACGACAACGCTCTGCTCACCCCCGCCTACGTCGAAGCGTTCCAGGCGACCGGCGATCCCTTCTATCGGCAGATCGTGGAAGAGACGCTTGGCTACATCCTCCGCGAGATGACCAGCCCGCTCGGGCCTTTCTTCAGCACGCAGGATGCCGACAGCGAGGGAGTCGAAGGCAAGTTCTTCGTCTGGTCCGAAGCCGAGATCCGCACCGTCCTGGGAGACGACGGCGACTTCTTCTGCGGCGTCATGGACGTCTCGCACGAAGGCAACTGGGAGGAATCGAACATCCTCAACCGCTCCCGACCCGACGAGCAAGAAGCGAAAATGCTCGGCATGCCGCTGGACGCGTTCCAGGAAAAGTTACGCCAGTGCAGTGCGAAGTTACTCGCCGTCCGCGGCAAACGCATTTGGCCCGGACGCGACGAGAAGATCCTGACCTCGTGGAACGGCCTGATGATCGCCGCGTTCGCGCAGGCGTACCAGGTGCTGGAAAATCCGGAATATCGAGACGCCGCGGTCCGAGCGGCCGACTACGTGCTGCAAACCCTGCGCACGCCCGAAGGCCGATTGCAGCGCACAACGTTCGGCGCCGAGCCCGCGAAACTCAACGGCTACCTCGAGGATTATGCCTATTTCATCGATGCGCTCGTGTCGCTCTACGAAGCGACGTTCGAGGTCCGCTGGCTGAAGGAAGCGCTCGCCCTCGCCGAGGTGATGATCGAGCAATTCTGGGACGCCGAGGGGCACGGCTTCTTCTACACGGGCAAGGATCACGAGACGCTGATCGCCCGGGGCAAGGATCCGCACGACAATGCCACGCCCAGCGGCAATGGCATGGCCGTCACCGCGCTGTTACGGCTCTCGCATCTCACCGGGCGCAGCGACCTGCGTGCGAAGGCGGAAGAGACACTGCACCTGTTTCGCGGCTTGCTGAGCACGCAGTCGTCGGCCGTGGCGCAGATGGTAATCGCACTCGACTTTCATCTGGGCCCGGTGACGGAACTGGTTTTCATCGGCAACGGCGACGCCGAGGCGGGGCGGGCCGCGGTGCGCAAGATCCGGCAGGGCTTTCAGCCGCACACGGTCGTTGCGTTCCAGGAGAAGGGAGACGCAGAGGCGGTCCAGACGATTCCGCTATTCGCGGATCGGCCCGCGCAGAAAGCGGTCACGCTGTACCGCTGCCAGGGGCAAACCTGCGAGCCGCCGATTGCGATGTAGCAGAGTCATGCCGGCCCGGGCGTCCGAGTTAGAGAATGCCATGCAGGTGAAGTTTCTTGCGTAGAGTGGGGCGCGATACTCCCAGGCGTTTGGCGGCGATGGATTGATTGTTCTTCGAAAACGCCATCACTTCTCGCAAAAGCTGCTTTTCCACCAAGTTGATCGTGTTTTGATACAATCGCCAATCGTCGTTTCTTAGTCGATCGCGGATGAAGCGACTGAGATCCTCGTTTGAATACGCGTCTTGAGTGTTCCCCTGGGCTCCAGGGTTCTGCAATTCGAATGGCAACGCCGTCTCAGCGAGGAGATGTCCCGAGGTATTAAGAACCGCGTGAACGATTGTTCGTTGGAGTTCGCGGACATTTCCGGGCCAAGAATAATTTTCTAAACGTTGCATGGCTTCGCGCGTGAAGCCGTTGACGAGCTTTCGATACTTCGTGTTCGATTGGCGTAAGAAATGATGGGCAAGAATTGGAATGTCGTCGATGCGCTCCCGTAGAGGGGGCATGCGAATGGAGCAGGTATTGAGTCGGTAGTAGAGATCCTGTCGAAACTCGCCGCTGAGTTGCAGGGCCGGTAGGTCTCGATTGGTGGCGGCGAGAATGCGGACATTGGTGCGGATGCATTTTTCGCCGCCGACGCGAAAGAAAAGTTGCTCTTGAAGCACACGTAAGAGCTTGGCCTGCGTCGCCAAGGGCATGTCGCCGATTTCATCCAGGAAGAGGGTGCCGTTGTCGCACTGTTCGAAGAAGCCGGCGCGTTTTTTACTCGCTCCGGTGAAGGCTCCTTTTTCGTGGCCAAACAATTCGCTTTCCAGCAGCGTTTCGGCCAGAGCGGCGCAATTGACGGTCACGAAAGGCAGGTGAGCCCGCTGGCTACGTTGCCAGATCGTGCGCGCCGCCATTTCTTTGCCCGTGCCGCTTTCGCCGAGGAGAAGCACGATCTCGTCACTTGCGGCAATTCGCCCGATCGACTTGTAGACCTCGTCCATACAGAAGCTGCGCCCCAATAAACCGCCGGAGGACTCTTCGCCGGCCGGCGTCTCGCTCACCAGGCCATTTTGAGACTGCTGCAGTGCCTTTTGAACCAATCTGACGATCTCCGCGGGACGCAGTGGTTTCTTTACGAAATCGAAGGCTCCGATCTGCATGGCGTTGATGACGAGTTCGGGGTTGCTATGGCCGGTCATGATGACGATAGGGACCCACTGATCTTTCTCGCGGAACTGCTTGAGTAAGTCGATTCCAGAGATATCGGGCAGAGAGACATCGAGAAACACCACGTCAGGCCGGGCCAGCGCAAAGGCGCGCAGCCCCGCGTCGCCGTCGCCTGCCGTGACGACCTGAATGGCGGACTCTTGGAACAGGAACTGAAGATACGTGAGAATTTCAGGGGAATCGTCGATTGCGAGTAGCGTGGGCATTCCGAAGCGCCATGAGGAGAGGGGAGCAGGCGATTCGCCAACGGATGATGCGAATCGGCGGGACATCCAGATTGTACGTCACTCTCGGATCGCTAGCCAGCCAGTTGTGTAAAAAACCTTTCCAACTCGCCCTCATCCCTGTCAAATGTTTTGCCATTTATTGGCTTTGCGTCTCGGCAACGCGTCGGCTTCGCGACGTTGTTCGAAAAATAATGTGAGCTATATCCTCAGCGTTTTACTGCAGATGGAGGCGTCGCCGGCACTGCGTCATACTCAGCGGCGCGGCAATTGCTTTATATGTAGGGCGTCGGGCAGTAAGGTTCGCATGTTCGTTCGTGGAAAAAGTCTTCGCCGACTCGTTGCAACGTCTGACTTGGGAGAAATGAATGCCGATTCTGCAAGATCCCCTGGAAACCGACCTTCGGCGTGACGGCAAAGCGGCGCGACTCAAGGAGACCGCGACGCCGAACATGGCGAAGACCCTAACCGAGGCGCCGGAAGCGGCGTTGCAATCGCTCCCCGAACGCGGAGTGCCAGGATACGAGCTCCTTGAAGAAGTCGGCCGCGGCAGCATGGGCGTCGTATACAAAGCACGCCAAAACGGCGTAAATCGTCTCGTGGCTCTCAAGATGATCCTGACGTCCAGTCACGCCAATCGCGAAGTGCTGCAGCGTTTTACCGTCGAAGCCCGGGTCGTCGCCTCGCTTCAACACCCGAACATCGTTCAACTCTTCGAGATCAATCTCGAGTCGGATCGCCCGTATTTTTCGATGGAACTGGTTCAAGGAGGTACGTTGGCCGACCGGTTGGGCGGTTGCCCCCAACCTTCCAGGCAATCGGCCCAAATGGTTCTGACGTTGGCGCGCGCCATTCATTTTGCCCATCAAAGCGGCGTGATTCACCGCGACCTCAAACCCGCCAATATCTTGCTCGCCGCGCAAACGACGCGCAATTCCCACGTCGAGCGTCTGATCCAAGAAATGGACCTGCTTCCGACCGAACTCACGCTCGGCATACCGAAGATCACCGACTTCGGTTTGGCCAAGGAGATGCACGCGTCCGGCGGGCAAACGGAAAGCGGCATGATTCTGGGGACGCCCAGCTACATGGCGCCCGAACAGGCGGAAGGGAAGTCCCGGGATGTCGGCCCGCGCGCCGACATTTACGCGCTTGGCGCAATCTTTTACGAGATGTTGACGGGTCGACCGCCGTTCGCGGCCGAGTCTCCGATGGAAACGATCTTGCTGTTGTTTCAGACGGAGCCGGTGCCGCCGTCTCACTTGCAGCCGAAGATCCCGCGCGACCTGGAGACGATCGCTCTGAAGTGTTTGCAAAAGGATCCGCAGCGTCGATATGACAGCGCGGAGGAATTGGCCGACGACTTGCAGCGTTACCTGTCGGGCGAGGACATTCTAGCCAAGCCGGCGCCGCTGCATGAAAAAGCATGGAAGTGGATGAAACGCCGACCGGCGCTGGCCACGCTTGCGGTCGCCATGCTGTTTGCGGTTGCAGGATTCCTCGGGCTTCTCGTCTGGCATCAAGGCGACCTGCAAGCTCAACTGGGAAAGGCTCTCGGCGACGAACGCGAGGCACGTCAATCTCAAGAGGAGGCCGGCGAACGCGAACGCGTCGCTCAATCGCTCGACCGGCTCAAAGAGTTCCTTCATTCGGGCGAAGCCGCTCTGGCAGCGCAGGACTGGAACGCCGCCCGCGAACAACTGAACCGCGCGTTCGATCAAGCCTCGAGCGAACCTGCGCTCGCCGATTGGCAATCCCGCATCGAACAGTTGTTGCGGCAGGCGTCGCAGCAACGTCAGGATCACGAGCGACTCGCGCAATTTACTCTGCGTTACAACGAAGCCCTGTTTCAGGCCACTCTTTATACGGGAGCGGACCTTGCGTCCTCGCTCCGCGAGACGCGGACGACCGTACTCGAGGCGCTGGCACTATTCGGCGTCGACGCCGATTCCATGGCTGGACCGGACGTCGATAGCCCGTATTACACGGATCGACAAAAAGCCGAGATTACGACGGCTTGTTATGAATTGCTCTTCGTCCTGGCCGATGCGGCGATTCAGCCCCGACCGGATCAACCGGGCATCGACAAAAAGGGCCAGGCGGAAGAAGCGCTCCGCATTTTGGACCTCGCCAAGAACCTGGACGCTCCGACCCAGGCGTATCACTTCCGTCGGGCGCGCTATTTGGCTCAGGCGGGACGCGGCGAGGACTCCGAGGCAGAACGTCTTCATGCCGAGCTGCTGAAGCCGACGACCGCTCTCGATCACTTCCTTTTGGGTCAAGAACAGTATCGCAAAGGCGATTTCAAGCAGGCGATTCAGGCCTTCGAAAGCGCGCTGCAAGTGCAGCCCGATCATTTTTGGGGGAGCTACTACCTGGCCTTGTGCTGGCTCAAGACGCAGCGGCCCAATCAGGCGGCGACGAGTCTCACCGCCTGTCTCAGCCAGCGCCGCGACTTCCCCTGGCTCTACCTGCTTCGAGCTTCCGCCTGGAGCGAGATGGGCCAGTTTGACCGCGCCGAAGCCGACTTCGGAATCGCTCTTCAGGCGAATTTGCCGGACGCAGCGCGCTATGGATTGCTGATCAATCGCGGCGTCCAGCGCATTCGTCAGGGACTTCTCGATAGCGCGAAGGCCGATTTGCAACAGGCCATCGCCCTTCGGCCGAACCAGTATCAGGGCTATGCCAATCTCGCACAGGCATACTTGAAAGGCGAGCAAGCGGAGGAGGCTCTGAAGCAACTCGACGAGGCGATTCGCTGCGAACCGACTTTGCCCGTGTTGCACCGCACCCGCAGCCGGGTGAACCTTCTGCTCGACGATCCGAACGCTGCGCTGGCCGATCTGGACCGGACCCTTCAGCTTTCGGCCACAACCGCGCCGGAGCTATTCGGGGAAGATCACCTGGAGCGCGCCAAGCTTTTGCACAGGCTCAAGCGCAACGGAGAGGCGATCCTGGCATACGACGCCGCCCTAAGCTTGCTACCGACCGATGTACGCGTCGGTCGTGGCCGGGCGGAGGTTTTGTGGGAACTGAAACGCTTGCCAGAAGCGTTGCAATCGCTGGACAACTGCGTGAAGTTCGGCCCCCCCGACAAAGGCGTGTTTCTCGCGCGGGCCTTGCTCCGCATGCGGTCGGGCCAGTACTCCGGCGCCCAGACCGACTACTCGCGCGCCCTGGAAATCGATCCAGACGCGGCGACCTATGCGGCCCGCGGTTGGTGCTTTCTGGTTGCCGACGCCCCGCGGCTCGCACTGCCCGATTTCGTGAAGGCCTTACATCTGGCGCCCAAGCAAGCCGACGCGCTAGCGGGCCGCGGCTATGCACGCGTCCTTCTCGGCGATTATCAAAAGGCCGTGCTCGATGCTGAGGAATCCGAACAGCTCGGCCCTCCTTCACCGCGTCTGTGTTTCAATCTCGCCCGAATCTACGCCCAGGCGATCGCCCGACTCGATATCGAAAACCCGCGCGGAGCCGCCAAACTACGCGGCGTCTGGCATGACCGGGCCGTGAAGATGCTGGCTCAGGCACTTGCCCTACAGCCGAGCGCCGAAGCGGCCGACTTCTGGCAGACCGTGATCCTCACCGATCGCGCCTTGAGCCCCCTTCGAAACAGTCCCGAGTTCGGCCACCTGGCCACTCGATTTTCGCAAAAACAGTAAGAGCATTCGAACAGAGCCCGGAAAGAGAAGAGTCATCATGATCAATCACTCGTTTCTTCATTGGTTGCAACGTCGCGGGACCGCGAAGCGTCCGTCCGCGGACCGTCGGCTTTGGCGTCATTCCGCCTTTCGGCCTTGCGTGGAAGAATTGGAAACCCGTCGACTTCTGAGTGCCGGCGATCTCCTCAGCTCGGCGATCTGGGTCGATCCGTACCTGGGCCAACCGGTGGCAGGCATCCTGCGCGAGACGCCGACGTACTACACGTTCAATGCCCGTGGCGATGGCCGACTCGTTGCCGACGTCTCTCTCACGGGGGGAGCGAGCCGACTGACGTTGTTGTCGGCCGACGGCGACGTCTTGATGAGCAGCGACGGTCAGTCGCCGACCGATCCGAACGACTTCATCGACCTCCACCTCGTTGGCGCGCCGGAGGGAACGACGTATTTCCTGGCCGTCGAGAGTTTGAGCGGGGCCGGCAGCTACGTTCTGAACGTCAGCTTCCACTCAGCCCAATCGCCGTTTGAGCCCTTGCCGGTAGGCAAGTCTCCCTGGACGATGGTAGCCGCCGATTTCAATCGCGATGGCCACATGGATTTGGCGACGGCCAATTACATGTCGAACGACGTCTCGGTCGCGCTCGGACTGGGGGACGGCACGTTCAGCGCCGAGACGCGGTTTGCGGTCGGCCGGGGGCCGAACCTTATTGCCGTCGGCGACTTCAACGAGGACGGCATCCCCGATCTCGTCACCGCCGATTTACTGGGCGGAACCGTGTCCGTATTGCTCGGTCTGGAGACCGGCGGCTTCGCTGGCCAGGCGCCGATCACGGTCGGCATGAGTCCGTCTGCCGTTGCCGTCGGTCGCTTCAATTCTCAGGGAGGCTATCTCGACATCGCCGTGACCGATTACACGACGAACCAGGTCTCGATCTTGCGCGGAGCGGGGGACGGCACTTTTACCGTCCAGACGGAGACGTACGAAGTGGAATCTGGCCCCTATTACGTTTTGGTTGCCGACTTCGACGGCGACAGCTACCTCGACCTGGTCACGGCGAACTACGACGACGGCTCCGTGTCGCTTTTGCTCGGCTTGGGCGACGGCCGGTTTGCCGCGGCTTCCCGGTTTGCGGTAGGGGCAGGAGCGTACACCATCGCCGTCGGCGATTTCAACGGCGACCAGCGCCTTGACCTGGCTACTGCGAATTTTGAATCCAACGATCTGTCGGTGTTGATTAACATGGGCTCCGGCAGCTTTGCCGACGAGGTCAGGCTTCCGGCGGGAGTCGGAGCGAACGCCGTGATCGCCATAGATCTGAACCGGGACGGACGCCTGGATTTGGCGGTGGCCAACATGAGCGAGGGAACGCTGTCGGTCCATACCGGGCGCGGCGACGGGACGTTCGCCGCAGCTGCGTTTTCTCCGCTGGGATCGGATCCCACCGTGCTCGTCGCCGCCGATTTCAACGAGGACGGCGCCATCGACCTGGCGGGCGCGAACGTCACGCCGGGCAGCGTTTACGTCTTGCTCAACCGGGGCGACGGGACCTTTCCGACACAGCCAAGGTTGGTCGCGGGGGCGCAAACCTACAGCTTCACATCCGGTGATTTCAATCGAGACGGCATCCTGGACGTGGCCACGATTAACTATGCTACGAGCGACGTCATGGTCTTCTTGGGTCGCGGCGACGGAACCTTCCAATTGCACGGCCGGTTCGGGGTCGGTTCCGACCCGGTCGGCGTGACCTCCGG
>JBBQPM010000186.1:0-13634 GCA_038217425.1 Gemmatales bacterium
TTCCGGCTCGGAAAAGGCGGGCTTGCGACATACGTATGTCACGAATGGAAGAATCGCTTCGCATCGAACGGCTGCTGCTTGCGCCACAGGTGATAGACGATCCGCCCCAGCTTCGCTTCGAGGATGCCCAGCGCCTTGCGTTTGCCGCGTTTTCGCTCGTTCCGCTGCATCCACTTCTTGCCTTCCGGCATGGCCCGCAGCATTAGGCACGGCGATCTTGGCCGCATCGATTTTGTCGTTCTTGGCCTTGCCGCCGTAGAAACTTTTTAGGTACGGCATGATACCTAGGTCAAACGGAATCCGCTGATCCTCGCGGAGATCGGCGAGCCAGTACCAGGCGAACATGCATTCGCAGCCGACGACGAGCCCCTGGCGAAACGGTTCGACTGCATCCAGGAACGCCTCAGGCGAAGCGGGCAGATCGCGTTCGAAAACGGTCTTGCCGTGGGCGCCCTAGAATGTGGGCGAACATGCTTCTTGCGTGCAGATCGACGCCGGCATAGTATGAGTGCGGGGCGTTGTAAAAGCGCATGGCATACTCCTTGAGATTGATGGGCTGAGTCGAGCCCGCATCGTGGTTGAGGGCCTACGCCGCCCTCTGAAACTTCCACGCGGAACCCAGCCTCGGCTGCGTTCGTTGTACCCTTGAGCCGGCCGGCCCATCAACCCCGGGGACATAAGAAGTATCCATCAGTTGCACCTGACTGCGGCGGCATCACGTGAAATCAGGGTTCAAAGTCTCACCGGCCGCCGCAGCATGTGAACTTGAAACGTTCGGCTCCGTTAGTTCGCAAAGTGGGGGCCAGTGGGCGTGGGGTGGGAGCCGAACTCGGTGTTGAAGTTGCGCAGCGGCCTCAGGTGGGTCGCCAGGGTAGCTGCGTGGGAAGCCGCTGCGCAACTTAACACCTTTTTCGGCGGGGGAGATGCCGCGGATTACAGCCAATATCTTCGCAGTAAAGCAGGCGTCGTCGTCCGCATGTTGAAACGTGGTCCAGAGTTATCACCACCCGGTTTTATCCACTACTCCTGAGGAGTTTCCTGATGCTCTCGTTACGCCAAGTCACCATCGGAACCATGTTAGCCTTTCTGACGGTATTTGCCCGGCCTCGGGACATTACCTGTGGGTGATCGTGGACGACAAAGCGGGCCCAAAGGGAACGGTGAACGTTTACTTCGAGGACGGCGCCGCTCCCGGTGACGGGTCGTATCTCGATGCCATCGCGAAGTACGGGAAAACCTGGATCCGCACGGTCGCCAACCCGAAGCCCACACTGATCGCGATGAAGGAAACCACGCAAGAAAAATTACGGTGGCTGACGGCCCCTGCTCCGGACGTTGCTCCGCTAAGCATCGATAGTTACAGCAAGTTCGGCGTCTATCGCTATGGCAAGACGGACGTGCTGCTACATTACTACACTCGAACTCTCCAGGTCGATTCGCACGACGATCTGCACGAACTGAGCCGGGCCAAGCAACTGGATCTGGACATCGTGGCGCACGACGAGGGGGACAAGATGGAATTAACCATCCTGTGGAAAGGGAAGCCGGCTAAGGACCGCATCGTCCACGTACGCGGCCCGAAGAACTTTCAGGAAAATCCGAAGGCGGACGAGCGGGGAAAGGTTCGGTTTACGATCAAAAATCCAGGCAATTATGTGTTCCGGACAAATGTCGAAGAAACCATGGCAGGGAAGGACGACGGCAAGGACTACTCGCTCATCCGCCATCATGCGACGATGAGCATGATGCTGCCGCTGAAGAAATGAGGGGCGAGTTGAGAGCAAAATGGGTCAGGTTAGATTTTTCAGGCGCGGCGTGGGCAACGCCGAGCAACGTGTTGCACGCCGACCGGGCCGCATTCCTTTCCCGCGCGACACCACGCCGTTGCAGCGGCCCCGGCGGGTGAACCTTACCGTTCGATGGCTTGACGTAGGCGAAAGGCCGGTCGTGCCGAAGTATCAAGTCGATCTCAAGCCTGTTGCCGGTCACGCCATTCCTCCTCTTCTGGAGAAATTCGGCGCGTGGCTTTCCTCGCAGGAGTACGGCAGCGTTGGCTGGTTCTCGCTTCATGCTGAGAGTGTGCCTGTCGAGTGGGTCCTGACGCCTTTGTTTTTCCTGATGACGACAAAAGAAAGAATTCTGCCGCATCGCTGGATTCTTGCAGGTCCCGCGTCTGCGTAACGGTCACTGCACGGAACGGGACTTACTTCAGCCACTTCTCAAAAAACGCGAACGCCGCCTGGTGTTGGGCGTCCGTCACGGTGTGGCCAACGTCCTCGATGATCACTTGCAACTTGTCCGACGCTTTTGCGTCGGCGAATGCCTTCTCCGCGGAGGCGATGGCGAGTTTCGCGCCCTCGATCGGGCAATTCCCGTCTTTCGCGCCGTTCAAGATCAACGTGGGCCGACCGGCGAAGAGCCTGAGCATGCTCGGGCAATCGAACTGATCGAGGATGCCGGGGATGACCTTGTTCCAGAGTTTCTTGCAGACGCGCTGATTGACTGCCTTTTCGCCGAGATCCTTGGCTGCCTGTTGATGGGCGCCGGCGATGCTGTTGGCTCGGCCCTGCCAGCGGTCGTTTTCCAGGCTCCAGCGAAACGACTGCACGCCGATCGCGGGGACGGAAACCAGCACGCGTTCATCGACGGAGGCGGCGAGCCAGGTTTGGATGCCGCCCATGCTGAAACCGATCATGCCGATCTTCTTGGCATCGACGTCGTCGCGTGTTTGGAGGTAATCGATCGTACGCCAAAGATCCCAGACGGTGTCGTAGTAGAAGGGATGCTCCATCGCCGCGCCGGGCTTGGTCTGCCAGGCCTGGGTGATGGCGGCGATATATGCGGCGCGTCCCCCGGCGCCGCCGGAGCGTTCGCCGTGATAGCGGGCGTCGACGGCGACGCCCATGATGCCGCGTTTGGCGAGTTCCTTGAGGTAGCCGTCCATGCCCTGGGCGGAGCCGCCGGTGCCGTGCAGCACGATGACGGCGGGATAGCGTTTCTTGGCCGCGGGCCTGCGAATGATCATTGGCACGCGTTCGATCTTGCCGCCGGGCTTCTTTTCGCTGGCGATGTCGCCGTCCTCGACGATCATGTCCTTGTCGGTTTCGATGTGAAAATGCGGATCGAGCGGCACCTTGGGGCGGTCGAGCATCTTCAGGAACGCCTGGCGAACCTCGGCCGGCGGCGGGTAGGTTTGGCTCTGCAGCCACGGGGCGCAGACCGTGAGGACGAGCAGCGTGGAGAGACGTCGCATGGGGTAACCTCATCACGAGCGGAAAGCCCAGGGATGGCTATCCCTGGGGAAGCGTCCGAGAACATGATCTTTCATCAAACGCGATTGCAGCAAAATCACGGTTTATTGCGGGTCCACAGGGATAGCCATCCCTGGGTATTCGTGGGGACATTACTTTACGAGATATTCGAAACGCTCGCGGAATGCCTCGGGCGTCATTTTGAGAAAGTCCGCGAGCGACTTGAGGCGGGGCGGCGTCTCGAAGTCGTACGGCTCCAGCCGGGTCATGTATCGGCGGGCGCACTCGTAGCCCTCTCCCTTCACGTTGACGATGCGCGTCGCCATGCGGTTGGTCTTCGAGTCGAGCATCTTCTCGAACGGCTTGGGATCGAGCTTGCCGTCGGCCAAACTGACGACGGCGCCGTACTCCTCCGCTTGCGGCGAACGTAGAAACTTGACGGCGCCGTAACCCAGATCGCGCGTGTACTCCACGTCGAAGGGGATCGGGTCGGCACAGCGGAGTTCGTAGCCCAGGTCCTTGTCGATGAAGTCGATCTTGAGTTCTAATTCTTTCAACCGATCCAGAAGCCGATCTTTGATCAGTCGGCCGAACTCGATTTCTCCGAGCCGAAGATTCCCGAAGGGGTCGCGGATGATTTTCCCGTAGCCGGGCGAATCCGTGGCGGTCATCGCCTCGAGAAGGTTTTGCTCGCCCACGGTCTCCATGAGTCCCTCGGCGAGCACCACCAGGCCGTAGGGGGCTTTCTGCCAGGAACGTTTCACGATGGAGCCGATGATGAGGTCGCAGAGGTGATTGATGCGGATGTGTTCGGTGGAAAACTCCTCAGGGATGATGGTGAGCGTGGCCGCGGCGGCCTTGCCGATGCCCAGCGCCAGATGCCCGGCGGCTCGGCCCATGCTCACGATGATGTACCAGCGCGACGTCGTCCGTGCGTCCTCCTCGAGGTTGCGGACCATTTGCACGCCGACGTGCCGCGCCGTCTCGAACCCGAAGGTCGGCTGCGAAGGGCCGAGCGGCAGATCGTTGTCGATCGTCTTGGGGACGTGGACGACCTTGATGGGCTTCTTCTGGTCCTTGGCGGTCTTGTAGATTTGGCTGGCAGTGTAGGCGGTGTCGTCGCCGCCGATGGAGACGAGGGCGTCGATGTCTCGCTCGCGCAGCACCTTGAGCACGTTCGCCATGTGGACGGGATCTTTGGTGGGATTGGCGCGGGCGGTGCCGAGGATGGATCCCCCCTTGGTGAAGATGCCGCGGACGCTTTCCTCGGTGAGCGGCCGAATGTAGTCGCCGACGCCCTTGACAAGGTGTCTGTAGCCGTCCTGGATGCCGAAAACTTCGATATGGTTATGCAGCGCCTGGATGGTGACGGCCGAGATGACGCCGTTGATTCCGGGGGCGGGACCGCCGCCGACCACGAGGGCGAGCTTTTTGATGATGGACATAAAACCGATCTCCCGAGAAATTGAAGACTCCGCCGCTATTTTAGCGATCGGCTCGGGAAATCCTACCTGCGCGGGCTACTTGGCCTCCGCCAACTTGACGACGCTCTTGAGAATCTCGGCAATCGCGGCGTCGTCCAGCTCGCCGGGCCGAAATGCGAAGTTCGCCTGCACCTTTTGCTTCACCGATACGAGCACGGTGACCTCAGCCTCGTGATGCAGCAGGTACGTGGGCGGGCCGACCTTGTCGCTGAAGATGCCGAGCGGCACGTTGCCGGTGTTGTGTTTCTTGCCCCAGTCGACGACTTTCGGATCCCAGACCGAAGCGTCGTCGGCGAGGAAGGTGACCCAGGCGCGGAGTTCGGCCGACTTGTGCTTGGCGAGTTGCCCGTCAAGCGCGTGCACGAGTTTGCCCAGCGGCGCGGAGAGATCGCGGGCGAAGACGATGACGGCGGGTCGGTTCATGGTTTCACAGATGAAGCAATGCTGGGTGCCGCGCTGCGGGCCGACGGCGACCTGGGCGGAGTAGGGCCCGGGGCGCTGGCTCGGTTGCGGGCCGGACTTGCACGGCTCGGCGAACGCGGGAGCGGCGAATAGCAGGAGCATCAACAGTCGCATGCGAAACCTCAGGTCAATCGGGAACGATTCAATTCTGCCCCGCGGACGCGGTCGTCTTCGGGCTCGCCTCGCCGCGCAGGAATTGCAACTCCGCTTGCAAGCGGCCCGGATCGGCCTTGCGCCAGATACGCTGAGCCAACTCCGCGAAACGCAGCGATTCCTCGGTACGGCCCTGGCGTTCGCAGACGACTTGCATGCCGAGGGCGCCGCGTGCGGAGCCGTTGTCGTGGGCGAGCGCTTCCAGGAACGCTTCCTCCGCCACGTCGAGCTGGCCCACGCGCAGGGCGCCGACGCCCCAGTTCTCCATGTGATACGCCCCGTGTCCCCACGCATGGCTCTTGAATTCGTCCTTCACTTTCTCCACCGCCTTGGCCAGCAGCTTCAGCCCGGCATCCTCGCCACGCAGGCACATCGCCATCCCCAGCGTCTCCCACACCTTTATCTCGAGTTCCTTGTCCGACTTCTTCTGCGCCAGCGCCTCACGCAGCGTGTTGATCTCCGGCTCCGCACGCTCCAATTCTCCCTGTCTCAGATACATGATCGCCTTGATGTAACTCTGCGCGACCTTGTCCCCCTTGAACATCGGCACGACGTTCTCGACCTCCGCCCAGTTACGCTCGTTCAGATGGAGCCGAAACCAGGGCCCCTTGAGCGTGTACTTGGCGTCCTGGGCGAGCTTCTTGATCCCCCGGGCTTCCTTGAATCGGCCGTCGTGAATCAACGACACGGTGAGGATCTCGAGGTGATGCTGATACTGCCAATCCTCCCCGGGCTTCACGTCCATCAGCTTGTGATACGCGGTTTGCAGCTGGATCGCCTTGGCCGACCAGTCGGTCGTCTTGTCCCATCGGCCCACGCGGGTGCCGAGGTGGGCCTGCATGTGGTAGGCGTGCGGAAGGCCGGGGGACGATTCGATGTACTTCACCGCGTGGGGCCAGCCGAGCGCGGGGCGTTTGATGTTTTCGTAGTGATGCACGAGTTCGTGGTGCGCCCCGGGATGGAGCGGATTGACGCGCAAGAGCGCCTTGTAATAGGGGACCATCGCATTCGTCCCTTCCGCAACCTGAGCGCGGAGGAACCAGGCTTCCTCGTCGTCGTCGTGCAACGTGAGGAGTTCGTCGAGATACTTGGCCGCCTCTTTCTTGCGATTCTCGGGGGTGACGCCGTCGATCATGCCCTTCTCGGCGAGCTTGGCCTTGATGATGAGCGTCTCGCGATGGCTGGCGTTGGCGATCAGTTCCTGCGCCTTCTTGAGCGACGGGCCGGCCTGCCCTTTGCCCCAGCGCTCGATGGCGCGGGCCAGCGCCCAGTGGGCGATCGCGCAGTCCGGGTCGTGCTTCAGCGCCGTTTCGAACGAACGGGCGGCTTCCATCCAGACATACGAGTAGAAGAATCCCAGGCCCTGGTCGAAGAAGGCCTGACACTCCGGCGAACGCGTCTGAATCGGGTACTTGACCAGGCAGAGATCGGGAACCAGTTTCGCGGGCGCCAGCTTCGTCTGCGGCAACTTGCCGTCGTCCTTCTTCACCGGCGTCGTCGCCTCTTGAGCGAACGCCAGGACGGAACAGGCGAAGAACGCGGGGACCAGACGCAGGAAGTTCATGATGCGGATCTCGCGGCGAGGAAGGCGGGTACGTCTATTCTCGCGCGTGACGCCCGACTCCGCCAGGGGAATTCGCGGAAAATTATCAAGCTCTTCCGTTCGGGCGCAGGCCTATTTGTAACTTCTGACTGCCGGCTTCACCGTTTCCCACACCAGCGGCTCGACGTTGCGGATCGGATCGTTGCCTTCGCCGGCGTACTCCCACGCGGCGACGTGACAGAAGTTCTCGTCGTCGCGCTTCGCTTCGCCGTCTTCGTACTGGTATTCCGAGCGGAAATGCCCGCCGCACGACTCCTCGCGCGCGAGCGCATCGCGCGCCAGCAGCTCGCCGAACTCCATGTAGTCGGCGACGCGCCCCGCGCGCTCCATCGCCACATTCAAATCCGCGTCGGTCCCGGGGACGTTGACGTTCGACCAGAACTCGGCGCGCAGCTCCTGGATCCGGCCGATCGCGTGTTCCAGGCTTTGCCGGGTGCGGGCCATGCCGGCGCCCTCCCACATCACCTTGCCGAGATCGCGGTGCAGCTCGACCGCGGTGCGCTTCCCCCGGATTGCGAGCATGCGCCGCGTCCGCTCGTGTACCTCGGCTTCCACCTTCTTGCATTCGGGATGGTCCGGCGCGATCTTCTCCTGCTTGGTCGAGGCGAAGAACTGGGCGATCGTGTAGGGCAAAATGAAGTAGCCGTCGGCGAGGCCCTGCATGAGGGCTGAGGCTCCCAGGCGGTTGGCGCCGTGGTCGGAGAAGTTGGCCTCGCCGACCACGAACAGGCCCTGAATGTTCGACATCAGGTTGTAGTCGACCCACAGGCCGCCCATGGTGTAGTGCAGCGCGGGATAGATCCGCATGGGCCGAACGTAGCCGTTCTCGCCGGTGATGTTTTCGTACATGTCGAAGAGATTGCCGTACTTCTCGGCCACGGCGGGCTGGCCGAGACGATGGATGGCGTCGGCGAAGTCGAGGTAGACGCCGCGCTTGCCGGGACCGACGCCTCGGCCCTGATCGCACGCTTCCTTGGCCGCGCGCGAGGCGATGTCGCGCGGGGCGAGGTTGCCGTAGCTGGGATACTTGCGCTCGAGATAGTAGTCGCGGTCGCTCTCGGGGATCTCGTTGGGATGCCGCATGTCGTCGGCCTTGATCGGTACCCAGATACGTCCGTCGTTGCGGAGCGATTCGGACATGAGCGTGAGCTTGGACTGATGTTCGCCGGCGACGGGGATGCACGTCGGATGGATTTGCGTGTAGCACGGATTGGCGAAAGCCGCGCCGCGTTTGTAGGCGCGGTAGGTCGCGGTCACGTTGCAACCGGCGGCATTGGTCGAGAGGAAGTAGGTGTTGCAGTAGCCGCCGGTACCGAGGACGACGGCGTCGGCGGTGTGGCACTCGACTTTGCCGGTCTCGAGGTTGCGGGTGACGATGCCGCGCGCTCGGCCGTCGATGACGATGAGGTCAAGCATCTCGGTGCGCGGATACATCGTGACCTTGCCCGCGCCGATCTGTCGGCACAGGGCCTGATAGGCGCCGATGAGGAGCTGCTGCCCGGTCTGGCCGCGGCAGTAGAAGGTGCGCGACACCTGAGCGCCGCCGAAGGAACGGTTGGCGAGGAGTCCGCCGTACTCGCGGGCAAAGGGGACGCCCTGGGCGACGCACTGGTCGATGATGTTGACGCTTTCCTCGGCCAGACGGTGGACGTTGGCTTCGCGGGCGCGGAAGTCGCCCCCCTTGATGGTGTCGTAGAAGAGCCGCCAGACCGAATCGCCGTCGTTCTGATAGTTCTTGGCGGCGTTGATGCCCCCCTGGGCGGCGATGGAATGGGCGCGGCGCGGGCTGTCTTGATAGCAGAAGGCGCGGACGTTGTACCCCAGTTCCGCCAGGGTCGCGGCCCCGGCGCCGCCGGCGAGCCCGGTGCCGACGACGATGACGCTGAACTTGCGCTTGTTCGCCGGGTTGACGAGCTTGATGTCGGACTTGTACCGCGTCCACTTTTCCGGCAACGGGCCGCCGGGGACTTTCGCATCGAGTTTCATGACGAGACCTTTGCAGCAAACGTTTGAGTGTTTTCGCTTACCGAGCCGGAAACGTGAGCGACGATTCACGCCGGCGGGGAGTTCGTTCGTCGCTCACGCTTCCGGCTCGGAGATACTACGCTACGAACCCGAGCCAGACCGCGAGGACGATGGCACTGTTGCCGACCAGGATCGCCAACGAAATCGTCCAGGCCAGGCACTTGAACATCGGGCCTAACCTGGGCGTGCTCAGCCCGAGCGTCTGAAATACGCTGGCGATGCCGTGACTCAGGTGAAACGCGAGCATGCCCTGGGCGACGAGGTAGATGGCGGAAATGTAGGGGTTCTGGAAACCCAGGACCGTCATGCGGTAGATGTCGTGCCGATCCTGGTGCAGCGGGTCGCGGAGGTCGAGCAAGCTTTTGCCGTCGGGCGTCGCCTGTGTCATCCCAAATGTGTAGTGGGCCAGGTGGTAGATCACGAATGCGAGAATCACAAGCCCGGTCTGCGGCATGGTGCGCGAGGCGAGGCTGGCCTGGATCGTGTTCTGGAACTGGTATTCGACGGGTCGGGCGGCGTCGGAGGTAAGTCGGAGCTTGAGCGCGAGCGTCAGGTGCAAGAGAAACGCGGCGAGCAGGCCGAAGCGCATGACCCAGAGCAAGGGGCCGAGGCTTTTGAGGAAGGCGCCGTAAGTGTTGAGCGAATCGGGTCCGCCGAAGATCTTAAGATTGCCGATCAGATGCGCGATGACGAAGCCGACGAGCATCGTGCCGGTGAGAGCGACGAGGACTTTTTGTCCGATGGTCGACGTGAGGTACGGTTTGAGCCAGGCGAGCAGGCCTTGTTTGGAGGGGAGCGTATTGGTCGGATGGTCGCGTTTGGTGGGAGCCAGGCTGGACATGGGATAAGTTCTTGCGGGGAGGTTGATCCGAGGAACGACTCGCCGTTATTTTAGGAAGGTACGTGAAATGTTCCAGGAGCCCGCAGCGGCAGCAAGGATCTGGCGCCTTGCTGGCGTTGCGGGCACGCGGCTACCGGCCGCTGGCGATCGTGCCGGGGACGCCTGCGTTTCCGAAATCCGAGCGGTTGGGGCGAATGAGGGTGGGAACGATTTCGAGCTGGAAGCCGACGCTGTTGATGATCGAGTTGTAGTTGAGGCCCAGGAGCACCTGGACGTCGGTGCCGGTGCGGACGAGCTGGAAGCCGAAGGATTGGTTCTCGACGCCGAAATCGTATGAGGTGCTGGCGGTGACGGAATACTTTTGGCTGAATTGGTAACTGATGGAGGCGATGACGGCCTTGCTCTGCAGCGGATCGATCTGGCGATAGCCGAGGTAGAGGCTGGTGCGGTCGGGTCGGTTGATGTAGGCGCCGACGTTGTACATGCGCGGGCCGTTGTCGATCGGCTCGAACCAGCCGTTGGCGACGAGCGCGGTCCGGTCGCCGACGTTCCAGAGCCAATCGTACTCGATGATGCCCCAGTGTTCGCCGAAGTTGTCTCGATTGGGATTGGGGAAGAGCGAGGCGCCGATGTCGAGCGTCATCCAGTCGACGACGTGTTCCTGCCCGGGCAGGCCGCGCAGGGTTTGCAGACGCTGGCGCGTTTCGAACTGCACCACTTCCATCCGATCGATCGTGTCGAAACGATTGTCGACGAGTCGGCGAATCGCGTAAAGTTGCGGATCGAAGAGCGGCGAACTCTTGAGCATGTTGCCGAACTGCGGATTGACGTTCGTCTGAATCGGAAAGATGTCGCGCAGCGCCTGATCGCTGGCGTTGTCGTTGAGCAGATCGAGCATCGGGAAGCGGTTGTAGCGCGCGTTGGAATCGGCGACGAAGGCGTTGGCGCGGACCTCGGCCTTGTGGTAGAGCGTGCGGAGGTTGAGCAGATCGCTGTCGACGTTCTCGAAGAGCTGAGAAACGCTGACGCTGCTGGAAAGTCCCGCGCCGCCGTAGAGCCGGGTGAACGGCTGGCCTTGTAGATCTTGCGTGTAATGGTCGGCCTGTCCTTTGACGTACGGGTTCATGCGTACGAAGCCGAGGTTGAACGGCAAGCTGACGTCGCCGGCGATGTCGAAGCGGGCGAGATTCGTGTCGACGTGCGTCGGGTTGTAAGCGAACGTGGCTTCATCGGGGACGCGCATCTGCGCGTACGCGGCGCTCCCCTTGGCGTTCACCACGAACCAATCGTCGAGGAACGTCATGCCTTGCAGGTAGCCGTCGAGCTTGGGGAGCCATTGCGTCTCGGTGATCCAGTTTTGCAATCTCGGTTGCGCGAGGATCGACCAGGCCCAGAAATCTTGCTGCTGCTTGACGTAGAGACTGGTCTCGTAGTTATAATCGGTGAGCCAGTTGTTGAAGTAATACTGCTCGATGAAGTTGCGGTCGCTGATGAAGGCGAGCTGCGTCTGCACGGTGAAGCCGTAGGGGAGATCGTAGATCCCGCCGCGATGGTGGACGAAGCCGCGCCAGTCGGGATGGTTGACCGGGAGGGAGGCGTTGGGCGAGATGAAGATGCGTTCGCCGCGATCGCCGCCGAGGATGTCGAAGGCGTCGTCTTGTCCGCCGTAGGCTTTAAGAAACCCATTGTAGCGTGCGCCGAGGCCGAACGCGTCGGTGCCTTTGTAGTCGAAGCTGGTGCCGGCGAACGGGCCGCGCCGCGCGAGGTAATCAAGGTACAGCCGCCAACGCGTTCCCTCGATCGGCTCCAGGCCGAAAAGCTGGTACATATCCCACGTCGTGAAGACCTTGAACCCGAACGGCCGATCGACGCCGACGCTCACGTTTTCAAGCGGCCCAAGCGGATCCTCGACTCGGCCCTTGAGGTACGGCACGTAAAAGAACGGCAGTTGTTCGTAGTACAGAATTGTATTTCGGCCCGTGAAGAGATGCTCCCTGACCACCTGCGGCTGCCCCGTCGCCGGGTCAATGATCGCGTTGCCGAAGAAGCCCATCTTGGTTCGCTCGATCTGTTCGATAGTCGCCTCTTTGACGACCAGGCGAAAGCCCGGATCGCTCGGCAGCAACGTCGAGTAAACCTGGGCGTTGGTCGCCTGGAAAAGCTTCGGATTGAGCTGCCGCACTTCGTCGGCCTGTAAATGGACGGGGACGCCCATCTTCTCGTCTTTGATTTCGAGGTCCGCCTTGAGCGCGATGGCCGAATTGTCGGTGGCGTCGTAATAGATCTCGGTAGCGCGCAGCGTGCTCGTGTCCTTGCCGATCTGGGAGCGAATTTCGACATTGCCGGCCAGGTAGAACTCAAGCTTTTGATTCGACTCGCCGGCGGGGCTTTGTAGGTTGTTCATGACCTGTTGCGTGTTGCCGGAGGTCCAGAAGACCATGCGGTCGGCCTCGATGTCGACGACGCCGATCTTTTCGGCAGGGTTGGTGATTTGCAGAATGATGCCATTGGGCACGACGATGATGGTCTCGCCCGTTTTCTGCGGGAACGTCTGAAACTGGATGCGTGCCGCGGAGCGCGGGCGAATCGACAACCGGCGCGGCACGGGTATCTTTGCCATCGGCGGCGGCAGGACAGGCGGCTCCAACTGAATCGTCGGGGGCGGCGGAAACGGAGCCACGCTCGGCGGCAGATTCCCCGGCAGCGGTTCCGCGCTGGGGATCGGCGTGAGCTGCTGCACCTGCTGAATCGTCGACGCCGGCTCGATCGGCAGTTTGACCTGCTTCTTCTGACCCCGCTGCGCTTTGATCTGCTGATAATTCGATTCGCCGGAGAGATTCTTTTCCAGAATCGGATCCTTGAACGAATTGCTGCGCACGTCGCCGGTCGTGCTCATCAGGAAGAAGACGTCTTCCGCTTCGCGCTTGTCTCCCTCGAGATCGATATTCGCTTTGCCGTACGGGTAAATGATTGCTCGGTAAAGGTCCTTGTTCGAGGTGTCGACCCAGACGAGGGCGTTGTCCATCCGCAGGGTGTCAGTCCCTTGCTGAATCGTGGTCTTTCCTTGCAGTAAATAAACCTTTTCAGCCCCGTCGTTCCAGGAAGTGATGGTCTCGGCGTTCAGCACGAGGTTCGGCGTCGAGGGCGGCGGTCCGAGCACGGCCTGTTGGCCCTGGCTGGTTCCCAGGAGGAGCCAGCCGGCCGTGACGAGGACGCAGGCGGCCAGGCCGCACAGAAGTTTGACGCGAAGAATCACAAGGTATCCCACCGTCGCCGAAAATCGTTGGCCGCCGCGTGCATTCCCCCGCGTGGATCGGCCCGAATTGTCCAGCGACTAGCGGCCTATAGTTAGGTGCGAAAGAATTGTCAAGCCGAAAGCGAAAGCCGAAAGCCCAGGGATGGCTATCCCTGGGCGGGTGCGCCAATGGATTCTGGCGAGCCAGGTCGCGTAAGCGCCTGGAGCACAGCATTCCGTGCGGTTACTCCAGGCGCTTACGCGACCTGGCTCGCCGATTATGCCGGGACGAGTGCCGGAAACCATTGGCGCGCCCGGCAGGTTGTCTCTACCCCGAAGGGGTTGAATCTCAAAGCCTGGGGTTGCGTACTCGCAACCCCAGGGCACAGGTATCCGTGGAAACGTACCCCGAAGGGGTTGCATCGAGGCTTGTCAACACAACGTCAAGGGCAAAGACAGGTTGTCTCTACCCCGATGGGGTTGAATCTCAAAGCCTGGGGTTGCGTACTCGCAACCCCAGGGCACAGGTATCCGTGGAAACGTACCCCGAAGGGGTTGCATCGAGGCTTGTCAACACAAC
>JBBQPM010000187.1:0-13580 GCA_038217425.1 Gemmatales bacterium
CGGCCATTTGCGTGGAAGTTCACTCGACAGGACATGCTGGATTGGCTAAAACGTGCGTCGCCGCATTTTTTAGCAGCTCCTGCTGCGTAAGGAAAAGGAACCGCGCAACCCGGACGTTATTTGTGAAACGGACCACTAAGCCTGTGCCTGCCGGATGGAACGGAGTTCAAGGCAGTTTGGTCTTATCTTCGCCAGAGCGGAGTCGCGAAGCTCGTAACGGTGCTTATTTTTGATCGAGTGTAGTGATACGTATTGCTGGAGAACGAATCAAACGGACCCGGTTGGTTCAGACGGACAAGTACGTCGTGGCCGTCGAGGTCGAGATGGTCATCCCGATCGACGATCCGAGCGAGCCGTGCTACGAATCGGAAACGGGGAACTATCGGCGCGAGATTAAGGAGCGCGCGGAGAAGGGCGACATGGTATGGTTGACACGGCAAGGAAAGTCTACGAAGCGCAGGCGGTGATTTAATGCTTCCAGCCTACTCCGAAAGTCGATGCTCGAAGAACTTCGACCCCGACGTAGCCCGGATTCTGAACGGAGTCTCGAAGGAAGGACTCCACGCCTTCGTCGATATGCTATCGTTTCCGCGACATTACGTCGCCGAGCGAAAAGCCAATGTGCGGGCGCGAGACTTGCTACTCAAGCTTCTGCAAACGCAGGGCTATACGCCGACGCTGCAAGGCAACTACGACAATATCGTCGCCACCTCCAGCGCCGCCGGGGACGGGCCTTTCTTGTTGCTTGGAGCGCACTACGATTCGGTACCGCAGACGCCGGGCGCGGACGATAATGCGAGCGCGGTCGCTGTTTGTCTGGAATGCGCTCGATTGCTGAAAGAGCATTCCATCGGCTCGGTCATGGTCGTCCTATTCAACCGCGAGGAAGACGGGCTTCTAGGCAGCAGCGAGTTCGTCGATTTTCTCGTCTCGCAATCGACCTGGAGCGTCGAGGAAGCGCACATTTTTGAAATGGTTGGCTACTGCGATCGCACGCCCGGCTCGCAACGGATGCCGCCGGGTTTACCGAACGTGGCGGCGCCCGACGTCGGCGACTTTCTAGCGCTCCTTGCCAATCGGCACTCCAATGCGATAGCTGAGAATCTGCTCACGCTCGCAGCCAGTTACCTTCGGCCGTTTCCCGTAGTGGCGCTGAAGATCTACCTCGGCATCGAAAAGTATTTCGGACATCTCAATCGCAGCGACCACGCGCCGTTCTGGAAGGCTGGCATTCCCGCGATCATGTGGACGGATACGTCGGAGTTTCGCAATCCGAACTATCATGGCGAGACGGACACGCCGGACACGCTCGATTACGATTTCGTAGTCGACGTAACAAAGCTGGCGCTGGCGCGGGCCGTTTCGCGATTGGAGTTTGTAGGATAAGGTTGCCAGGCGTCATCGGCTTCGTGGAGAATGGCGATGCCAATTCATGCGTGGGATCGCATCGACCTGAAAGTTTTCCATGGACACCATCTTGCTTGGATGGTCGAAATGAAGAAAGCGCTCAACGGCGGCTTACTACCGCGCAATTTTTACGCTTTAATCGAGGATCACGCAGGGAACGTGACTTCGGATGTGCTGCACCGCTATGGCGGGCGCCGGGAACTTTCAGCCTGCGACACTACCCCTCCTCGTGCGGAGGCCGCAACCAAGGAATACCGATCATCCCAGCTTCGGCGAACATTGAGCATTCGCCACGAGAGCCAGCATCGGCTCGTCGCCATGATCGAAATAGTCACCCGAGCCGACAAAGATCGTCTGCAATCCGTCACGGATTTCTGCGACAAGATCGTCTCCGCGCTCGACCATGGCGTGCATGTCATGATGTTGGATATGCATCCGGCAGGTCTTCATGATCCCGAGGGAATGCACGCGGAGATCTGGAAACGCCTGGATCCCGAAACCGAGGTGGAACCTCTCCCCGATGCCGCCGCTCGCACTCTGGCGAGCTACCGCGCGGATGCAGAAATCGAAGCTTTTCTCCAACACCCACGACTCGCGGCGCCGTTGCCGGATCTGCCGCTCTTCTTGCATCCTGAAAGATACGTCTCCGTGCCGCTCGAGGCGACGTATCAGGATGCGTACGACAGCACGCCCGCATTCTGGCGAGACATCGTTGAAGGACGGCCGGTCTCGAGCTAAACTTTGATGCCCACGTGCTGCAGCGCTTGCGTGATCTGCGCCTCGGTGGGCGGCTGCGCAGGGTCGTTGGCGAGTTCCAGCACCGCGTCGACGATGCGCTCCTCGTTGCTCTTTAACATGGCCGACATCAGGTCGTCGCTCGGCGTCCGGGTACGAAGTGCGAGCCGCGCCAGGAGGGCCAGCGTCGTTCGGACTGCCAGCTTTACGATTTCGCGGTCCATTTGGGTTCTCCTGCTTTAATCGAGCCAACTCAGCGGGTACGCCGGATCGTCCATGCCAAGGGCCTGGCGAGTCAGGTGCAGCGGCCGGACGGTATCGACCATCACGGCGAGTTCGTCGGTGCGGATCACGTTTTTGCTGGCGACGATGGTGCCGGGATGCGGGCCGTGCGGAATGCCTCGGGGGTGCAAGGTAAACGACGCCTGTTCGACGCCGCGCCGGCTGCCGAACTGACCCTGCACGTAATAAAGGACTTCGTCGGCCTGAACGTTGGAATGGGCGTAAGGCACCTTGATTGCCTGCGGGTGCGTGTCGAGCAACCGCGGCGCGAAAGTGCAGATCACGAAGTCCTTCGTCTCGAACGTGAGCTGCACCGGCGGCGGTTGATGAATCGTCCCGGTGATCGGCTCGAAATCCAGGGCGTTGAACGTGAACGGGTAGACCATGCCGTCCCAGCCGACGAGATCGAACGGATGCTGGGCGACAGTGTACCGGCTCAGGCGTTCGCCATCGAGGATGAGCACCGTGGCGGGTTCCTCGCGGTCGATGGCGACGACGTTGGACGGGCCATGAAGATCGCGTTCGCTGTAGGGGGCGCCGAGGCGGATTTGACCGTCGGCGTTGAGATACTTGGGCGGAATCTGCAGCGTCCCGGTCGCTTCGATCACGAGCAGGTCGAGTTCGGCTGGATCGTATTCGAGGCGGTAGGTGGTGCAGCGCGGGATCACGATGTAATCGAGCGGCCTGAAGGGCAAGGGGCCGAACATCGTGTGCAGCGTGCCGGCGCCGTGGTGGACGAAAAGGACCTCATCGGCGTCGGCGTTGCGGAAGAGTTCCGTCTGCGGTTCGCTGGGCCGGCAGCGCGACAGCAAGACGTCGGCGTTGCCCATGATCGGCACGCGCCCGCCGAAGATGTCGCCCTGGCGCGGCAGTTGGCCGCTGCGGAGATGGTGATGCCGCAACACTTCTTGCTGCACGTAGTCGACTGGACGACGCCCGGCGGCTTCCGCCTTGAGCACGCGCGTCGGCGGGCGCAGGTGGTAGCAGATCGAGTAGGCTCTGCCGAAGCCCGCGGTCGTTACGACTTCTTCGTAGTAAAGTCCCTCGCCCCGATGTCCGGGAGAGGCGGGGTGCAGGGTGTGTCGTTTCGGCGGGATCGAACCGCGCTGGAGATACGGTGGCATTACGGAACCCTCGCTGCCGATCAATCGACGTAGAGGAACTCGTTGGCGTTGAGCAGCGCCAGGCAGAAATCGACCAGCGCCGCGGTGCGGGCGCTGAGCGAACTCGCCTGGGCCGGGGCCTGGCGATCGAGGTCGAGATGATTCACGCTGGAATCCTTCATCGGTCCCGATTTTTCGAACTGCCAAAAGCCGACGGTGTCCGCGCGGAGCGCCTCGTTTTGCAGGAGCAGTTGGTTCTCCTTGAGCACGCCGCGCGAGAGGCGGACGTCGTCGATGAGTCCGTCCCAGGCGCGTTCATTCTTGGCGCCCAGACCGCCGATGGTGAAAGGCGCGGACAGGCTGGGCAACTCGATGATCTTGTGCGTCGTCTGGTAAATCTGCGCCGGCTCCTCGTCGTTGGTCAGATCTTTCGTGTAGAAGGTGATGCCCGCGTCGCTGGTGTCGCTCAGCTTGACGGAGACGGCGACGTAGTACGGTTTGTTTAAGGCGATTTGCAGACTCGAAAAGACCGGCTCGTACTGGGCCTGGCCCGCCTGATTGGCGCCCCAGAGCTGCAGCACGAGCATCTGCGGCTTGTACGCCGACTTTTTGCTGGTGACGCCGAACACCCAGCCCGCGGACGTCTTGGCGTTGCCGTCCCACTGGGCGGCGAGCGTGCGGACATTGCCGTCGTCGAACGTCGAACGCAGGACGACGAAGGCTTCCAGCGTGAAGTCTCCTTTGGGGAGCTTGGCAGTCTCGGCCATGCGCATGTGCACCGGGCTGCCGCCGGGAGTGAAAACCATCGCCCGGCCCTCGCGCTGCGGAATCTTGGCGACCTCGATCGCCTGCGCGGGAGCCTTCGGCTGCGCCCCAAGACGCTTGGCCTGCTCGCGCAAGAACTGCGTGCCGAACTTGATTTCCGCCGCCGTCGCGGGTCGGCCGAACGCGTGCTGAATCGCCTGGGCGATGTGGCCGTCCTCGTCGGTCGACTTGTCCTTGGTGAGCCGTTCGGCGAAGCTGCGGGCGTTTTGCTGCATCAAGGTGCTGTTGAGCAGTAGCAGCGATTGCGTCGCGGTCGTCGTGACGTTGCGCTGCGCGGTGCTGGTGAAGCCTTCGGGGAGATCGAAGACGTCCAGCAGCGGGTCGCGGGAGTTGCGTTGGATCTTCGTGTAAATGGTGCGGCGCGGCTGTGAAAGTTCGACGCTTGGTCCGCCGGTGGTGAGATCGAGCCGACCAGTGACGGCAAGCAGGGCGTCGCGGATCTGCTCCGCATCGAGTCGGCGCGTCGTCATGCGCCAGAGGAGTAGGTTCTCCGGATCTTTCTTGAGCGCGACGTCGGACGCCGGCTCGAGCGCCGATTGCTGGTAGGTCTGCGTCAGCACCATGAGCCGATGCATTTTCTTGATGCTCCAGCCCTCCTTGAGAAACCGATCCGAAAGCCAATCGAGGAGTTCCGGATGCGTCGGCGGCAGGCCGAGCTTGCCGAAATCGCTCGAAGTGGCGACCAACCCGCGGCCAAAATGGCTCTGCCAAAGTCGGTTGACGAGCACTCGCGGCGTGAGCGGATTCTTGGGGTCGGCGAGCCAGTTGGCGAGCGCTAAACGTCGGCCGGTGGAATTCTCCCGCGGCGCGATCGCGGCGGGATGGGGATCGAGCAGCGTCAAGAACCCCGGCTCGATCGGCGGCCCCGATTTCTTCGGAATCGACGTCGGCGGCGCGCTCTTCGACACGTCGCGCGCGAGCTGCGCTCGCACCGGTTCCGCCGGTTTCAAGGCGTCGAACTTCGCCAACTCTTTCCGCAGCTCCAGCAGAAGATCCTTCTTCTCGCCCTTGATGCGCGTGTCGAGCCGATCGTATTCGTACGCGATCTGTCGGAACGCGAGTTGGAATAGTTGCTCCTCGTACGGCGTGCGCTCCGCCGGGCTCTTGTAGAAGATCGGCTGCAGATCCTTGGGGAACTTCGTGAACGCCGACCTGGCCACGCTTGCGCGTGCCGGCTCCTCAATCTCGAAGATCTTCGCCCGGATCTCCTTGGTCTTCTCCAGCCAGATCGCGTGCTGGGCATCGTACGCCTTTTTCTGGGTCGCGGTCCGCACGGGAGCTTCTTGCTCGATGAGGAGCGGCTCGAAAAACGCACGCAGGCGGAAGTAGTCCTTTTGCAGGATCGGATCGAATTTATGATCGTGGCATCGGGCGCAGCCGAAACTCAGGGCCAGGAAGACTTCGCCGGCGACGTCGGTAACTTCGTTCAGGATGTCGCTGGTCTGGGTGCGGACGTCGCGCTGATTGTACTCGTAGATGCCGTGCGCCAGAAAACCGGTGGCGATGTGGGCGTCGGGATCGTTGGGACGATATTCATCGCCGGCAATCTGCTCGCGCAGGAACTGGTCGAACGGCTTATCTTGCTGAAATGAGCGAATGACGTAATCGCGATAGCGCCACGAAGATGGACGGTAGCCGTCCAGGCGGAAGCCGTCGGATTCGGCGTAACGCACGAGATCGAGCCAAAAGCGGGCCATGCGCTCGGCGTAACGTGGACTGGCGAGCAGCCGATCGACGAGTTTCTCGAACGCCTTCGGATCGGCGTCGCTGACGAACGCCTCAATCTCTTCCTGGCTCGGCGGCAGTCCGACGAGATCGAAGTAGACGCGACGAATCAGATGCACGCGCTGGGCGGGTCTGGCAGGCTTCAGGCCCTCTCTCTCGAGCCGGGCGTAAATGAAGCGATCGACGGCGTTGTGATTCCACAAAGGATTGGCAACGGCCGGCGCCTCCACGGATTTGATCGGCTGAAACGCCCACCAGGCGCGGTCTTCGTCGGTGATGGCGCCCGGCGCTCGCCCCGCCTTGACTGCTTTCTCGCCCGGGAAGTGGGCCCCTTTGAGGATCCACGTCTCGAGAATGGCCAGATCGTCGTCGGCAAGCTTGCCGCGCGGCGGCATCTGCACGTCGTCGGGGCCGTAGCGGATCGCCTTGAGGACGAGACTTTCGCCGAGATTCTTTTCGTCCAGCGCCGGCCCGGATTCGCCGCCTTTGAGCAGCGCCGCGCGCGAATCGACCATGAGCTGGCCCTTGGACTTCTTCGCGGCATGGCTATGGCACGAGAAGCAATTCTTCTCGAGCACGGGCCGAACTTTCTTGGCGAAATGCTCCGCATCCTGCGGCGACGGCTCGGCCGCGGTCAGCAAGGAAGCCAGGGGAAGGGCAAGTAGAACGTAGATGCGGGTCATCAAGCCGATCTCCGGAAGGGGCCGGGAAACTCCGAGCACGACCTTCTTGCATTGTAGCGAATGGAGCCCTGGTTTATCCGGCGGTTGTCGTTTCTCGGCGGTCTTCAAGGATTAACGCGATGGCTTCAGCCAGGCTAGTCCGGCTTTCCTCGACGGTTTTGCCTTGGCCGTTGGCTCCTCGAACTTCGGGGCAGCGAGCAATGAACCAGTCGCCGTCGCGCTCGATTACTTCAGTGAACTCATTTCGCCTGACTGCCTCGCTTGAAGTCAATTCCGGAACCAAATGGGGCGAAGGCGCCGCCCTTTCCGTGTTTTTCATGACTTCTGCCGCACTTCGAAAATTCCTCGTGAGCGAAAGAAGCAGACGTCGAATTCCAGAAAGAAGTTTACTTGTCCCAGGATGGGACAAACAGCCTCCGACTGAGCCCAAGCGAATGCAAAACGTAGCCGAGGAGAAGTTCCGACTTCCGCTGACAAAACAATCCCGCGAGCATCGACGTTAGACAAGGTACCGGTTAATTTAACGACATGCGTCTGCTGACCCCACTCGAATCCCAACTTCAAGCCGAGGGAATAGGGCAACACGTTGAGTGCAGCGCCACTATCTACGAGCGCGGAAGTCGTAAGCGTGCGTTTTCCGAACAAATTTATCGGCGCCATGGGCGCCAAGCTCGCACTCCCTTTCAATGGATCACGCTCAACGTACGGAAACTGTTGTGTCGGGAGATTCATGGCTCGCCCTTATCCTCGGCTAATAGCTGCAACAGAACCTCTGCGGCGGCGAACGAATCGTGCGGCGACCAGACTTCATAGCTTTGGCCCGCTTCGAACGGGTTGCCGTCGTTGCTTTCCAAATCGTGGGCAAGAACTTGAATCAGTCGAATCTTGTCGAGCCGAGACAGCAACTGCACTTCCGGCAACATCTCGGTCAGGGACATTCTCTCGCTCCTCTCGTTATCGTCAAAACAACTCGCCGATCGCCTGGCCCGCTTCGACGAGCCGATGCGGGCGATTCTGGCGATCCGCGATCATTCGATCCGCATCGACGCCGAGGGTGCGGTAGATCGTCGCCAGGAGATCGCCGGGGCCCAGGGGGCGGTCGCGCGGTTCGGAACCGATGGCGTCGGTGGCGCCGATCACCTGGCCGCCCCGGATGCCGCCGCCGGATAATAGCGCGGACATCGCCTTGGGCCAATGTCCCCGGCCGGCGCCGGCGTCCACGCGCGGACTCCGGCCGAACTCGCCGAACGCCGCGACCAAGACGTCCTCGCCGAGGCCGCGCTCGTGTAGATCCTCGATCAACGAGCAAAGCGCTTGGTCGTATCGGGGAAGTCGTCGGCTCAGGCCTTGCTCGATGACGGTGTGGTCGTCCCACCAGTCGAGATCTTTTTCGTACAAGTTAATGGTTACGAAAGTCACCCCAGCCTCGATGAGTCGGCGCGACAGGATTGCGGCTTCGCCCCAGGCGTGCCGACCGTAACGGTCGCGGAGCGAGGCGGGTTCTTGCTGGACGTCGAACGCGGCCCGAGCCCGGGCGCCGGTGACGAGGTCGAAGGCGCGGCGCTGGCTGTCGTCCATCGACTGGAAGCCGGGGGCGTCGCGCAGGCCGCTCAGGGCGTCGAAGCGTTGCGCCAGATGCCGGCGTTCGTGCAATCGATCAATGGTGAGGTTGGCGGGGAGGGTGAAGTCGGGCATGCGGTAGGGGCCGAGCGCGGGGTTGCCGCCGCCGGCGACGGGGTTGTGGCGTGCGCCGAGCGTAGCGCTTTGTTGGTAAAAGCCGAGCCGGGAGCTGTACGCTTCGGGGACGCAGACGTAGGCGGGCATCTCGGGATGGTTGGCGCCGAGCAGATGCGAGACGACGGAACCTTGCGCGGGATGCGATTGGCCCCGTTCGCGGGCACTGAGGAGCGGATAGCCGGTCTGCACCCAGTGCGAGGCGTCGTCGTGCACCGCGTGTTCGTGACGCAGCGAGCGGATGATCGAGAATTTTTGAGCGAGGTCGGCGTGGCGCGGGAGCAGTTCGCAGACGTCGAGACCGGGGACGCGGGTGCGGATCGGCCGAAAAGGCCCGGCGACTTCTCTGGCAGCGCTCGGCTTCATGTCGTAGGTGTCGATGTGAGAGGGGCCGCCTGCCATCCAGAAGAGGATGACTGCCTTGGCCGTTCGCCGATTCTCGGTAGCGCGGAGCAAGTTCGGCAACGACAGTCCGCCGAACCCCAGGGCGCCGACCTTGAGGAACCCCCGGCGCGTGACGCCGTCGGCCCCGCGAAATGCCTTGCCCCATAGATTCAACATCGTCGCCTCGATTCTTGCCCGTGTGCGCAACTCGTTACTTTAATAAATATCCGACCGCGGCTCTCCTCGCAACCGAGAACTTTGTGTTTTCGCTGCCGTGCTCCGGGTGATACAATCTTTCCACCCTCCGCCCCTCAGGATCTTTCTATGCGATATTTCGTGCTCGCTTTTTTCATCGCCGGTTCCGCAGCGGCGCAAACCCCGCTACGGACGACGTTGCCGCAGGATCATCCGTACCAGGTGCAACTTCGTAAATACCTGGCCACGCTCACGGAGCAAGATTACACGCACGGCGTTGTCGGCGGCGTCAAGCTTATGCCGAACGACGTCGACGCGGAGACGCAGTACCGCCATCACGTCTTCACGGTCTTCATTCAGCCGCTAGTGGGAACCAAGCGAGGCGCCCCGTCAATCAACGCGCCGCCCAAGCTTTTCTTGCTCTCGGAGATCGAGCGCGCCGAGGGGGTGCATGTCCCGCCCGTCTGGGCCGAGCCGCTTACGACGTTCGTCAACTGGAAGCATCCGGGAAACGGATACTATCACAACCGGGCGCTGAAACTGCGAGCGTTCGCGACCAACTGCGTCCAAATGATAATGCTCGACGACCAACTCGAGCGGAATCCGGAGCTGGGCGGCAATCGTGCCGACTTGCTCGGCAACTGGCTCATCGTGTTGGCCCAACCGTACCCGGGATTCAAGGACGTGCTACCGCCGGAAGTGCAACGGGCGTACGAAGTCGGCTTGCGAAAAATGATGCAGCGAGTTTTGGATTGGGGCCCGCAAGGGGAACAGCCGAACATGGACCTCATCGCCGCCGTCGGGCTCTGGTACGCAGGCCAGGCGCTCGATTCGCCCAAAAGCGCCGAGAATTACGCGCGTCGACTTTTCACCGATCCGCGTTTCGCCCATCCCGCCGGGTATTTCGTCGACAATCACGGTATCGACCTGGGTTATCAGGGAATGTCCAACTTCTTCGCGACGTGGGCGGCGCTGGCGACCGATTGGCCCTTCGCCAAGGAGGCAGTTTCGAAAGCATACCGTTTGCGCGCCCATCTCGCGCTGCCGGAACCCGACGGCGTCGTCGTCGGTCCGAACCATTTCAACGCGCGCTTGTCGAGCGACGTCTACCGCGATCAATGGGAATGGGGCATCGCCCGCGATACGTTTGCGTCGCTCGTCACCGACGAAGCGGCTCATCTCGTGAAAATGCCGGGCGCCGAGGAACTCAAAAAGGCGGTCGATCGCCGGGCGACGATGTTCAATGCACAAATGGCGGAGAACGGCGTCAACCCCAAGGGGGGCTTTCTCAAGAACGACGAACTCAAGTCGTTCCCGTGGAAGTATCGGCAGTGGCAGAGCTACAACTTCCCCGGCACGGTGAACTTCGGCTACGAACATTACCCCGCGGGCGCGCTCAGTCGACGTCTCAAGCTGGAGGCGGAGAAGTCGTCGATGCTCGTGTCGCCGTTTTTGCGACCGGAAAACTTCGTGCGTTCCTTCGCGGATGCGTTCACGGTCGTCAAACAGCCGACGTACTCTGCCATCGTGCATAGCGGTCCCGTGGGTCATCTCGATCCCGAAGCGGGTCACGCCAGGCTTGCCGGCATCTACGGATTCGGCGGTGGGCAACTCTCCGCGTTTTGGACGCCGGAGGCAGGCGCGGTTATCCTCGGTCGGCGCGGCGGGCAAACCAAGGACAAAACGTTCGACGCTGTCGAGGAGTGGCAGAAGTGGCCGATCCACGCGGTCACCGGCTCGAACCCAGACGGCAAAATCTTCTCCAGCGCCCGCATCGTGAAACCGGAGGTCGAGCAGGGGGATAATCTCGTCAAAGTCTGGGGTCTGATCCCGCGCGAGGCGTTCGGCCAAGGCAGGGCGCTCACGGGAAAGATTCCATACCTTCGAATCTTTCAGATCGAGCCCGCACAAATCCGGATTGGCACGAAGGTCACGTTCACCGGCCAGGACAAGATTGCGGAATGCTACGAGACGATCCCCGTCTTTTTGCACGACGCGACCCGCCAGCCGAAGGCGGAGCCGACGAAAATCGAATTTCAGGTGAAAGACCGATGGCTCGCGGCGACGACGGAGCTTCAGGACGGCGTGCGGGCGGTCAAGCTCACGCGTTTCGGCGGCAGCGTGCAGATTGCGTTCGAAGCGCCGCAGCGGGTGAAGCTGTCGCCGGAGGTCTGGCAGGACGGCTACCTGTCGCGGGCCCGGTGCCGTAATTTGATGATCGACCTGCTGACGCCCGGCGTCGCCGTGCCGCGCGGCGAAAAGACGGTGGCGTACACGATCACCGCCAGCAAGGGACATTGAGAAACGCCGAGCCCAACGCGCGAGCAAGGGGTCTGTCTCCCTTGCTTGGGCGTCGGGCTAATTTCGCAGGTAGGGCAGCACTTCCTTCTTGAGGAAGTCGCTCTGGTAGCAGCCGAAATGGCCGCCGCGGTTCCCCAGGACGCGGTCGGCTGGATCCCACGGGCGCTGGCGCAACTTGCCGATCAGCAGATTGTCTTCCTCGCAACCCATCGACATCCGAAAGCCGACTCGGCCGCTCGCGGGATGAATCCACGAGCGATCCTGGGTGCCGATCACTTGCGTCGCAAAACCCAGATACCACCAATCGTTCCTGCTGTAATGCACGTAAATCGCGTCGCCGACGTTGCGTAATGCGGGCCTCAAATCGTAGTCGGCGCAGATCGACGGCGCCAGCAGCACGACGCGCTGGACGAGGTTGGGGGGTAGTTTTTCGAGCGCCGCGACCGCGACCGAAGAACCGGCGCTGTGGGCGGCGAGGTAGATCGGCACGTGCGGATGTTCTCGGTGGAAGTCGGCGATGACCAGCGCAAGCTTGGCGCCTTCCTCCTGCGCGTGCTGAAAGCCGAGCTGATCGGCAAGGATGCGATATTTCCCGTGCGACCAGTCGAAAGTGTGCACGCGCAGCGGCAGGTTCTCCTCGGCGATGGCATCGCACAGCGCGAGAGAACAGGCCTGAAAATTCCCGGCGCCGTCGGCGACGAAAAGGGCGCCCGGCTCCGCCGGGGGCGACGGTTCCGAAGCCGCCGGGCTGAGACCGCGCGGCGCCAGCGACGTGCAGCCCCACAGGGCGGACAAGAGGACGCCGCCAATCCATAACAGTCGAATCCGTTCGTTAAGTGCTCCTGCTCTGGGAGCGCTCTTCATGCTGACTGGTCCTCAAGTGATGTTGACCCTGATGCGCAAGATGTTTACTCTGAAGCTTGAACTTCTCGCAAGGAGCACATTATGAAGGCACGGTGGATCCTCGTTCTCATTCTCGCCCTGCCCGTCGTCGGCTTCGCCGGCTGGTATGGCTATCGCGCCGCAACCTACGTCCCGACGCCGAAAGTCGACGCTCCAGTTGACATCGACCCCAGCGGTCACGAGGCTGAACTGGAACTGTGCAAAAAGGATCCGATCGCCTTCCTCGAGAAGTGCGTTAAACGTTACGACGAGACTGTTCGCAGTTATCGGACCACGTTCCGCAAATACGAGCGCGGCAAGACCAAGGAAAAGGACGACGAGATCATCGACGTCATTTTTCGCGAGTCGCCCTTCAGCGTGCGCATGACCTGGAAGAAGGGTCGACAACTCTTTGCGATGCCGCCGACGCCGAGCCATTCGCTCTATGTCGCCGGCGAGAACGACAATAAACTGCTTGCCCTCGCATTCAGTTCGACGCCATGGGAAAAGGACGTCGACGCCCCCGACGTCGTGGGACGAAGCCGATACCGCGTCGACCAGTTCGGCTTCAAAAAAGCGACCGAGCGAACCATCGCCAGCATGAAGAAGGCTCGTGCCGCAGGAACACTGCAGGTACGGTTCGTCGGCATGAGCAAGTCGGCGGAAGATCGGTCCTGCTATCACTTCGTGCGCACGCCGTACGATCCGGTGGAGGAGGACGGCATCAACAAGCTGGAATTCTGGATCGACGCGGAGACGCTGCTGCAGACGCATTCGATCTTGAGCGACCGCGACGGCAAACGGATCGCGGAGTACATTTTCACGAACGTGCAGATCAACCCAGAGTTTTCAGAGGGAGCCTTTACGCGGAATAGCCTAGGAAAATAAAGTGGGCCGCATCGCGATATTCGACCGGCAAATCGAGGGTCAGCGGTCTTCTCGCTCTAGCCGAGAGTCGGTCCAAATTCCGAGCGAATTCATCGAGAGCCTTCTTCATTGTCGCCGAAGGCGCCGCCGCCGTGAATGTTGACGACGTCGGCTCCCCCACTCAGCGACCTCGGCCTGATACTCCAATTCTTTGAGCGACGATTCGACGACCTCCGGGCGTTGGGAGTTGAGAACCACAAACTGATCGGGATGGAAGCATGTCCGTAGACCGTGGATCCTGGCGAATGTGCCGCACCGCTTAATTCTACAGCGCTAAATCAGCTGATGTCAGCTGACTGAGTATTTATATAACCTCCTTGACAACAAGGAGGTGCGGCATGACGCCTGATCAGATGTTGGTGCTCGGTACGGCCTTCACGGCTTACCTGCGGTTGTT
>JBBQPM010000188.1:0-13447 GCA_038217425.1 Gemmatales bacterium
ACATTCGAAGGCTTCCGGGGAGCAATTGACGGATGCTTGGCAAAGACTTCCACGGAGCACCGAGAGAAGTTGCAATCTTTAATGACTCATAAATTCCAGACCTTTAATCCGGCCTCATTCTTGGCCGCGTGAGGTATAACAGGTAGAGAGATCTCGTTTCTGCCCGACATCCGATCCAGCCGCCAAGCCAAGGGCGTTGTGGGCGTTTTCCATCCAAGGAGAGCACCCGTGCGCAACCACTCCGAAACTCCCGCAGACCCCGACCCCATCGTCGAAATCGCTGCCATCCTCGCCCGCGCCATCCTGCGTCTGCAGGCCCGGAACGCGCTACCAAACGCCCAGGCGTCGTCCGGCGACAATTCCGAGAAATCTTTCTCGAAAAGCCTTGAGGCGCCCGCGGAAACCGTGCTCAGTGTGAGTCGTGGTTAACGCACCCCCGAGACCTTTTCGAAAGGAGATACCCATGGCCCTCAACATCGCCAAAGAGCTGGCGGTCTTGCAGAAGATGACCGTCAAACCGCTTCAAGCCCGCTATGCCGAGGTCTTCGGCGAAGCGACGCGTAGCCATCACAAAGCCTGGCTCATCAAACGGATCGCCTGGCGCTTGCAATCGCTAGCGGAAGGCGACCTCTCGGAACGGGCCCGTCGTCGGGCCGCGGAGTTGGCCAACGACGCGGATCTGCGCCTCTCTCCGCCCAGGACGAAAGCGCTGGCTCCGGCCGCCGCCACGAGCCACACGGCGCCATTCAGACCGTCCGAGAACTCGAGACTCCCGCTGCCGGGGACCGTCATCACGCGCCCGTACAAGGGGCAGACCCTGCAAGTAAAGGTCCTGGCCCAGGGCTTCGAGTTCGAGGGCGAGTCCTTCAAGTCGCTCAGCGCCGTGGCGAAGGCGATCACGGGCCAGCATTGCAACGGTTACCATTTCTTCCGACTCACCAAGGAGAACGCATGAGCAAGCAACGCAACCAAGTTTCGGCGCCGCGCGCGATTCGCTGCGCCATCTACACCCGGAAATCGACCGAGGAAGGCCTCGAGCAGGAGTTCAACTCGCTCGACGCCCAGCGCGAGAGCGGCGAGGCCTACGTCAAAAGCCAAGCCCACGAAGGCTGGACCTGCCTGCCTGACCGATACGACGACGGCGGTTTCACCGGCGGGAACATGGACCGTCCGGCGCTGGGGCGCTTGATCGCCGACATCGCCGCCGGGCGCGTCGATTGCGTCGTGGTCTACAAGGTCGATCGCCTGTCGCGGTCGCTGCTGGACTTCACCAAGATCATGGAAACCTTCGACAAGCAGCAGGTTTCATTCGTCTCGGTGACTCAGCAGTTCAACACGACGACGTCGATGGGGCGGCTGATGCTGAACGTACTGTTGTCGTTCGCCCAGTTCGAACGCGAGATCATCGGGGAACGAACTCGGGACAAGATCGCGGCCGCACGCCGCAAGGGGAAATGGGCCGGCGGCATGCCTCTTCTGGGCTATGACGTCGTCAGCTCCAAGCTGGTGATCAACGAAGCCGAAGCCGTGCGCGTGCGAACGATCTTCGCGCTCTATCTGGAACACGAGGCCCTGCTGCCTGTCGTTCAGGAACTAGAGCGGCGCGGTTGGACGAACAAGCGCTGGACCACGCGCAAGGGGACCGAACGCGGCGGCAAGCGCTTTACCAAGACCAGCCTCTACGCTCTGCTCACCAACGTCACCTACGCGGGCAAGGTCCGGCACAAGAAGGACGCCTTTGACGGCGCCCACCACGGGCTCATTGACCCCGCGCTATGGCAGAAGGTCCAGCCGACCTTGAGCCGCAACGGGCAGACCGGCGGCGCTCTGGTGCGGAACAAGTTTGGCGCCCTGCTCAAGGGCATCTTGCGTTGCTCGGCCTGCGACTGTGCCATGTCTCCGACTCACACCAACCGCAAGGGGAACCGTCGTTACCGCTATTACGTTTGCACGCAGGCCCAAAAACGAGGCTGGAACGTCTGCCCGACCAAGTCGGTATCCGCAGGCGAGATCGAAGCCTTCGTCGTCGAGCGAATCCGAACCATGGGTCACAACCCAGAGCTGTTGCGCGAGACGCTGGCTCAAGCGCAACGCCAAAGCCAGCAGAGGCAGATCGAGCTGAAGTCGGAGCAGGAGAGTTTGAAGCGGGATCTCCGTCACTGGAACGACGAGGTGATGAGCTTGGCGCAGGCACCGCCTTTGCCCAAGGCAATTGACCGGCTGGCGGACCTGCAAGAACGTATTCGGACTGCCGAATGCCGGTTCGCCGAGATCCGAGCCGAATCGGCGACGCTAGACGGCGCCGTCATTGACGACGCGTCCGTTGCCGAGTGTTTGCAGCAGTTCGATCCGGCTTGGCAAGCGATGACGCCGCATGAGCAGTGCAGCTTGGTGCAGCGATTACTGGCCCGCGTGGATCTGGACCGCCCGCGGGGCAAGATCACGCTGCACTTCCAGCCCGCGGGTCTTCGCTTGATCGCCGACGAGATGCAACTTCAAACTCAAGGAGTGAATTAGCATGCCCTCAACATTGACTCAGGAGTTCGACATTCATTTCAGCCAAGGTCGGCGCGGCAAGAAGGAACTTCATCCTGGCGCCGTACCGGCTCCCCATGCCGTGCTGACGGGACGCGTTCCGCGGATCGCGCGACTGATGGCTCTGGCGATTCGTTTCAAGGGATTGGTTCAGCAAGGCATGGTCGCGGGCTACGCGGAGTTGGCGGCGCTGGGTCACGTGAGCCGGGCTCGCATCACGCAGATCATGAACCTCACGCTGCTGGCGCCGGACATCCAGGAAACGATTCTGTTCCTGCCGCGAATTGAAGAAGGCGGAGATATCATTCGCCTTCGCGAAATGCAGCCGATTGCGCTAACCGCGGATTGGCGCGAGCAGCGCCAGACGTGGCAAGCGTTGTTCTGAGCGGACTGGCAGCGGGAGGGGCGCTGCTCGCCGGTTCCGTCGGCATTTACGTGGCTCCTACCGTGATCCGCGAAGGCGAGGTCGTTCTCGCTCGCGGCATGAACGATAGCCACTTCAAGCTCAACCCGATCGTGACGCTCAACCACCAATACTACCTCCCCCCCGTCGCCAAATCGCTTTGGCGGAAGAAGGTCAAAGACGGCGACATGGTCGGCATCAAGGCCAAGACGCAGTATCCCGAGAAGCCCAAAGATTGGCCGGACAAAAAATGGGAGCCCGACTGCATCTTCGGCATGGTCAAGTCCGGGCTGCTCATCGGCAAATCGGTCGGCTTCCTGCGCCTCAAGAGCCACGCGCCGACGCCGGAGGAGATCAAAAAGAACCCCGAGCTAGCCAACTGCCGCCGCATCATCGACGAATGGATGCTCCTGGAGTACGCCTGCTGCTGGCTGCCGATGAACCAGGAGGCGATTGTCGAGCAGGTGAGCAAAAGCGCCGTGAAGATCCCGAAGTCGGTCTGCGAGCTGCTGCACATCGACCCCGCGGAGTTCGAGCGAAGCCGGCCGGCGATCTCGTTCATGGGCGAGGGCGAGATCCACCGTGCGATCGAGCGGCAGATGCAGGGCCTCGACGTCGAGGCGGTCGTGCGGCAGGCGATTCGGGATTCGCTCGACCGTCTGACGGGTCGAGTTTGAATGTCAGAATTCGGTCTGATTCGAAGGAACGTCCATCAACATTTTGGGCCATAAGATGGTTAGCTCTCGCCCTGCTCCATCTCGTCGTAGATTGCCTTCTCCGCGAGCCAGGCTTCGAGCGGAGATTCGCCGACGACTTCCACTTCCGAGCCCCATCTCGCATCCCATTTGATGATCTTGCCTTGCTGATTTTTCTTGAAGCCCCATTGGGCGCCGATCCCATCATCTCCGAAAAACAGGCATTGCGAGACAATTTCCCTCGGAAACGGATCGTCTACGTTATCGCGAAAGAACCGATTCATTTCCACGAGGCCAGTCGGGTTCTTCTTCGATGCGAAAAGCTGCCAAAAGAACGCCGCATTTGTCGGACCGCGAAACCCATTAAACGCACGGTAGAATTCCTCGAGAATCGCCGGCAACGGCGCCCCCAAGGCAGCGTTCGCTCGCCGGATGTCGTCATCGGAACAGGGACGCCTGAATGCGGCGTCCGGGAATTCAGCCTTCACCTTCTCGGCTTCCATCGGCAACGGACTCTCCAAGAGCAAACGTCAAAGCTAACTTTCCGCAGGAAATCAAAGGAGGAAATCAAAGGTGCCAGGACCCTTTGGCGCCTCGTTTGCTTCGTTTAATCCTAACCACTCGTCTCAACAATAGGTCCTGACAGCTTTGTTTTTCCTGACACCTTTCACCCCTGTTATTTGGCCTCTTTCCCAAGCAGGTCCTTGAGGACTTGGACGTTGCCCGCCATGTATTGAAGCTTGTGCGACACGCTTTGATCCGTCGCGTCCACAGTCGATAACTGCATCACGAGAATGTCCAGATCGACCCCGCGCCTCGCAGCCTCGGCGATCACACGGTCCTGGAACCACTGCCGTGTTTGCCTACGAATGGTCCGAAAGATCGTGATGCCGCCGACGATGGGGAAGACCAACATCACGGTGAAGATGGTGCACCCCACCTTCTCCGGAATCGGGAGTATCCAGATCAGTGAGCAGAGTAAGACCATGTAAAATACAGATCTCACGAAGCCTGCTGTCAGACCGGGGAACGAGGGCGCCACCTCACGCATGAAGGCATGAGCCTTCCGAACCGCCTGGGGGTCTTGCTGGGCGATGGCTTCGATTTCTCTGCGCGACTCCTCGATGCGAGCCAGGCGCGGATTGGTCTGACGCAGGAGTTCGTCTAGAGGCATCGCCGTCGCGGACGGCGCGGCCAGAAAACATTTGTAGGCGGTTCCATTGCCGGTAAGGGCTGTGAGGAGTGAGCCGCAGTCGTCCTCCGACCCGCACGTCTGACAGCGGCGTGAACTGCTCACGCGCTGCTTCTCGCTGGTGGGGATGAAGAAGACATGATTGATCTTGGAGTGATCTGTGACGAGGAAGCGGTTCACCTGCCCACACTTGGCACAATGGTCCGCAACCATACCACGCTCATCCCGTATCGCGTAACTGCCCCAGAAAAGAAAGAAGGACATGGCTTGCTCTCCCATAACGTTGGCGAGTGGCCTCGTATCGTTGTACAGCGGATTGCCGGGCGGAGCAGCAAGCGGACAATTATTTTGCAAGAACAAAGGGTCGTTCGGACCCATGCTTCGCTGCCGAACGGTTGGCCGCGCTGCACGCAGCGACTCCAATTCCGCCTCCGTCTGCGGCCGATTCACCTGCCGTAACCATTGGGCCGGCAGTTCCAACGGACCCGCGCAGAGCGTCGGTCCCTCGACAATTCCCCGGCGACGAGCCAGGCTGTCCCATAACCACTCTTCCGCCCGACTCACCAATCCCGCTCGCAACGCATTCCGCTCCACGTAGCGGCAGACCTTCAAATAATGTTCGTCGTCTGCGATCGGAAACGATTTGTACCGGCCCTGATTCAAGTGGCCCGCTCCCACGTCGCGGTAATGGGCGTGCCAGCGTTGCGTTTGGGTGAGCGTCAGCCAATGAACGAAATCGGATAGTTCGCCGTCCGCTCGAGGCCAGAGGACGAGGTGCCAGTGATTCGGCATCAAACAGTACGAAAGAAGCCGCATTCCCGGCACGTGCTCCAACGCTTGCGACTTTCCGCCGAGCTCCAACAATCAGCATACGGTCCGCGGACGCCTACTGCTTCGGGAGTAAGCTTGCGAAAAATGTCACGACCTGATTTTGGTAGGGCAAGTGCGTTCCGCCGGGAATGACGGTGCGGGCGATGTTCTTGTACCCGTGCTTGCCGGCCAGTGCGACCGCCTTGTCCCACTGCGGGTTCAAGTGAACCAGCACCTGATCCTTGTCGCCCTGGAAGCCGTGAATCGGAAGCTTCTGGGCGGCGGCGTTCCTTTCGATTTTGTCGATGCCGCGCGCGTTGAAATTCCCACAAACGGGAGCTGCGCCTGCCAAGACTTCAGCGTGAAGGAAGATCAATTGCCAGGTGAGATGGGCGCCGGCCGAGAACCCGGTCACGAAGAATTTCGGCTGTCCGCTGTACTCCTTTTGCACTTCCTTCACGATGGCGAGCACGGCTTTCAAATCGGCAGGGTCTCTCCCGAGCGAGTTGACGCACGGGGTGACGACGATGAATGGTAGCTTCTCGCCGCGGGCTTTCACGAACTGGTCAAAGTTCTGCGCGAAGTCGCGTCCGGCGCCAGCGAGCGTGATCATGATCGGCCAAGTGGACTCGGCCTTCCACCCCTTTGGTAAGGAAATGTGATACTTCACCTCGACATCCTTCGCCGTCCGCAATTCCGATTTGGGGAACACCGGCTCACCCGCCGAGCAGATGCCGGCACAAAGAACGAGGCAGAACATTGTGGCGTTTTGAAGACAAGTTTTCATGGTGACGCTCTTCGCGAACGATGCAACGGGATAAAAGGTAAAGTATTGATGCATGTCGAGGACATGATTAGAAACCACCCGAGCTTGCATGTCAAGACGCTGCAATTTCGGCGTCGAGGTCCACTTCGCTCCGTTCGTCCGACCCGGCTCAGGTCCCGTAAGAATTGCCTCGCAGAATCACGCTCGCACTGAACAGTTAGCGGTCAACGCGAAGGCGGACCTCGAGTCATCCAGCGACACACTTGGCAGTCTGAGCACGACGTCCAACCCTCGCAGGTACCACGGTCATGTTTACTCAATCCACAAGGAATTTATGGGCAAGAAGACCGGGCCGAACAAGGTCTACACCGAGGCAAGCGAATCTAAAAGTATTCGTCGCGTTGCAGGTTTTCTTCTCCCTTGACTGACCCGCAACCAACCACTGCCGAGGTCTCCGTCGAAACAAGTCGATAGAGCTGGCTGTTCTTTCGGTCCGTTCCCGCTCGTTCGACGCGGACTTCGCCGAATGTTCGGTCTACGATTTTCGTGAGCGCCCTTCCTAGGGCCACGCGCTGCCCGCGGTCTTTCTTGTCTCCCAGGACGCTATCGAGTAGTTGCTCATCGGTCGCGAGCTGCAGTAGCTGAGCGGCGCCGACGATGGCGTTGCCGAGCTTTTCTTTCCAGACGGCGACGAAGGAACGCCATTCGTCGGAACGGCTGGAGCGCTGCAGCCGGAACTCGCGGGCGTTGGCGAGAAGCCCGGGGACGCCGGCGACCTCGAGGATGCCGCTCAGAGTTTGGGCCCACGACTCGAACATGCCAAGGGTGACGTTGCCTGCCGGACGACCGCGATCGATCCAGGCTTGGCACAAGGTCAGCGCGGCGGCGACGAGATCGCCCCGTCGTTCTTTGACCCAGCGCATGAGGAACGGATGGCGGAAGGCGGTACGTTCACACGGGGAGTCGGTCTTGGCGTCGAGACGGCAGATGACGACTCGGCGCAGGAGTTCGGCGGAGAGTTGGGTATTGTTGCCGGTGGCCAACCAGATCGTGTCGTTGGGCAGCGTGATGTTTTTGGAGACGCCCAGCAAGCGGTCCGTCCAGACGCGGGCGGTAAGAACCGAAGCCAGGGCGCCGGAGTCCAGGACGCGATTGAGGTTGTCCAGCAGCGCGAAATCGGCGCTGTCGATGAGGATTGCGAGGATGCGCTTGCGCCACTCTTCGTCCGTATGGGCTTCTGGCGTGGTCTTGGGTTCGTGCCCTAAACTCATGAAGGAAAGAGCGATAGCCAGCAGGGTTTTGCCGGTTCCTTCGGTGGGCGCGTCAAACAGAATAAGAGGCATGGGCCCATCGATCAGATAGCGCACGAACGGCATGAGAAGCACGCAAATGGCCGCGGCGCGGCTGGCTTCGTCGGCGAAGGGGAAGTCTCCCAAGAACTCGTCCAGCAGAAATTCTCGGGCTCGTCGGATCTCCGCGTCAGACGGATGAAGCGAGATGGCCGGCATCGTGAAGTTGGCCGACGGTCGGAAGTAGAGGTGGGAAGCAGGATGGTAGCCGGGCGTATGCACGAGTTGCCCGTTCGCGGCGAAGATCGGGCAGGAGACCAGGCCGCGCAAGATGGGGATGCCTTCCCAGTGCGCCAAGGCGGCCAGATCGCGAGCCACTTCCATTGGCGGGAGATCTTGATAGACGTCGATGCGATGCTCGCGGACGACTTGCTTGGTCCAGTTCGCACAGCGGGCGAGGACGCCCCGCAGTCCATGGTTGCAAAGGGCCTCGATACGAACGGTTTGCCGATCGGGATCGGTGCGCAGGCGCGTCAGTGCGTCGCCGCGTTGGAAGAGGTACGGAGGTTGATTGTGCTGCCGGATCGCGTTTAAGGCGTCTTCGGTGACGTCGCGCAATTGGCGGTGGTTGGCCTGAATGACTGGCCAACCGATTTCGTCCGGAGGGAATTCGCCGCTTGAGTGGGTTTCGTCAGTAGGGTCCGAAGGCAATTGTGAGCCGTTGGAGTATCCGACGTTACTTCCTGCGGGAAGGTCGTAATGGCGTGCCTTCGGCGCGCCGAGGGCTTCCTTGAATTCTTTCCAGCCGCGTCCGCTGCAACTGTTGTGAAAGCATTTAGCGTAGAGCTTGCCGGCGGTGTCCTGCATGATGCAGGAATCGGGATCATGGTGGCTCGAATCGAACGGGCATGACCCCAATACGTAGCACGTGCGACCTTTGTCGTCAGGCGTGTTCTTCACGCGGAAGGGAACGCCGAGATCGTTTAGCCAAGCGTCGATGCGTAGTCGAGGACCAGATGGACCCTCGTGCATGTTTGACGGTCGCCGCGATTGAGGCGGAGGCGCCGAGATAACGACGGACTTCTGGCATTCGCGAGCGAGTTCGTCCAACAATCCAACGGGCACGACCTCGCGAGATTGAGGCGCTTCGAGGATACCCGACCGCCGATGCGGACGATCCGGGAGTTCGTCCCCCTTGCGTGCAAGGGTGCCGGGGATCTTGCAGATGCGGGCGGGATTAAAGACGCCTTGATCGACCTTGGCGCGCGGATTGTCGAATCGCTGGGCGAGCGCCTTCAGGACTTCTTCGACTCGTCCTTCATCGTCGGCGGCAGGGAGATCGACCGCATAAAGAAGGTGATAGCCATTGCCGCTATCGACGAAATACGGAGCGGGCCAACCTCGGATTTGCAGATCGCTTTTTACGGCTCCGGCAATCTGGAGCGCTTCGTGTTTTTCGGCGTCGCTGGCGCTGATATGCGAGTCGCGAACCGGATCGATATCGATGAGCAGCCAGCGCCGGGAGGCGACGTCGGCGTTCTTGGCAAGTTCGCCTTCCTGGGCCCAGGCGATGCGATTGCGGCGACGTGCAAGGATCTCGGGGCGAAGCGGATTGAGAGTAAAATAGACTCCCTTGGCCACGTTGTTGACGTGCCACGCCGCCTGGGCAAATTCCGGCAGGTGGTCGTAATCGAAGAAGCCCGCCTCGGTGTGCGGCCGACCTCGTCCTTGTACGGCCAGCGCGCGCAGCTCGAGAATTTGATCATTGGCGACGACTTGCCGTATTTGCTCGAGAATCTGCTTCACTCCCTGGGAGGCCCCAGGGGCGGCAATCCGGGCTTGCGGCAACGAGAGCGAGCTTTCGATCACGAATCGATCCTCCGGGGCATCAGGAACAGGCGGCCGCTGCTTCGGCGTCTTCGCAGCGTTCGACCTGGAAGTCGCTGGCGCTCAGTTCGCGGCGCAGGAAGCCGGCAAACAGGCGGTTAAGGTCTTTGCCGACGCCGGTGCTGGCGTCCACGAGGCAGACGTTTTTGTCGTCTTCGAAGGCGTAAGAAGCGTCGAGCATGGTTTGCGCTTCGCCGTGCAAACTCTCGAGCGCGAACACGGCGAGCACCATGCACACTTGCACGTCGTCGAGGTTGACTGAGGCGGCGAAACGGTACAGATACCATTCGTGATTCATCGCGGTTCTCCAGCAGAAAGAAGATGTCCTCACCCATTAACTACACCATCGCCGTCGAAACTGTTCGGGCCGGGCACTAAGGTTTTCAAAACTGCTGCAACGGGATGCTGGCGCAGTTGCTGAATCCGGCGGCGCAGGGTGAAACGCGAAATGCCGAGTCGTTCGGCCAACTCGGTAGGTCCTTGTTCCATGAGTCCTCGGGCGATGATTCGTAGCGAGCGGGGCAGACGTTTGAGGCACTGATCGACGTCCACGCGAAGCCCAGCCCGCGCTCCTTCGTCGGGAGCATTGACGCCGAGGTGAGCGCGAAGGACGTCATGGCAGGTTTGTTGCAGTTCGGCTTGCGATAGATTTTTCCACGCCGTGCCGCGAGCGCGCCGTTTCTGGGCGCGGCAGGCACGAACCAAATTGGCTCCGTGGCGGCGAAGAAGGGTCGAGACGAAACCTCGGCCATCGCCGAGCCGGAGGTCGCACGCTGAAAATTTCTCGCAGAGAAGAGCGTGGAATTCCTGCTCGACGTCTTGAGCGGTATACCCCGAATGGTGCATGCGCGCGGCAGTGCCCTGGGCCAAGCGGCGGATGAGATCGGAGGCCAGGTGATCCCAGGGGGGAGGGGATGGACGAGCGGGCATGGAGGCCTTCTCCTCCGGCCCGCACTGCGAAGGGGTGAGCACACCGGCCGAAACGCACGCAGACGAGGCGGCAACAGGTTGCTCACCATCGCCTCCGCAATGCGGCCGGCTAAAGGTCAAAGGAATTAAGGAACTGCGCCGAGGGAGTCGGCTCAGGCTTCGGTTACGGTGATGCGAAAGGGCAGACCGTGCTTGAACTCCAGGACGTCGATAACGCCGTCGCCCAGGACCTGGAAGTAGCGAAACATCTCGCCGACCTGGTCCTTGAGCAGGTAGTCCTTCAAGGAACGCTCGGGCCGTGGTCCGTTATCGCTGCTGCCGAACTTCACCTCGCGGATCAGGCGCGGCGCAGGATCGAAGACTGGTTCGCCGCGGCGGATGTGCAGGTTTTCAACGCGACCGAACGACCGCTGCTGCATCTCTTCAAGGAGGCGGCGTTGAGCATTCGAAAGGGAGGTTTTGGCGAGGTGTTGCGTCATTGAGCACGACCTTTTCAGTATGAGGTTGAAGATCAAACTTCATGCTGAAATTGTCGCGGATAAGAGCGCAAAAGGGGACGACACTTCCGACAAGCGGGCGACAGTTCGTCCGGGAGAAATGCGAAAAACGCTGGGAAGACTGCAAGTGTGAATGCCGTGCGCGACAGTTCCAAGATAGTGACGACACTTTAGGCGTCAGCGTGATTGAAAGAGCCGGGCAACCACTGTCTGGGGGTTGATCCGGTAGCCGAAGTCGGCGTCCGAGCGCGAGGATCGGCGCAACGTCTCGATGATGTCTTCGCGTTCGAGGGGGTGTCCCAACGTCGATTTAATCTTGCCTTCGATGTCGCGCTGCAATCGATTGACGGTCTGTCGTAAGGACCCTTCGTCATCAAGGCTGTGAACGCCAGCAGCTTTCAGTGCCTTGCGCAATTGGCTTACGTTGAGGGGAGGATGATCTTCCGCGCTCAAGCCCCTTTGCAGCGAATCGAGAAATGACCTCCACAGTACCCGGAATAGATGCATACGTGCATGAGCCTGCGGCGCCATGATCGAAATGCCCTGAACGAGGATTTCATCGAGGGAGACCTCCACGACGAATGTCTTCGGGGCCGCCTGCTTCGTTGCCGGCGCCGCTGAAGTTACTTGCGGTCCGCGCGAGAACATTGCCGGCGAGTGTCGCGGTAGAGGTGCACGCCGACCTGCCTCATACAGGGCCTTCGGCAGCGCCGCGGGATCGCACCAGAGCCCGGCGAGAGACAAGGTGGCCGGCGCGACCGACGCCAGTACCGGCGCGTCGGCCACCAGAAAGAGCATCGGTTGCAGCGCCACCCAATCCTGCGCGACGTACTTCGTGCCGCTACACCGGTCGGCCACGCAGACGTACGTCCCCGAGCTGAGTCGATACGCGCCTTCGCGCTCGACAAAAACCTGGGGATCAAGTTCCCGCAAACGCTGCTCGACGTCGCGAAGAATGCCTGGCCAGGCCAAACGAATGCGCCAGTACTTATGCAGGCGTTTGCGGTCTTCCGCAGGGTAAAGGTCGCGGCCGCAGTCCGGGCACGCGACCGATTCCAAATCTTCGGAGATCAACGCGACCCCCGCACACAAGCGGTCGGAAGCGGCGTAATCGCCGTCGCCTTCGCAGACGCAGCGCACCGCGAGGCTCTCGCGCACCTTAATCCAGTCCTTCGCCTTTAAGGCCGTCGCCGCCGTCTGCAAATTCGTATCGGGGTTCAAAATCTTCCGCCCGTCCGCCAGCAGTTCCTGGACGCACTTTAACGCTGGGGTTTTTGAACCTTTTTTCCGTCGAGGTGACTGGGATGCCATAGCTGGTTCTCATGTCGTCTTCGAACGCACGGCGTTCGGTAACGTCCAGATTCTTGTCGGAGTAACGCACCACATATTGATCGCGATCGGCTGCCAGCGAATTCCATTTCAGCAAGATCCGCTTGGCGCGGTAGCGAACCTTGATCCCTTCAAAGTGATCGAGTTCGCCGAACAGGGGGGCGACGGCTTGCTCGAAGTGGGCCAGGCCGGCGGCAATGCAGTCCTTGTCAAAAATCTTGACGCTGGGGGAATCACGTAGGGGCGAGGCATTGACCGCGACCTCGACAAGTTCCAGCAGCGGCGCTTCGTCGGCCAGGAGCTTGGCCAGCAACTGATGGATCTGCGCCGGGCAGACCGTCTGGCGTTCGTTGCGATAGAAACAATCAGCTTCGAAAAAGGACGACGCCAAGCGGTCGGCGATGCGGAGCGATTCCTCCTGGCTTTGCGAGGCGATCTGCACGCGGCGGGCTTCGTCTAAAAAGTCTAGCACGATCCATTCAGGGCGGTAGCCATGCACCAGGTTCTCGTCGCGGATGATGCGGTCGGGACGCTCGCTGCGGCGGATAAATAGCAAGAGGTGGTTGTCGTGGCACTGAAGGCCCATGAGCTCGCACGTCCGGCGCTTGCTTGGTTGGGCATTGTCATAAGCGCGTAAGATGGCTTCGGCCTGCGTGACAGTCATGAACTCGGCAAACCGCTCGCCGGGCACGCGCGGCGGCTTATCCAGAACCATCCGTGCAAAGCCGGTGCGATGGACCTTGTCCCAGTGCCAGATGGTGGTCAAGTGCCGCGCAGCAACAACGCCATCGCCGCCGGCCTCAGTTCGTTCGCGCCCTCCACGCATCACCAGAAGCTGGGTGTCGCCCGTCATCCCGAGAAGGCTCAGCCGACCACCAAAAAAATGCGGGCCAAGGATCGCCCGCTGGCAAACGACTTCGTTACCGACGGCGAGTTCGACCGGCTACTCGCCGCCTGGTTCGGCAACATGGCTCGCGTGCTGCTCCCCGGCCGCGGCTTCTATATCTGGGGCGGTTACGCGAACCTGGGAAACTATCCTCCCGTGCTGAAAGCCAACGGCCTCTACTTCTCGCAATCGATTGTGTGGGATAAGGAACACCCCGTTTTGACGCGT
>JBBQPM010000189.1:0-13410 GCA_038217425.1 Gemmatales bacterium
TTTCGTCTGTAGTCACGGAAGCACCCTCTTTCTTGAGGAAACGCTCCCTGAAACTGGCCAGTACAGGAATCAATGTAAACCCTTGACTTCATTGCAGCTGAAACCAAACTCCATTACAAGGGCAATGTGCAGCTGTAGAATTAGGCGAAGGAGGAGTTTCGGTCGTCGGTATCAGCGACGGGTCAGTTAGGGGACTCGATTCACTCGGGTGGACCTTCAAGCGGTCAATTGATCACGATGACCGAGACGAGGGCGCTCATGCCAGTTGGTACGGGCCACATGGGTCGATCAAGCTTTACGACCCCGAACAGAAGCTGCGAAAGAAGGCGTGAGTCGATCGACGGGCCCAGGAAGTCCGCGGGAGACGGCGGCAGCCGCTTACCTCTCGCAGTAGGTCGACATTACGAAAGTGAGCGGCGAGGAACCGACGCCAATCCCAATAAGCTTATTGAGATTGTGATCGGGACATCGTGTCCGGCGAAACCATTGTTCCGAGAGTTGGCGAAGAAGTGGTCCTTCGGTGCGGCGGCCACGGGAGTCTCGATTATTAAGGTACGCCTTTCGCGTTTCGCCCTTCTACCGAGGCCGCCTATGATTCGCTCCGCCAAGCTTCCAACACCGTTCCCGGCAGAATTTACCAACGGCAAGCGCACGTCGTCGCCGATTCCACCCCTTGCGAAGGAGAGTGGCGAGGCAGGATTCGGCCCACACGAACTGCTGGAAGCTGCGTTGGCAATCTGCCTGACGATGACAGTGCAAATATCCGCGGCGAAGCGAGGCTTCTAGCTGACGGGGTGCGCAGTGAAGTGCGGATCGACCGTAGCATGCCCGGCGAGTCTTCGCTCAGTTACTCCCTCGAACTCGACGGCCCTTTGACTGAGGAGCATTCGCTGTACCTGCAACTCCGTGGCCGAGTGTCCGGTTTCTCAGACGCAGCAGGTTGTTGACGCCCGGAAATAGTGTCTTCTGAATCCTTTAAGCCTGCCAGGGCTCAATTTCCAACTGTTCGCCCTCTTTTACACCGAGGTGGCCTTCGCGGCAAACCCCCACGCCGATCCTGCGCGTACCCGGTCCGCATCGTCGGTCAAGCTCACCGGCATCCCCGGATTAATTTTGTGAGCGACCGCGCGATTCAAGGCGAGCGAAGCGGGCAACGACGAACGACCTTCATGAGAAAACTGTCATTTGCTCGGCGGGGGGCTCGCCGAGCGGCCGAAGCGTGCGTAGAGCGGCGGCAGCAGAAACAGATTGAGAACCGTCGAGGTAAACAGCCCGCCCAGAATGACCACCGCGAGCGGATACTCGATCTCGTGTCCAGGCTTGTTCCCCGCGATAACGAGCGGTACGAGCGCCAGGCCCGTCGCCAGCGCCGTCATCAGGATGGGCGCCAGACGCTCCATGGCGCCTCGCATCACCAGACCGATGCCGAACGGCTCGCCTTCTTCGAGTTCCAGATGTCGAAAGTGGCTGACCATCATGATGCCGTTGCGCGCCGCGATCCCGAGTACGGTGACAAAGCCGACCAGCGATCCAAGCGACAGGACGCCGCCGGAAAGGAAAACGGCGCAGACGCCGCCGATTAGCGCAAAGGGAATCGTGCAGACGACGATGAGCGTCGGTCGCCAGGCCTGGAAATCGACATACAAGAGCAGCACGATGCCGATGAACGCGAGCCCGGCGAGTGCGTAAAGTTTGCGCGTCGATTCTTGCCGTGCGGCGTACTCACCCAGAAACTCCGGATGGTACTCGCGGTCGAACGGCACCTGCTTCACCTTCTCTTCAATCTCGCGCGCCACCGCGCCCAGATCGCGGCCCAGCGCGTTGCACGTAATGTCGAGTCGGCGCGAGGCGTTCTCGCGTTTGATCTCGTTGGGCGTCGGGCTGATGATTACATCCGCGACATCGCCCAGGCGGACTTGCACGCCGGTCGGCGTATCGATCGGCAGCGACTGGATTGCGGAGAGGTCCCGCCGTACTTCGGGGATGCCCCAGACGACGACGTCGAATTTCTTTTGGCCCTCGTAGACCTCGCCGACCTTGACGCCGCGCAAGAAGGTGGTCGAAACCCGGCGGATGTGCCCCGCGGTCACGCCGAACTGCGCCGCCGACTCGGGCTTCAGGCGAATCTCGACTTGTGCCACTTGGACCTGCGACTCGACTTTAAGATTGGTGACGCCTGGCACGCTCGCCATGGCGGCTTCGATTTCCTTCGCCTTGGCGCGCAGCACGTCGAGATCGGGCCCATACACGCGCACCACGATCGAGGCGCTCGCCCCCGTGAGGACTTCCTTGATGCGCTCTCGCAAGTACGTGAGCACATCGCGATAGAGGCCCGGGTACGAAAGCACCACGGCTTCGATCTTCTTCACGGTCGCATCGAGATCGGCCTTGGGATCGACGCTGATCCAAAGTTCGGTGAAGTTGGGCCCGACGACTTCGTCCGCGACTTCGGTTCGGCCGATGTGCGAGCCGAAGTTGCGCACGCCGGGGATGGCGCGGAGATCGATACTGGCCTGGACGGTAACGCGCTGCATCGCTTCGACCGAAGTCCCCGGCTTCTCGACAAAGTGCATGAGAAAGTCGGTCTCCTGAAAGTTGGGGAGAAACTCCTGCCCGAGTCGGGTCGCCGCCGCAGCGGTGAGCACGAAGGCGGCGCCGAGGATCGCGAGCGCCAGGTTGGGCCGATGGACGAGGGCCGGCAGCAACGGTCGATAGAGGCGTTTGAGCAGCAACGTGAGCGGCGCTTCCGGCCGGCTCGCGGCTCGACCCGTTAGAAGCATGTAAGAAAGCGCCGGCGTAACCGTCAGCGCCACGGCGAGCGACGCGAGAATCGCCAACACATACGCCAGCGCGAGCGGGCGGAAAAACGTCCCCGCGAGACCGTCGAGGAAGAAGATCGGTAAGAAGACAAGCACGACGATGAGGCTTGCGTAGACAACCGCACTGCGGACTTCGAGCGACGCCTTCAGCACGACCTGGAAACCCGAAAGTGGACTCCCTTCTGCCCGGTTCAGCCGGACGCGACGCACGATGTTCTCGACGTCGATGATCGCATCGTCCACGAGTTCCCCAAGCGCGATCACCAGCCCCGCGAGCACCATCGTGTTCACCGATGCCCCCGCCCACGTCAGCAATAGGACCGCGGAAACGAGCGAGAGCGGAATCGCGGTCAAGCTGATCGCAGCCGTGCGCCAGTCGTAAAGAAATGCGATCAAAACGACGACCACGAGCAGGCAGCCGACGATCAGCGCTTGGGCGAGGTTCTCGATGGCGCGTTCGATAAACGTCGCGGGCCGAAAGATATCGGAATCGATCTCGACGTCTTTGAGCCCGGGCCTCAGGAGTTCGAGGGCGCGTTCCACGTTGCGAGTGACTTCGAGTGTGTTCCCTTCGGGATGCTTTTCGACGATGAGCAGCAGGCCGGGTCCGTCGTTGATGACGGCGTCGCCGATCGGGGGGGGCGAACCGGTCGTCACGTGGGCGATATCGCCGAGCGCGATGGACGCGCCGCCGCGGTATTCGACAACCGTGCGCGCCAGGTCTGCCGGCTCGCGAATCGGCGAAACGTGTCGCATTGCCATGCGCTGCGTGTGCGTGTCGAAAAAACCGCCCGTCTCCAGCACCGCAGCGTCGGCGCTCGCCTTGAGCACGCTGTCCACGCCGATACCGCTGGCACGCAAACGATCGGGGTCGATCAATACTTGATACTGCTTATCGCGCTGGCCCCAGATCGCAACGTTGGCAACGCCTGGGACCGACATCAGCTTGGGCCGAATCGTCCAGAGCGCGATGGTAGTGAGGTCTTGCTGTGACAGCGTCTTCGACCAGGCGCCCATCTGCATGACCCGGCTCGTCGACGACAACGGCTGCAAAATGACTGGCGGTTTCGCGATGACGGGGAGTTGCCTGGCCTCGGCCGCGACGCGTTCCTGCACGATCTGGCGAACCTTGAGATGATCGGTTCCCTGGCCCAGAATCAGCACGACCTGCGACAGGCCGAGTACCGACTTCGAGCGTACCGTCTGCACGTTCGGGATGCCGGTGAGCGCGTTCTCGAGCGGTAAAGTCACGAGGCTTTCGACCTGTTCGCTGGAGAGACCAGGCGCCTCGGTCTGAATCTCGACGATCGGCGGCGCGAACTCGGGGAAGACGTCGAGCGGCGCATGGCGAATCGACTGATAGCCGACGATCATGAGCAGAGCGCAGCCTGCGAGCAGCGCCAGGCGAAGGCGAACGGAGGTGGCGACCAGCCAGGTTAGCATCGCGTCCCTCGGTTACTTGGTAAAGCCCGTTTCGGTTCCGAACAATTCGATTGCGCCAGCGATGACGATCTGCGTGCCGACGTCCGGCCCCGTACGAAGAACCGCGGTATCGCCGCTGACGAAGCGAACTTCGACGCGGCGGCGAATGAAAGTCCGTTCGCCGCGTGCTTCGTAGACCCAGGTCCCGCCGTTGATGTCGTGAATCACCGCAGACCAGGGAATGACGAGCGGCTCTTCCTTCTCCGTAGGAGCCATCTCGATGCGCACCGCCACGCGATGCCCGGGGCTGAAGCGGAGCGCTCGATTGTCGAGCTCGTAAAAGAGATCGACCGTGCCGGCGTTTTGATTCGCCGCCGGAGGCGCGGCGATCGGCTTGACCGATTGACCCGCGTCGCCGGCCCGCGCCGTCAACGGTGCCGCAATCGCGTCGGCCTTGAGGTCGAGATCGCCGAGATCGCCGACGTAGGTCGGTACGCGCACCCAGACGCGGTCGCGATTCATGACCTCGAACAGCACCGCACCCGCTGGCACCGTCTGCCCGGACGACGCGGAGACGTTGCGAAGCAAGCCCGATTCCGGCGCGGTGAGTTCGAGCGGCGCCGTCGTCCCCTTTTCGAGATCACCGACCATCTTGTTCATGGCGTCCCGCCGGGCGATCGACGTTTCGATGTTCTTTGTCGCCAGATCGAGCTGTGCCTTGGCCTCGTCGAATGCCTTTTGACTGCCCGCTTCCCCTTGCAGTAACCGTTTGGCGCGTTCGAAAGCTACTTGGGCCGCGTCGAGTTGCGACTGCGAACTCTTCACTTGCCCGTCCGCTTCGATCTTCGACGCGGTCAAATTTACTCGGCCTTCCGGAGTGAGCAGCGGCGCGAGCTGAAAGATCGTTTGCCCCTTCTTCACGGCCTGACCCGGTTGCGGTACGTCTGCCGCCGATTTGAGCGTCCCGCTGAGCGGCGCCGAGACGATCACCGTTTGCCCCGGCGGCACGATCACCTCGCCGCCGTACAACCGCGTCCGCGGCATCGCCTTTCGCTCGATCTTCGCGAACTGCATCGCCAGACTGCGTTCCGCGGCGAGCGTGAGCACGATCTTGATGAGCTGATCTTCCTTGACCATCACCGCAGGCGGAACGGCCGTCTGCTTCGGCGTCGGCGCAGGAGGATACAGCAGCAAACCGACCGTCGCGCCGCCCACGCACATGCCGAGCAACGTCCACAGAACGACGAATGCACTCCTCAAGGTGCCCCCTCCGTCTTCGCCAATCGACGACCGACGCTTCGTTCGAGTTCGGCCCACGAGCGCCGCAGCTCCGCTTGCAATTGCTCCTGGCGAAGCAGACTGTCGAGTAGTTGCCGGGTCGTTTCCAGAACCACCACGTAGGGCGTGTTCCCTTCGCGATACGCAAGCTCCGCCCGCTGAATCGCCGTCTGTACTTCGGGCTTGACCTTCGTTTCGAGAACGTCGAGTTCGGCTCGCGCTTGAGCAAAGCGATGATGGGCCTGGCGCACCTCGAGGATGATCTGATTTCGAAGAGTGGTCCGCTGCCGTTGGGCTTTCTCGAGTTCAGCTTCGGCGCGGGCGATATTCCCCTGGTTCCAGTTGAAGATCGGCAAAGTGGCGCGCACGCCGGGGCCGAACTCGTGTCCGGTGAGCGTTCCGCTCGTGGCGTCGCCGATGCCGAGCAGGCGAACCCACTCGAGTTTTGAAAGCCGAACCCGTTCCGCAGCCGCCGCGATGTTTTGCTCCGCTGCCAGCACATCGGGCCGAGTCTCGATCGCCTGATTCGTCAGCGCCTCGGCATCGAGATCCACGCCTGCAGGCGCGGATCGAATCTCGAGTATCAAGGGTGTGCGATCTTTGCCGAGGGCGAGCAGATTGCGAAGTCGTTCGTCCGCGAGGGCGAGGTCGTAGGTGATGCGAATCACTTCTTGAGTCGCCTGGAGCGAATCGACGCGGGCGGTGGCGGCTTCTTGCGAGCTGATGTCGCCCCCTTTGAATCGCGTCTCCGCGAGCTTGGCAATGTGGCCGCGTAGACGAACGCCTTCTTCGGCCACGCGCATTCGGCCGGTCGCCAGGATGACGTCGGCATGCGCCTGACGCACGTCGCGGATGAGATCGAGGGCAACTTGCGTCAAACGCTGGCCGACCCGCGCCGACTCGTTCGCTGCCGCCTTGATGCGAATCGGCCTCAGCCACAGCGCTTCCAGCGGGAAGTCAACGAGGTAGCGATACGGTTTGAACGGCACGCCGAAGAGATAAGCGAACTCGGGATTCGGCAACAGCCCCGCCTGAACGAGATCGCCGCGTACGATGCCGAGATCCGCGAGTTGTTCCTGAAACGCCGCATTGTTCCATAGCGAGAGTAGAACCGCTTCGTCTTCGCTGAGACCGTCTTCGAGGCGGACTTCGCTCGGGATCTGATACGCATCGCCCCCGACCGAGGAGCTAACGACGTGCCCCGTACGCTCGACGACATTCGCCGAAACCGTGGCGCGATCGCTGGCCAACGGGGCGGTTGAGCAGCCTGCGAGAAAGCAAGCGAATGCGAGAGCCGAAGTCCTGAACCAGGAGATCGGATCGAGCTGCAATCGCAGTCAGCAGCGCCGGACCATGAAGGAATCTCGCGGACGGAGGGCATCTTCTTCATAATCGACACGCGACGGGGGCAGGCTTTATCGGATTTGCGGAAAAAACCAATGGCTCGATGCGAGCACAACTTGACGCGACGCCGATAATAACAATGACAACTTCAGTGGTTCAAGATCGAATGAGGTATTGCAAAGAAACGCATTGACTCGGCTCCATAGAGGGTTAGCAACAGCCCATCGATGGAGGGATGAATCATGCGTTTCGGAAGGCACCGTAAGGTTTCCTCTCGGCAGGTTCAAGAGCAGGCACTCCGTTTGTTGATCCCGGTTTTGGGCAACGAGGGAGGATTCGTTGCACCTGTCAGTCCCTCCTGCAGGTCGTGCTGACCGCTGCCGCGAATATGAACTCCGTGTTCGGGGCCTGTTTGCGCCTGGGAACCATGTCCGATCAGACGGCGCGACAAGCCCTACGCGACCGCTTGCCCAAGCGAAGGCAGATGCTCGAAGCCAAGCTCAACGCAGCCCTCCGCGAGCCGTTGCCGTCCAAAACGCGCCGACGTCGTCGCGCGCTGGCCATCGATCTGCACGAGATCCCCTATCACGGTAACTCGCCGCACAATCACGTCCTGCACAAAAGGCCGCGCGCGGGAACCACCAAGTTCTTCGCCTACGCGACCGCCTGTCTGGTCGAGAAAGGACACCGCTATACGCTGGCGTTCACCTGGGTCAAAGCCAACGAAACGATCGATCTCTTGCTTGACGCGCACGCTCAGACCATAGGACCGTTCGCAGTTGCAGGCCGCGTCGCTGGGGCAATCGATGCCGTGATGGCGTGCGGGGCAGCGATACTTGAGGGTGCCGCGGTCCGGTTCGTGACCGATGTAGGCCATCGGGTGCTTGACGGGCGGATCGCTGACCTTGTCGTAGCAGAAGACGGCGCCGGCCTGATCGTAAACGATGTGGAGGGGGATGCGTCCGCCGACGACCTTCTCGGGCTCTTCGAGTTTGAAGGTGCGGTTTTGAATGAGCGGGGCGCTGCCTTCGTCGTAAGGAACTCATGCACGGCGCCATCGTCGGCAGCCTTGTCATAGGCGAGGGTCTTCACGCGTCCCTGGGGCAAGTTGCACTTGGCCTGCTCGACGAGGCCGGAGATCTTTTCGTTGTCGCCGGTTTTGGTGTCGGTGATGTGATAGGCGAGCGCGACTTCGTGCTCGACATCGACGAGCAGATGCAGCTTGTAGCCGAACCATTCGACGATGTGGGTGACTTTGCCGTCGTTATCGGCGTACTCTTTCTTGCCGCCGGCGGGTTGGGGCAGGCCCTGTTCGATCTCGGCAGCGCGGAGTTTGTCGCTGAGGGCGGGGCGTCCGGCGAGTCCGGTGGAATCACCGGCGGCGTCCTTGTCGAGATCGGCGACGACTCTTCCCAGGCGGGAGACTTGCACGTCGAAGATTTTTCGCAGATGGGTGAGGTGGGGTTCTTCGCCGAGGGTGGCGAGGAAGCGCGACATGTTGTCGGCGCCGGGCACGCGTTCTTCGGACTCGATGCCAATGAGAATTCGCAGCGCGGCATTGCGTCGGAGTTCTTCAAGACAGGCATCGACCGAAAGATGTCGCAAGGCGATGGACAAGAGAAGAGTTCCCCACAGGGCCTCAACGGGATAGTGGTCGCGTCCTTTGCCGCGCGATTCGCGGAGAGCGTCGAGGAGAGCCAGATCGGGGACGGCTTCCAACAAGGATCGGAGCGACTTGAGGGTCGGCGAGTCGTCGAGTTCGTCCCAGGCGAAGAGCGGTTTGGCGATAGCGATTTTCAAGGGAAGCCTCCATGCCGAGATAGGACAAGCACCAGAGATATTCGTATCTCGTTACCGCTGGATTCGGGAGATCGCCTGAAGGATTGGGCTACGCCGCGGCGGCGAAGTGGGGACCGGTCAGGGTCTGGAAGATATTTTGGGCGAGGCCGCAGAGGGCGTCGCGGAGGAAGCCGAAGGCGGAACGCTCTTGCTGTTTGCAGGTCTGAATCGTGGAACTGAGGACAGCTTGGGCCTGGCAGCCCTTGTCGGTACGGTTGCCGCCGAAGACCTTGCGATTGACGATCGGCGTCTTCAAGGCCTGCTCGGCCTGGTAGTTGGTGGCCGGCAGGTCCGGTTGCAGCAGAAAACAAAACCACGCATGGCTATAGTCGTGCAAATGGTTCGCGAAGGTTTGATTGAGATCGTTGACGCGCGGCCGCAGCGCGAGGTCGCTCATGCGGGCCGCATAGGTTTCATAGTCGGCGAATAATTGCTCCTGCGTGCGCTCTCCGGCGTGGTAAGCGTCGCGCAGGGCGAGCGCCTCCTTGATCAGGTCGATGGCCTGACGCGGAAAGAGCTTGTCGCGGCCTGAGAGCGTTTCTTCCAGGCGCTTGGCGCGCCGCAGCGGATGAGCCACGCACAGTTGGTGAATCGCCTCTTCGAAGCGGTCGTAAGAGACGAAACCGTCGCGGATCAAAGTGCCGGAGTAATCGATGCCGATGATTTCCTCCAAGGCGTCTGCACTGCGGCGGCGATCGATGAAGTAACCAGTGGCTTGATCACCGACCGCCACGTGGAGCCAGACGGGTCGGCCTCCGTTTCGCCAACCGGTTTCGTCGGGAGTGAGATACTTGGAATCGCGAATCGATTGCAGGATGTCTTGGTAAGTGGGCTCTAAGATTTCGCTGCTGCGAAGGACGATGCGAGTGGCACTACTGGGATGGATTTGGATGCCGCACGCCTGCTCGAAGTAGTCGACGATTTTGCCGTACGACATGCCGCAGCGTTTGTTGAGATAGACGATGCCGGCCTGGGCGTTGGGTCCGATCTGGCTTTGGGCGGCGCCAGTGGCGTCGGAGGTTTGCAGCGGATGTCGGCCGCGAATTTTTCGTCGGCAGCGTTTGCAGCAGCCTTTGTGGATGCGGAACTTTCGGCGAATGGGCGCGGTCGGGATATCGGTTTGAAATTGTTCGTCTGCGACTTCGTCTTTCTGGATGTCGCCGCCGCAATGGGGGCAGGCGTCCGGGAGCGTGGCCTCGAGAACTTCGTCGATGGCTTGAGGAGGAGGCGGGGGCCGATGAGCGTGCGGGCCATGTTGCTGGCCGGCTTTGCGACCGGGCTTTTCGGGAGCCTCTTTGGGCTTGCCTTTGGAGAAGGGGGCGGCTTGCCTTTTGCCGGCGCGAGATTGCGCTTCGAGTTGCTTCTGGAGGGCGGCCAGGAGTTTCTCGAGTTCGGCGACGCGGCCTTGGAACTTCTCGCATTCAGGGCATGCAGAGCGCGGCTGGTCCATGAAGGCAAGTTATGAGGCGACGGGGCCAGCAGCTGCGCGCAAAGCTACCTAACCTACGAATTTCTCGAAATGCAGCCGGTAACGAGATACAGATATTCTTCTACGCAACAAATACCCTAATAATGAGGAGAGTGGTCGAAAAATCGCTGGTTTGGAATGGGAAAACACTCAAAAGGGCAACATCGCAATCGCCTCTTTCGGATGCCGCTTTTGTTGACATGGTGCCGTTCTCGACCTATCCTTTCGTGGAACCCTGTCTTACGGGTCCAATGGCGGACCTGCGGCTATCGGCCCACGCTGACCAGATCTTCTAAACTACACCTATTCGGCGTCGCCTCGCGCAGCTGCCGTGCAACCGTAAATACTCCCAGCGGCGAGGTTAACGTAGAAATTGCAGTAAGCATTCGTCTAACCGGCAGGCATGATTTCTGGACTTGGCCGCAGACTTTGCCTGGTTTGTCGATGATCTTTCGTTTTTCGCTCACGTTGGTTGATCGCTCGGCGTTGGTGCTGTCTACGATGACAGGGCATGGACGCCAATGCCTTTCCTCTGGTTGTTCTTCGACCCAAGCAGGGATCGCTGGGCACGGTCTCCTCGACGGTTGTTCTCGACGATCCTCAACCCGACCTTCGTGCTGTCCTGATCTGGCTCTGGCGACGTTTTTGCAAGCTCACCTTTCTCTTCGTTCTGCTCTTGGTCCTCTGCCGTCATCTGCGGCGACAACTCGTCGAATTGCGCCTGCAGGCGAACTACTGGAAGGCCCAACATCAGCGTGCCGTCGAGCGCGAGGCCAAATGGAAAGAAAAGGTGCAACTCCTGCAAGCGGAACTCCGGGAGTTGAAACGCCGATGCTACGGACGAAAATCCGAAACCTCCTCCACCACCCAACCGACCAATCCTCATCGCCACAACGACCAGCCGCCACGCACACGTGGGCAACAACCCGGCGGCAAAGGGCATGGCCGACGCCATCACGACCATCTACCCACCACCGACGAAATCTGCGCTCTGCCACAGGCCGCCCATGCTACGGCCAGTGCGGGGAACCGCTGCAAGAAATCCCCGGCACCGCCGATGGCGACATCCTCGAAATCGACGTCCGCGCTCATCGCCGACGCTATCACCGCAAACGCTATCGCTGCCGCTGCGGTTGCGCCCAACAACCGGGCGTCGTCACCGCGCCGCCGCCCGACAAGCTCATCCCCAAAAGCAGCATCGGCATTTCCCTGTGGACCTTCATCCTGCAACACAAGTTCCAGTTCTTTCAACCGCTACACCGCGTCCTCGCCGAACTGCGTGGCCACGGTCTCGATCTGCCCGCCGGCACCGTCACTGACGGCTTGCAAAAACTCGTGCCCCTCTTCGAGCCGCTTTACAAACACCTCGGCGAACACAATTGCGGTGAAGAGCATTGGCATTGCGACGAAACCCGCTGGCTGGTGTTTGTCAAACGTCCCGACAAGGTCGGCTTCGTCTGGATGCTCTGGGTCTTTGCCGCCAAGGAGTCGATCGTCTTTGTGCTCGATCCGTTCCGTTCGCACGACGTTCCTGAAGGGCACCTGGGCGACGACGCCGAAGGCATTGCCAGCGTCGATCGCTACAGCGCCTACAAGGCCATGGCCCAGGTGAAGGCCGGTAAAATCATCCTCGCTTTTTGTTGGGCCCATGTCCGTCGCGACTTCTTGGCCGTGCTCACGGGATGGTCCGAGTTGACCGACTGGTCCTGGGCCTGGCTCGAAGAAATCGGCCTGCTCTATCATCGCAACGATCAGCGTCTGGCCGTCACGGATGATGCCGACACGTTCAGCGTCGCCGATCAACGCGTACGGGCGCAAGTCGAACACATGCGTCTGCGTTGTGAAACCGAATTGGCTCGGCCCGATCTACGCTTGCCGCAACGCAAGACGCTCAGCAGTTTGAAGGAACATTGGTCCGGCCTAACGGTGTTTGTGGACCATCCTGAAATTCCGATGGACAACACACGGCCGAGCGTTGCCATCGCAGCCCGGTGGTGGCACGCAAGAATTACTACGGCTCCGGCGCCTTGTGGAGCGGTCGCTTGGCAGCGATGCTGTTCTCGCTTTTCCAAACGCTGCCGCTGTGGGGCCTTGATGTGGGCCGATGGCTCAGCGCCTATTTGAACGCGTGCAACAAAGCCGGCGGCCAACCGCCGCCCGACCCCGAGCGTTACTTGCCCTGGAACATGTCGCCCGAAGAACGCGAGTCTCTCTGCCCGCCCGCGCCCAAACCACGTGCTCCCGATCCCTCAACGAACCTCTGAACGGGAGCCACCCGGCTCACCACCCCCCCAATTCCCACCCTTCACGATCGGACCTTCGTTTAGCCCCCCATTCGTCGATTATTTACCGAAACATCGTAACTTCTCAATAAGCCGGGGTATGTAATCTGGCGTGGGGCGCGTACCGGTGCTCTGCGTGGCGTATCAGAGATCCTTCTCTTGGCTGCCGCCGTGCCGTCCTGTTGCTCAGGTCGGCACGGCTTGGGCTTTTTCGGCGATGGCTGCCGCAACACGTTGGCGGATCAAGTCAGCCAATCGGGCAACCTGACCAAGGCCCCGAACTCGATCCTGCAGATAGTCCCAGAAGCGGATACCCAACTTGCGGCACGTTTTCTTCAAGCTGGCAAACGTGTCTCGACAACGCCGCCCGTCCGCGCTCCTTGTGCTGCCGCTGATCTTGCGTTTCTTCACGTAATCCCGGATGTCCGACTCCGAGGCGTTGTTGTGCAACGGCGCCTCGGGACGATCCAACACCCGCAGCAAGTCCGCCTGGCGTTCACGCATGTCCTTCAGCACTTGGCGGATGCTGGGATAAACACTCTGCTGGCTGCACAAGGCCTCGAATCGAGCGGTCAACGCCAGCACCTGATCCGGTTGCGGTTCTTGCCGATATGCTTTCAAATCTTGATACAACTCCCAAATCTGCTGCTGCACCTGCTCGATGGCCAGGCGGTGTTGCTCGTTGTGCGGGATCATCCGAGTCAACGGCCGTTCCGCATGCACCCAGCAGGCAGCGTGAACCAAGATGTTAAACTGGCCCGCTCCATCGCTGAGCACTACCAGTTCCGGCGACACTCCATGAGCGATCAAGCTGCCGAGCAACGCACCTTCGGTGGCGATGCGCATCAGCCGCGCTGTGGTAATGTCCAAAGCCTTCAAGCGTTCGTTCCAGCCGGCCGCATCGCCAAAATGCGCGGGGCCCTCGGACAGCGCGGTGATCAACGTCGCCGACATTGCG
>JBBQPM010000190.1:0-13363 GCA_038217425.1 Gemmatales bacterium
TCACGGGGTACATCAGCGTCGAGTACGAGGCGAACCCGGCCAATCCGGGACCCGACGTGAGTGCGTGCCTGGAGATTCTGAAGGACGCGATTGCGAAGTTGGGTTCGTAAGTTGAAATAACTAACCACAGAGACACAGAGAACACAGAGGAAGAGAGAGGAGAGGGAAGAAGAAGGACCGCATTTTGCAATCACCTCTTCTCTTCTTCCTTCCTCTGTGTTCTCTGTGTCTCTGTGGTTAGCTTCTTTGCACATGGAAACCTGCTATGACAAGAATCTTCCTGCTGCTACTCCTCCCCGCGATCGCGAGCGCTCAACCGCTCGTGCAGGAACCCAACACCTGGGTCAAGCGCTCGCCGTTGCCGGACGGGCCGCGCAATCCGATGCTCGGCTACGAAGCCTCCTTCGGCTACGATCCCGTCGCCAAGAAGATCATCCGCTGGGCGGGCCACACGCAGAGCGGCGGACACGAACAGCTCAACGAGGTCTGGACCTACGACCCGCGAACGGCGAAGTTCGAATTGATTCAAACGAACACCGCGCCGCCCGGCGTTTGTTGCGCCCAGCAGGACGTCTTCGATCCCGTCGGCGGCAACTTCCTCCGCTTCAAGGGTTTCTCCGGCAGCCACGGCTGGCAATGGTTCCGCGAGAACTATCTCACCAACTCCTCGGTCTGGAGCTTCAACCTGTGGAGCAAAACCTGGACGAACATGAAACCAATGCCGGAGCCGCTCTGCACCTCGCTGCGCTGCGCCTCGTGGGACAAGGAATATCAGGTCGCCGTCGTCTTCGGCGGCGAGAACAACTCCGAAGGGACGCTCGTCTACGACCCGTACGACAATGAATGGACTCGGATGCATCCGAAGGTCCAGCCCGCGTTCCGCAGCGGCGGCAACATGGCGTATGACGTCAAACGCAAGCGCCACATCTTGTTCGGCGCCCAGTTCACCGACGACCCGCACACCTGGGCGTACGACCTCAAGAAGAACGAGTGGACCGATCTGAAGCCGAAAGTCCAACCGCCGACCAAAGCCAACGACGCCGTGCTGGTCTATGACGAGGAGCACGACGTCATCGTCGCGTCCGTAAAAAGCGCGGACTCGGGCGACGCCAATGGGTCGTACGAAACCTGGGTCTATCTTGGCGACGAGAATACCTGGAAGAAGATGGAAACGAAGGAATCGCCGCCCGGCTTCGGCAATCGCCGACGGATCATGAGCTACATCCCCGACCTCGGCGTGACGGTGATGGAGAACTATGTCAATCCGCCGCAGAAAATCCCGGGCGTCGAGCGCGAGCAGCAGATGTGGACGTACCGCTACGCGGCGCCGAAGAGGGAAGGGAAGAAGCTCTATCCCCCGCATTGCATCGTTTCCAGTCAATCTTTGCTGGCGTTCACGGTCGCAGATGCGGTATCGTACGAAATTTACGAAGGGGACGGCGACCGTAGTTGGCAAATCGAATATCGACTTGCCGACAAACGGACGACCGCCGACGTAATAAAAGATCTAAAGGTCGGGGGTTACAAATCTGCTGACTTTGTTCATTTCGACTTGAACCTGAACCAACGCAAGAATCCGATCGGCAATCGATTCTATTATGTCGTGGCAAAAGACGCTCAAGGCCGGAGCAGTGAATCTAACAAGATTCCTTTGCGTCGCAGGAGCCGTGTTGAAATTGACGTATCGGTAATATCGCCGACGCTAGCGAAGGTGCGTTGCTGTTCGATAAGCGCCTTTCACGTTGAACGCGCCGTGGTCGAAGTTTTCAGCGAAGACGAGCTTCAGCGATTGCGAAAGGACACTTCTCCCCTCAAGGAGCCGAGCGTTGGCGGCATACGCGCAATTGGGGAGTTTAAACGTATTACCGAAAAACCCGTAGACGACTTGTACTTCAACGACACCACGGTTGACTTGACCAAGCCGGCGGAAATCGAAGGCAAACCGATATTTACGCACCGCTTCAGCAAGGAACAGATCAACGCCGAGGGCAAGAAGTATCGCTTCGCCGTCTATGCGTACCGCGTCCGCGCGGTCAACGCCGGCGTCGAAGGAGGACCGAGCCCCTATGTACTGACGATCCCGTCGGCTCCGCAGCATCTGCTCTCGAAGGAGGTCGGCGACGACGCGCATCTCAAGTGGGCGAAGAACCCGGAGGAGGGCATCAAGGGCTATCGCGTCTACCGCATGGAGTCGCCGCGGATCAACGGGCCCGGGCAGAAGGTGACGCGCGTGACCGCCAAACCGATCACCGAGACGACGTTCATCGACAAGGGCATCGGCAAGGAGCCGCGGCGTTACTGGGTGGTGCCGGTCGACGCCATCGGGCAGGAAGGCGTCCCCTCGGCGCCGACCTGGCACTACCGGTTCTTCAAGTCGTACTACGACCAATTCGCCGGCGAATGGCATCAGTGACGTGCGGCGCTTCCCCAGGGATGGCTATCCCTGGGGAAGCGCCAGGTATCATTATCCAATGTTCTGGAGTACGAAGACGTCGCCGGCGCTTCCCCAGGGATTGCCATCCGTGGGCTTTCGCCGGTCCAACTCGGCTGGCACCAAATCGCCGATTCTGGTATCACTTCTCCAGATTCACGCATCTACAAGGAGTGTGCCGTATGCGTTTCCCGCTCAGCCTCACCACCTCGATGATCGGCTACATCGCCAAGAAAAAGATCACGCGCCAAAAACGATTTCCCCTCGTCCTCATGCTTGAACCGCTGCACGCCTGCAATCTCACCTGCACCGGCTGCGGCCGAATCCGCGAGTACGAAACCACCATCAAGCAGAAACTCTCCGTCGACGAATGCCTCGCCTCCGTCGACGAAGCCGGCGCCCCCATCGTCAGCATCTGCGGCGGCGAACCGATGATCTATCCCGAGATCGGCAAGCTCGTCCACGAGATCCTCAAACGCCGCAAGCATATCTATTTGTGCACAAACGGCATGTTTATCAAGAAACGCCTGAAGGAGTTCAAGCCGACGTCGAAGATGTTCTTCAACGTCCATCTCGACGGCCTGCAAAAAACGCACGACCTCGCCGTCGAACGCGAAGGCGTGTTCGACTCGGCCATCGAAGGGATCGTCGCCGCCAAGCAGGCGGGCTTCATGGTCTGCACGAACACGACCGTCTACAAGGAGACCGACCTCGGCGAGATCGATCGGCTCTTCGCGTATCTCACCAAGCTCAAGGTCGACGGCTTCATGCTCTCGCCCGCCTATGGCTACAAAGCGGTGCAGGACACCAACCCGACCGGCGCGGCCGAGATCTTCATGACGCGCGAGGACATCCGCGCCAAATTCAAGGAAGCCAAGAAGCTGTTCAGCAAGTACCGCATGAACAATTCGCCGATCTATCTCGAATTTCTCGCCGGCGAACGCGAAATTGCCTGCACCGCGTACGGCAATCCGACCCGCAACATCAAGGGGTGGAAGGGGCCTTGCTACCTGATCACCGATCAGCACCACGACTCGTTCGACGATCTCATGAACAAGACGGACTGGAGCAAGTACGGCCACGGCAAGGATCCGCGCTGCGAGAACTGCATGGTCCACAGCGGCTACGAAGCCTCCGCGGCCCTGGGCGTCAATTCAAAGCTGGGCGATAGTCTCAAGATGCTCATGTGGCAGTTGTCGTAACTCAATCGACGAAGCTGAACTCGTTCGTCATCAGCAGCACCTGGGCGTAACGCTCCCACGATCCGGCCGACGCGTCCACGAAGCGCCGGCCCAACTCGATCTCCGCGGGCGTCGCCGGCCGGGCGAAGGCGTGGCGATGCAGGGCGTCGATCTTGCCTTCCACCGTGGATTCGCTGAGCCGTTTCATCAGGTGCTGCGCCTGTTCGAGCATGAACGGGCTGTTGAGCAGGAAGAGCGCCTGCTGCGGCACGGTCGTCTGGAAACGCTGCGGACTGCTGACGTCGGGGTTGGCGAAGTCGAACGTGCGAAACAGGCCCGGCAGGTTTTGCCGATCGATGAAGCCGTACAGCGTACGGCGGGGAATGGCCGGGGTTGCCAGCAAGTCGATGGGCAGGCCGCCCATCTTGGCGTCGAGCCGACCCGACGTGAACAACAGCGCGTCGCGCATCGTCTCGAAGTCGAAACGCCGACGATTGGCGCGGGCCAGCAGGCGATTCTCCGGATCGATCTCTTTCGCTTGCAGATTCTCAGCGCTGCTTTGGCGATACGTCTGCGAAAGCAGGATCACGCGGTGCAGCTTCTTGATCGACCAACCCTCGGCCATGAAATTTCGGGCGAGAGTATCGAGCAACTCGGGATGGCTGGGCGGATCGCTGCGCAGGCCGAAATCGCTCGGCGTCGTCACCAGCCCGGCGCCGAAATGATGGAGCCAAACGCGGTTGACGAGGACGCGCGCGGTCAGCGGATTGTCGGGGCTGACGATCGCCCGGGCCATTTCGAGTCGGCCGCTGCCGTCGGTGAAAGGCTTACGGCCCGGCCCGGCGAGGACGCCCAGGAACTGCCGGGGCACGATCGCGCCAGGAGTGTTCGGATTGCCGCGCAAGAGGACGCGCGGCTCGCTCGGCTTGGCGTTGTCGACCAGCACCATGCCGCGCGGCGGAGCGGCGGGACTTGAAGCCTTGTACGCGTCGACCTTCTTCTGCAGCACGCCCCGCTTCATCGTGAACTCGCGGTTGTTCTTCTTCAGCTCCGCCTCGTTCTCCTTTTCGAACTTCTTGACCGCCGACTCCAGTTCGCCCAGTTCCTTAAGGTACTTCGCGTACTCCGGCGTGTCCGCGGGCTCGCCCAAAAGCGGCAGTTCTTTCGGCTCGGACGAACTTGCGAAGACGCCGTACAGGCCGTAGTAATCCTTGGCGGGGATCGGGTCGTACTTGTGATCGTGGCAACGGGCGCAGGTGACGGTAAGGCCCATGAGGCCGCGGGTGACGACGTCGATGCGGTCGTCGATGATGTCGTGAACGTTGTTGAGGAAACGCCGACCCAGCGTCAGATACCCCATCGCCGCCTGGCTCTTCGCGTCCGCCTGGCCCAACTTCACGAGACGATCGGCGGCCAGCTGTTCCAGAATAAACCGGTCGAACGGCATGTCGTCGTTGAAAGCTCGTACGACGTAATCGCGATAGGCGTACGAGAACGGAAAGCGGCGTTCTTCGGTGAAGACGTAGCCCTTGTTGTCGGCGTAACGGGCGACGTCGAGCCAGTGCCGGGCCCAACGCTCCCCGTACTGCGGCGCGTTGAGGTAGCGGTCGACCCAGCGTGCCCAGGCGTCGGGGCGGTCATCTTTTTCGAACGCGTCCATCTCCTCGAACGTCGGCGGCAAACCGAGCAGATCGATCTTGAGCCGGCGCAGCAGCGTGCGGCGCTCCGCGGCCGGGTTCGGCGTGAGCCCCTTCGCTTCCAGCGCGGCCAGGATGAAGCGGTCGATCGGCATCGTCGGCCAAGCTTCGTTCTTCACCTTGGGCGGAACCGGGGCGCCGATCGGCTGAAAGGCCCAGTGGTTCTTGGAGGGATCGACGACGGCCGCGGAGTTGGGCCAGGGGGCGCCCGACTTGATCCAGACGGCGAAATGGTCGAGCGTCTCGGCGGAAAGCTTGCTCTTGGGGGGCATCTTGACGTCGCCTTCATGGCGTAGCGCCTTGAGCAATCGGCCTTTTTTTGGATCGCCGGGAACGACGAGCGGGCCTTCATCGTGGTCGGCGACGAGGAACGCTCGGGCATCGACGCGTACGTCCCCTTTTTGCTTGTCGGGGCCGTGGCAGGAGTAGCATTGTTCGGCGAGGACGGGGCGGATGCGCGTTTCGAAGAAGTCGTCGGCCCCCACGGGAGAGGCGGGCAAGAGGGCCAAGAGCAAGAGAAGGGGGCGTGCGATCATGATGCAGAATACCGCGGAGAGCTTGCGTGCGTCACCGGCAATTGTATCGGCTGTTCAAGATGCCGGCATCCTTTCGTAGGGCAAGCGGCCTCGCTTGCCATGACAAGAAGGCAAGCGAGGCCGCTTGCCCTACGAATCTCTGGCAATAACTTCTCTGCATCTTGCGATAAAATTCCTCAACTGTGTGGCACGTTTCCGACGAGCTGACCGCCTGGCCCGTTGGAAGCATTCCACACGAATTCTCCGCATATTGCGTAGAAGTAAGGTCCTAGGTGTTCCGGGGCTGATTGAGAAGTCCGGTGCCGCAACCGGAACATCGGGAGACTTGCTCAAGGAAGGTAAGATTGCAAGGCGTGCAGTGCCGAGATTTGTCGCCGACCGCAGTCTCGATGATTTGGGTTGTGGTCTCGTGCGAAACGCCCGCATTGAGCAGCTTGGTCCGTGCCATCTGGATCGGCGTACCGCTCTCCAGGTCGACGAGGGTGGCGTAAAGCAAACGATCCGTCTCGGTGGGGGTTCGTACTCTAAAACCTGGGGTTTGAACTGGACGCCGCACCCGAGGCACTTGACAACGTCGCCGTGATGCTCGGTCTCGAAAAGCGGAATGAAGTAAAGCGTAAAGTAGGTCGAAATACGCAAATACTGGTAGCGACGTTCCTCCTGACACTGCGGGCAGTTGAATTCGCCAGTCGACTGCTCGATCTCACGCCCCTTGGATCCCCAAATAATCATGACGACAGCTCCATGATGTGTACGTAAATAGGCTGTTAGCGAGCCTTCCGTAAAAGCAGGAGCTATTGTTGGCCGCCCCTCAAGCGGCGTCAACGCAAAAAGTCGAGATTTCTAGGGTTCGGCCAGCGAAGTCGAGGTAAATGAATCCTTAGAGCGAGTGAGGTGGCAATTACCCCACGATCGCCCGGATCGCTTCGCCGCCCGACACGATCGGCGTCGGCTGGCCGTTCGGGGCCGGGTACTGCTTGTGCGGATCGATCCCCAGCAGCGAATAGACGGTGCAGGCGAAGTCGGCGGGGGAATGGCTGCGGTCGGTGACGTAGGCGCCGTTGCGGTCCGTCGTGCCGTAGATCATGCCGCCCGGGGCGCCGCCGCCGGCCAGGATGATCGACATTGCCTGGGGCCAATGGTCGCGGCCCGCCTGCGTGTTGATCTTCGGCGTGCGGCCGAACTCGCCGAACATCATCACCAGCGTATCTTCGAGCATGCCGCGGACGTGCAGATCCTGGATCAAGGCGCTGAAGGCGCGATCGACGACCGGCAGATTCTCCTTCATGCGGACGAAGTTGTTGGCGTGCGTGTCCCAGCCGACCGGTTCGCTTACGGTCACGAAGCGGACGCCCGATTCGATCAGTCGGCGCGCGAGCAACATGCGCTGCCCGAGTTTGGATCGGCCGTAACGATCGCGGACGGAGACCGGTTCGCGTTCCATGTCGAACGCGTTGCGCGTGGCCGAGGAGAGAACGATCTGCTGGGCGTCGCGCTGGAATTCGTCAAGACCGTGAAGGATGTCGGGCCGTTGTTCGCCCAGCGGTTGGAAGTAGTTGTTGGTGCTTTCGAGCAGCTGGCGCCTTCGGTCGAAGCGGTCGGGGGTGATGTCGCCGGGGAGGACGAGCGAGCGGACACGGAAGTTGGCGTCGGCGGGGTCGGCCTGCGTGGCGAACGATTGATACGCGGCGCCCAGGAATCCGGCGCCGGGGCCTTCGCTCGGTTCCGCGGGGATGCTGACAGTCGTCGGGATGCCGGGAACCTGCTGGCTCTCGCGCTTGACCACTGCGGACCAGGTCGGATGGTAAATCGTGGGGTTCGGAGCGTTGCCGGAACCGAGCATGAACATGCTGCCCGGGTTGTGGTCCGGGATGTGGTGGTTGACGCCGCGAATGACGGTGAGGTGCTGGACGAGTTGCGCCAGGCGCGGCAGAAGTTCGCAGACGGTGTAGCCCGAGAGGCTGGAGCGGATGGGATTGAATTCGCCGCGCATGTCGCTGGGGGCGTCGGGCTTCATGTCCCAGGTGTCTTGGTGGGGCGGTCCGCCTTGCTGCCAGATAAAGATGACGTTCTTGGCCTTGGCGGCGGGCAGATTCGCGGGGCGGGCGGCCTCGGCTTGCAAGAGGCGCGGCAAGGATAGACCGGCGAGGCCGGCGCTGCCGAGCCAAATCAGATCGCGGCGGGAAGGGGTGAGCATGCGAAACTCCGGCAGGGGGGACGGAAGGCGGGAGGCAGGTAGGCTAGAGGCAGTCTACCACTTCCATCGGGCTCTGTCATCCGCTTTCTGGAGAGAAATCGTAGAATAGCACGGTCTCGAAACTTTCGCTTCTGTCTCGGGGTATTACGGACGTGTCAACCGACGACGCTGCCTTGGTGCGACAGTGTTTGCGGGGAGAAGCCTCAGCCGTGCATTCCCTGGTCGAACGCTTTCAAGCCGACGTGTTTGGCCTGTGCCTGAATCTACTGCATCATCGGCACGACGCCGAGGACGTGCTGCAGGAAGTTTTCTTACGGGTGTTTCGCAGCCTGAAACGCTGGGATCAGGCTCGGCCGCTGAAGCCGTGGATCATGGGGATCGCGGTCAATCGCTGCAAGACGTGGATCGGTCAGCGGGCGCGGCGCCCCGAGTTGGTGGAGTATCTGCAGGAAGTCACGGCCAGCACGCCGGCGGACGAGTCGGCGGAATTGACGCACGAGATTCAGCTGGCCTTGACCGAGTTGCGCTGGGAGTACCGCTGCGTGTTTACGATGTTTCACGAACAAAACTTGCCGTACGAGGCGATCGCCCAGGCCCTGGGGAAACCGGTGGGGACGGTGCGGACCTGGCTACATCGGGCGCGCCTGGAGATCATGGAACGGCTCAAGCAGCGCGGCATGATCTCGGAGGTGGAACATGAAGTGTCGTGATTGCCAGGCCCTGCTGCAGGCCCAACTGGACGGCCTGGCGGCGCCGACGTCTCCAGAATGGCGTTTGCATCTGGAAGAATGCCGGGCGTGCCGCGAGGATTGGCAGGCGAGCCGGGCGCTGGTGCGCGGCCTGGCGGCTCCGAAAAAGACGTCGCCCCCCTCGCAGGCGCTGGCCGCGCGTGTCGTCACGCGGATCCTGGACGATCGCCGCAAACGGCACTGGCGGATGAAGCTGCGTTGGGCCGCCGTCTGGACGCTGGCCGCCTCGGTGCTGGTGATCGTCGGGCTGTCGACGTTTTTTTCGCGGCGCGAAGGTTCCCCGGAAATCGCGAAAACGGCTCCGCCTGCGCCCATGGAAGCCGCCGCTGCGCCCAAGATTGACGAGAGCGTCGCCGAGGCCCGGCAGGCGATTGCGTCCCTGGGGAGCCGGATCGCCGACCGGACCAAGGAAGACGCCCGGCTATTGTGGTCGGCCGCCCCGACGGAACTGCCAAGCGTGCCGCGGCGCGAATGGGAATTTGACCCGGCCCTGCAGTCGCTGCAGCAGACGGGGCAGGCGCTCAGCGAAGGCGTGCGCCCGATGACGCGCTCGGCCGCGGCGGCGCTCGAGTTCTTTTCGCGCGAACTGACGTCGTTCGATCTCTTCGCCTCACAATGAGGGTTTTCCGCATGCGCCGATTCGCCGCTCTCCTTTCGTGCATGATTTTCGCGACGAGCGTCTCCGCCCAGCCGACGCCGGTACGCGATCTGCTCGGCATGGTCCCCGGGGAGATGGGCGTCGTCATCGCCGTCAGCGATCTGAAGGCGAGTTGGCAGCGCTACGAGCAATCTCCGTGGGTGACCATTCTTAATGAATCCATCCTAGGCCTCAAACTTCAGCAATCCCCCGAACTCGCCCGGCTCAAGAAGCTCGAAGGCGAACTCAAAAAGCACCTCGATCTCGATTGGCCCACGCTGCGTGACGAAATCCTCGGCCAGGCCGTCGTCCTCGCCTATCGCCCGGCTTCCCCGGAAAACGTCGGCGTCGAACAGGGGCTGTTCCTGGTGCGTGTGCCGAATCCAAAGCTGCTGGCCACGGTCCTGGAGCGCGTCAACGACTTGCAAATCAAGGCGGGCGAAGTCAAGAGCGTCCAGCCCGTGAAGCATTCCGGCGGGACGTACCACAAGCGCACCCTCGTCAAGGATCAGGAGCCGCAGTTCTATTTGCTCGAAGACGACCTCTTCGCCTTCAGCAACAAGGAAGCGCCGCTGCAACACGTCTTGAACCGAAAGCAGACGAAGTCGCTGGTGCGCGAACATTTCGAGAAGACCGGCGCCGACCGCGCCGCCGTCGCCCTCTGGGTCAACCCGCGCCTGCTCGACCACGACCTCGAGAAGCCAAGCAAACTCCCCTGGATGCAAAACTTCCTCGCCATCTGGAAAGGCGTCGACGGCGTACTCCTCACCGGCAACGTCGACAAACAACTCGAAGTCCGCCTGACGCTGGTCGCCCAGCCCGCAAACCTCCCCGAACCGATCCGCGTCCGTTTTCTAAAGCCCCTGGTCCGCTCGGAACTGTGGAGCAAGTTCCCCGCCGACTCGATTCTGACCGTCGCCTGGAAGGCCTCGCTCGAGAGGACGTTCGAAACCTGGTTCACGGCCACGCAGCGTCAAGAGATGGATCAATCGTGGAAGCAAAGTCTCGGCGCCCTGGTCGGACTCGAATTGGGCCGGGACATCCTCCCCAATCTCGGTCCCGACGTCGGCCTGGCGGTGTTTCCGGCCGAGAAGACCGAAAACATGCCGCAAGCGGTCTTCGCGCTCGCCGCCGCCTCATTGCCGGCAGGGACGCCTGTCGATCAAGCGCTGGTCGACGGACTGCGGATGGTGGCGCCGCTCGGGCTTTTGGAAGTCAACCGCAAGCTCAAGGACCCCATCCGCCTGAAATCGATGCAACAAGGCGCCGTCAAGGTTCACTTCCTCGAGCAGGACGCGTTCTTTCCCGCAGGGACGCAGCCGGCGTTCGCCCTCAAGGACGGGTATTTCCTGCTGGCGACGTCCCCGGAAGGGATCGCACGTTTCGGCGTCCGCAAAGCCACGCCCGCTGTTGGGGATGAGGCGCCGCTCTTACGGTTCTCCGCTCAGGAACTGCTCCCGGTGCTGAAACAGCATCGTGCAGCCCTGGTCGGCTTCCTGGCTTCGCGAACGAACTCGGCCGGCATCGACGCGTCGCTGGACAACGTGAACGCCGTGCTGGATCTCTTCGGGCATCTGGAATTGAGCGAAAGCCAGAGGCCGGAGCATTTCTCGTGGACGCTTCGCATTCATCCCGTTCCGGCGAAGAAGTAACGGCAAAGGCGAGCGGGGGACGTCAGTCCCCCGGTACTTCAACCCACAAGAATCGAATCTCGAGTTGCAAAAAATTCGATACCGGGGGACTGACGTCCCCCGCTCGCCTTGGTTGATTATTTCGAGTTCATTTTCTTCACCAGGGCGCTTCCCTTTTGCAGGGCCTGCCGGCCCGTTTCGACGCCGTTGGCGAAGCCGTTCATCCGGTTGCTGGCGTCCTGGGCGCCTTGCTTGACGATGTCCCCGGCGAAGGCCCGACCCGCGTTTTCCAGGCGTTTCAGCGCGATTTCGAATTCTTCCCGGCTGCTCGAAGGAACCGCTTCCAGAATCGTCTGCATCGCCTCCACCGCGTAAGGCTGCAACTTCGAGCCGGCCATCATGGCCTGAACTTCGCGTTCGTTGGAGCTTCCCAACGCGATCAGCCCGGCACCGACCAGCAGGCACGTCGCCACCGCGCCGATGGCGGCGCCCAGAATGCGGTCGAACCAGCCCAACCCCAGCACGTCGACCGCGCTATCGCCCGGCTTCCGCTCCGCCGCACAGGCGCGAATCGCCTTCTGAAACAGCGCCGCGGCGAAGAAGTAAATCAGGTAGGCCCCGAGGAACGTCACCAAATACGTGTGCAATCGGGTCACGCGGGCGGCGAGATCGGCGGCCAACGTCGTCCTTACCAGAGCGTCGACCCGATCGTGCAGCACGTAGGCGACGGTGAACGCAAGTAACGTAGCAGCCAGGCGAAGCGTTTGGCGGATGAATCCGTGCTTGGCCCCGAAACCGATGCCGATCAGCAGGATGCCGGCGATGGCGAGGTCGAGGCGATGGTATTGATTGATATCGAACATGGTGGGCTCCGTGTCAGGCGTTATCGGTTGGGACACGGAGGGATTGCCGGGGCGTGCGCGAACCGGCCAAAAATTCCGGCAACCCGCAAAAATCGTTTGGCAATCTGAACGAGCGTGCGGGACGTGACTATCATAAGTTTATCTGACAGCAACCCGATCTCGAGGAGTTTCCATGACTGCAACCGCCACGAAGTCTCCCGCCAAAGAAACGAAGTCCGCGCGTCACGATTACGCGATTGCGGATTTGTCGCTCGCCGGATGGGGCCAAAAGGAAATCGCCATCGCCGAGCACGAGATGCCGGGACTGATGGCCATTCGCCGTAAGTACGCTCCGCAGCAGGTTCTCAAAGGCGCCCGCATCGCCGGCAGCCTGCACATGACGATCCAGACGGCGGTGCTGATCGAGACGCTGCAAGCGCTCGGCGCCGACATCCGCTGGGCGAGCTGCAACATCTTTTCGACGCAAGATCATGCCGCGGCTGCACTTGCGGTCAAAGGGACGCCGATCTTCGCGATCAAGGGCGAGACGCTCGAAGATTACTGGGATTACACGCACCGCATCCTGATGTGGCACGACGGCGGTACGCCGAACCTCATCCTCGACGACGGCGGCGACGCCACCCTGCTTGTCCACCTCGGCGCCGACGCCGAGAAGGATCCCTCGATCCTCGACCGCACCCCCGATTCGGAAGAGGAAGAGATTCTCTACCGCTCGATCAAGAAGACGCTGCTCGACAAGCCCCACTTCTACAGCAACATCGGCAAGAACATCATCGGCGTCTCCGAGGAAACCACGACCGGCGTCCATCGCCTCTACGAACGCGTCAAGGCCGGCACGCTGCTCTTCCCCGCCATCAACGTCAACGACTGCGTCACCAAGAGCAAGTTCGACAACCTTTACGGTTGCCGTGAGTCGCTCATCGACGGCATCAAACGCGCCACCGATGTCATGATCTCCGGCAAGAAAGCCATCGTCTGCGGCTACGGCGATGTGGGCAAGGGCTGCGCCCAGGCCTTCCGCGGCTCCGGCGCCACCGTCTTCGTCACCGAAGTCGATCCCATCTGCGCCCTGCAAGCCTGCATGGAAGGCTTCCAGGTCGTCACCATGGACGACGCCTGCAAGTTCGGCGACATCTTCGTCACCACCACCGGCAATGTCGATGTCATCACCCGCCAGCACATGGACGCGATGAAGCACAACGCCATCGTCTGCAACATCGGCCATTTCGACAGCGAAATCCAGATCGCGAACCTCAATGACCTCAAGTGGGAAGAAATCAAGCCCCAGGTCGATCACGTCATTTGGCCGACCGGCAAGCGCATCATCGTGCTCGCCAAGGGCCGGTTGGTCAACCTCGGCTGTGCGACCGGCCATCCGAGCTTCGTGATGTCGAATAGCTTCTCGAACCAGACCCTTGCCCAGATGAAGCTGTGGAAAGAC
>JBBQPM010000191.1:0-13248 GCA_038217425.1 Gemmatales bacterium
CCGACGTCGGCAGATCCTTCGAGCGATAGACGCGCTGCGTCGCCTTGCGGAAGTCGGATGCGCCCGCGTGGGCGATGTCCACGTACGTCTGCGGATTTCGATCCACAAGCGGGAACCAGGTGCTGTGAACCTGCACCATGATTTTGTGACCCGGCCGAAAAGTGTGGTACACGTCCTGCAGCTTGAGGGTGACGGAGGTCGCTCGGCCCGGCTTGAACGGCTCGGGCTTCTCCAGGCTGTTGCGAAATCGGCCGCGCATCACCTCGGCGCGGACCAGCTGCTGATAGCCCCCCATCTTGACGCCCGCAGGATTCGGCGTCGGATCGGGCGTGCCGTCGGGATAAACGTCGATCACTTTCACGATCCAGTCGCAGTCGGTTCCCGACGTCGAAACCTGAAGATGCGCCATGATCGGTCCCGCGAGCGTCATGTCTTTTGCGAGAACTTCGCTCTCATAGACCAGAACGTCAGGCCGGCGTGCTGCGAATCGCTGATCGGCGATGATGAACTCGGCCGGCATCCGCGTGGCGATTTGCTCGGTGTAGGGCACCGGCCGAGCGGGATCGCTGACATACTCGTCGAACGCTTCGGTCGTTAGGGCCGGCGGTTGGAAGGCGAGCCGGCCGCCCGACTCGAAATAGAGCGTCGCCAGCTTACCGTTCTTGGGGGGCCAACTCGGATGCTCGCGCCACTGGTTCGTGCCCGTCTCAAACGCCTGCACCTTCGGCGACTTCCATTCGCCCTTGCCCTTGAGGTGGTAGTTGAAGAACGGCAGTTCGATCTTCGCGCGATAAAACTCCGCCGTGTTCGAACCGAACGCAACAGCGCCGAGCGACGCGCCGGCGCCATTGTTCCAACCGCCATGAATCCACGGGCCCATGACGAAAGTATGATTGGCGCGATCGGCCTCGAAGCGATCGTACGCTTCCATGGTGCCAAACAAATTCTCGGCATCGAACCAGCCCCCCACGGTGAGAATCGCGGGCTTCAGGTTCTTGAGGTGGGGCCGAAGGTTGCGTGCCTTCCACGTTTCGTCGTACGTCGGATGCTGCACCAGATCGTTCCAGAGCTGGTTTTTGCCCTGGAAATGCTTCACGTCAATATTCGCGAGCGAGCCGAGACGTAAGAAGAAATCGTAGCCGTCGGGCGTGCCATAGTTGGGAGTGGGATAGAAGGATTCCTTGGTGGGCGCGGGCGAAGAGACGCCGACGCGGTGGGCGTAAAAGAAGGCGTGGGCGAGGAACGTGGCTCCATTGTGGCGCCAATCATCGCCGGCAAAGGTGTCGATGACCGGCGCCTGCGGCGAGACGGCTTTGAGCGCCGGATGCGCGTCGATCATGCCCGCCGCCGCCAGCCAGCCGCGGTATGATGTGCCGACATGCCCCACATTGCCGTTGTGGTTGGGGACGTTCTTCAGAAGCCAATCGATGGTGTCGTAGGTATCGCTGCTTTCATCGACGTCTTTCGGCCCCTTGGCGGGATTATGGGGCCTGAGGCGATCGAACTTCCCCTCCGACATCCATCGGCCGCGGATGTCCTGTTGGACGAAGATGTAACCCTCCTGGGCGAACAGCGGCGACGGGCCCAGGGTCGCGGGATACTGATCGGCGCCGTACGGCGCCAGGCCCGACTGCGTGCGCGTGAGGAGTATCGGGAACTTTTGGCTCGCGTCTTTCGGAACATACACCGCTGTGAACAGGAGAACGCCGTCGCGCATGGGGATTTGATGTTCGGTCTTCGTGTAATGGGCCTTGATGTAGTCGACGCCCTGAGCGGCGACGAGGCGCTGCGAGATCAGGCAAATCAGCAGCGCGAGCGCGGCTCGGCCTGTCAGCTCGATCGATGCCATTGCGCGGATGTTCATGATTTCTCTCGGGAGAAGGATTGCCTCACGCCACCAGTGTCGCGATTACGCGGCCCAGGCTGAGCGGTTGCGGGCGCTGGAGTTGATCGTTCATCATCTGATGGGGACTCAGGCCCATGCAGTGGTAAATCGTCGCGTGCAGGTCGATCGGATCGACCGGATTGTCGATCGGATACGCGGCAATGCGGTCGGAGGCGCCGTAGACGAGACCGCCGCGAATGCCGCCCCCCGCGAGCAGGACCGATTGGCACGAACCCCAGTGATCGCGGCCTGCGGCGCCGTTAATCCGCGGCGTGCGGCCGAACTCGCCCATGACCACCACGAGCGTTTCGCTCAATAGGCCCCGTTGGTGCAGATCCTCCAGCAAGGCCGACACGCTCTGATCGACCATCGGCAGCAGTTCGGTTTGCAGAGCCTCGAAGTTCTTGGAGTGGGTATCCCAGCCGTCGCAGAGGGTCATTTCGTTGAAGTGAATCGCGGTCATCGGTACGCCGGCCTCGGCCAGGCGCCGCGCGAGGAGCGTCGCCCGGCCAAAGCGATGTCGGCCATAACGTTCGCGCACCGAAGCGGGTTCGCCGTCGAGCGAGAAAAACGCCGACGCGCCGCCGGAGGCTCCCGTCAACGTGACCGCTTGCTGCCGTAGCGTGCGGTGCAGGTGCGTCGCCTGGCCGGAGGGGCCGCGCGTTTCGAGCACGGAGAGGAGTGCGGCCCGTTGGTCGAGTCGGGCCTCATTGACCTGGCTCGGCAAGGCGAGAGCAGGGATCGCGTCCCGCGTGCCGGGATCGCCGTTGACGGAGAGAGGATCGACGACGGGACCGAGGAAGCCCCCGGCGCCGCCGCGAAGCAGCTGTCGAACTCGGCGGAACGGCCCGGACAGGCTGCTGCGGGTCGCCAGTTCGGGAAGGGCCACGTAGCCGGGCAAACCGAGCGGCGCGGGCAAGTGCCGGGCCAGCACGGATCCGACATGTGGATAGTCGATGCGTTGCGGCGGACGGACGTCGTTGTCCTCGTTGGGACGAGCCACCATTCGGCCGGTGAGCGTGTAGTAGATCATCGGCGTATGGTTGTGATTGGGATAGCTGACGGAGCGAACGAGCGCGAATCGATTCGTCATCTGAGCCAGTCGCGGCAGATGTTCGCAGAGATGCACGCCCGGTTCGCGCGTCGCAATCGGACGAAATGGGCCCCGAATCTCGACCGGGGCGTTCGGCTTGAGATCGAAAGTGTCGAGTTGAGGCGGTCCGCCGAGGAGATAGATGAGGATGCACGATTTCGCCCGGGCGGATTCGGCGGCGGCGGCGCCGGCGGTGGTCGCCGCCACTGCCAAACCGGCGCCGACGCGCAGAAAGTCGCGGCGGGGGAATTTAGGGGAGTGTGCCCTCATCTTCAATGTCCTCCGGAAGGAGCGCAATCTTCATGAACTCCCGCGCCGCTCGCTTGGTAGTCGACTGTCTTACTTGGCTGGCCGCGGGGAATGACACATCAATTCCTCGATGGTTCTCTCGATGACGCGGTCGCCGGACTTGCCTTCGATTTGCCGCTTCAGCAGATAGCCCTGCCGAGCGGCCGGTTCGCTCCGCCAATGAAACGTCATATCGGGCTTCAGATCCATCCAGCCTTTGGTCTCGGCGTTCCAATACTCCCCAGGGCCGCGCACCGCGAACAGGACGGCCGTCTGGTCGGCGACATGCCGATCTTTCGGCTCCCCGCCGAACCAGAGGGCATACGCCGCCCGCGTCGGATTTGCCTCGGGCAGATCCTTGAGCTTCGCTCCTGCTTTGAGCCCGCTGGGGACCGAGCCGATCTCTCGTCCCACGAACATCACCGGGCCCGGCCAATGGCGGACGGCATACAGAGACGATTCCTTGTCATAGGTGAAATTATTGTTGCTGAGCTTCAGGTCGTCCGCCGCCGGTCGGCCCACGAAGTTGCCTCCCATACAGACCCACAGCTTCACTTTCCGCTTGACCAGGTCCAGCCCGCTCGGCTCGGCCCCTTGCGCCGGCAGACGCAAGAGGTCGGCGACGTTCGTCAGATAGCCGACGGTGACGATCACCACGCTGCCGTCGGGTTGATCGGCAAGGACGCGACGGTAGATCGTCATCGCGTCGGGAACCTTGTCGGCCGTCCCGAGTTTCTGCGGAAAGCGTTTGGCGATCGCCTCGGCGTATTTCGACGGCTTCATGGCTCCCCCTTTCTTGGGGCAACCGATCGGCAAATTGGGCCGGCCGTAGAACGCATTGAGCGCGGCCGCACACGCCGGCGACCACGGATGCCGCGACGAAACCACCGTGGCGAGGATTTCCGCTTCGCCCCGATCAGCGAGGGCGTGCAGCATGGCCAGCGCTCCGACGTCGTCGCAGTCGCTGTCCATATCGGTATCAAAGACGATCTTGACCGCATCCGCCGCCCGGCTCGCGGGAGGGAGTGCGACCGATGTGAGTAGAGCCAGCGAAGCGAAGACGGTGATCCTCATGGCTTGAAAGTCCTGTCCGTTTCGAGATTTCTTTCCGAGCCGGAAGCGTCAGCGACGATCTTGCGATTGTCGTCGCGGACGCTTCCGTCTCGGAAATTCGACGTCTCCATGTTGGCCACGTGCAGGATCCCGAGGCGTGCCTATCCTCTCAGCCCCCGAATCGGGTCCGCCTGGTACACGCCGTACGGCCGGCCGGTCGCGTCGTGCCAGTCGGCGTTGTGGGGAATGCCAAGTGCGTCGTAGATGGTGGCCGCGAAGTTTTCGGGAGTCTGCGCGTCGGCTGCGGGGTGAGCGCCATTGGCGTCGGACGCGCCGACCACCGTACCGCCGCGCACGCCGCCGCCTGCGAAAAAGGCAGTCTGCACGGCGCCCCAGTGGTCCCGGCCGGCCGTACGGTAGACGTTCTGGGCGATGTGCGAAATGCGCGGCGTGCGACCAAACTCGCCCGCCATCACGACCAGCGTGCTCTCGAGCAGGCCGCTTTGGTCCAGGTCGTCCAGCAGCGCTGAAACGGCGCGGTCGGTCGGCGGAAAGAGGTAGTCCTTCAAGCAGGGAAAGTTGTTGCCATGGAGATCCCAGGAACCGAAGTTGCCCATGTTCACCTGGACCATGTTGACGCCCGCTTCGACGAGTCGGCGCGCCATGAGCAGCGACCAGCCGAAGGAATTATCGCCGTAACGATGGAGAATGCGCGGGTCGGCGCGGCGCACGTCGAAGGCGTGGCGCACGTTCGAACTGGTCAGCAAGGTCACCGCCGATTGCCGCGTGCGATCGTAGTTGGCGACGGCGGCGGTCGCATCGAGAAGCCGTTGTTGACCTTCGATGTGCCCGAGCAGGTTCATGCGTCCGCGATGCCGGGGATCGAGAGCGCCTTCGGGGAGCGTCAGGTTGGGAACCTCGAAACGCCAGTCGCGCTTGTCGGACAATTCCCCCTTGTGCAGGTCGAACAGGTACTGGGGAAAGGCGCCCGAGTACGAATGATAGGCGTGCGGTTTGTCGGTCATTTCCAGGAACCACGGCTCGTGTCGGCTCCCCAGCAAGCCGGCGAACTGACCCGAATAGACGCCCGTATTGGAATGGTAGATCTTCTCGGGGAGTACGGCGCTGCCCGGCCAGAAGCCGCGACGCTGCGTCGTGGCGCCGGCGATGGCGGCGATCGACGGAAAATCGGTCCCCCGCGGCTGGCTCGCCCGGAAGGTCGTCGGCAATTGCGACCGACCGGTCAGCATCAGATAAGTGGCTGCGTCGTGGCCGTTATTGGTGTGTGTGAGCGAGCGGACCAGCGCCCAGTGTTGGCTGCGCTGAGCCAGCATCGGCAGGTGCTCGCAGATCTGGATGCCGGGCGTCCGCGTCGCGATCGGGTTGAACTCCCCCTTGAAATCGACCGGCCCGTTCGGCTTCATGTCGAAGGTGTCGTGCTGCGAGGCTCCGCCCGTGAGAAAGAGAAAAATCACCGCCTTCGGGCTCGACGGCGGACCCGAAGGCCCGGCACCCCGCAAATCGGCGACGTCGGCCATCGACAGCCCCAGCGTACCGAGCGTCCCGGCCTGGAGGAAAGTGCGTCGAGCCACCAATGGAGAGTGCATGCTCTTCCCTTCTGCTAAATCGAGTGAGATGCGGCTTTTGATCGTGGTTATGATACCCGAATTTCACAAGGTCGGCGCGGCGGCAATTTTCGCAGACACATCGCGTACGCTTCGAAACCGAAAAAAACGCACGAACCTCTCGATTTCGGCCACGCACGGCATCGTTGGCGCGAAGTTTACCCGTCGGCTGGAAGCTAGGTAATTTGCATGGGCACAGGGAGGGACGGCGTCGAGAAGAAGCCTGAACTGCCAAAAAGCTGGGGTATAAGGATTCGAACCTTAACAAACTGATCCAGAGTCAGTTGTGCTACCGTTACACCATACCCCAAAAGGACCGTCCCCCTAATTCTAAATTCTCGGCCAGTATTTGCAAGACCGGTTGTGCGGTCCCTGGGTTCGGAAAAAAGAAGAGGCGCCTGGCTGCGCCCCTTCTTCTCGAGGTTTGCCGGAGCGTGCGTTGCCGCTCACGGTGCTTGCAGTTGGAACTCAATCGACTGAAACTGTTGGGCAGGGCCGATGGTGTTGTTGCTGGGCTTGAATTCGATGGTGTAACGATACGAGCCGGGGGGAAAGCCCTCGGTTTCGATGGTTTTGGCGAATGACTTGCGGAATTCTGCGGGAATGACGGGAGGCGTCGGGGTGATACCGCCCCCGGCGGCGTACAGGCGTCCCTTCTTGGCGGTTTTGGGGGACTTGGCAGCGATCGCAGGGTCGTCGCCGAGTCGCTCGATCCAGGCCTGGATGGTTCCGAGGTCGTTGAAGCGTAGGTTGGCTGGTACATTCAGCGGATTGCCGCTGATATTCGTCAAGTAGAACTGCACCTCCACTTTGTCCCCCACCGTCAGACGCTTGCCTTGCGGGTTGAAAACCTGCAGATTCGATAGCAACACCGCCGCTCCGGGCGCTTCAGGATTCTGCGGAACGGGCGCGATCTTGTCGGGCGCTTTCTTCTCTTCCACTGCGGGGATTTTCTTCACCTCGACGGCGGCGACTTTTTTCGGCAATTCCTTTTGCGCGAAGGGCTGACCGTCGCGCACGAGTTGAACTCGGCCCTCGATGAACTCCACGCGAACGGTGACGGTCTCGCCTTTTTTGAGGATCAGCTTATCGGCCTCGAAGGAGAAATCGCCCCGGGTGATGAGCAGGTTTTTCGCCCCCGCGGTCAGCACAACGTCCTTGCCGTTGTCGGCATTTTTGAGGACGATGTTGGTTCCTTTGATCGCCACTTCGATGGCTGGATCGTCGATCTCGAAGCGCAGAGTGCCGTCTCCCGAGGGGATGAAAAAGACGATGCTGGCCACGAGGATCGCCAGCGCGCCGAGGCCGGCGGCGATCCAGAGCCCCGCACGCGAGCTTTTTCGCGCGGGTTTGCCGGGGGGCTTCGGCAGTTCGACAGTTCATCAGGACCGTCTTGAGCCAGGCGCGAAAGCTTTGCTTCCCGTCGTAAGAAAATTCGGGGAGTTTGCGAACCAAAAGGATGAAAACGTCCTGCAACAGATCGGCCGCATCCGCACTTTGCAAACCCAGGTATTCCGCCCACCGAAACAGAACGGGGGTATAAAGGTCCACAAAATTGTCCCAGGCCACCGTATCATCCGGTCGACGCAGCCGGTCGAGCAAACTGGGCGAAGTTGCATCCAAGGTATGCTCCGTGAGAATGAATTCGAGTAAAAGTGTACCATTCTTCCGGCACAGAAGACACTAGCAATTCGCACTAGACGGCTGCGCGACGCTTTTCGTGTCGGCATGGGCGGCAGTTCGTAAGATCTCCCCCATGGACGCAACCCCCCGACGCATTCTCGGCATCGATCCCGGTCTCAACATTACCGGCTACGGCATCCTCGAGTTTCAGCCGCTCAAGCCACGCGTCTGCGAGGCCGGCGTCGTCCGCGGCGAAGGCAAAGAATTGCCCCAGCGAATCCTCAGCATCCATCAAGGCGTCGCCGAGATCCTCGAACAATATCGGCCCCAGGTCATGGTCGTCGAACAGCTCTATTCCCACTACGCCCATCCGCGGACCGCCATCCTCATGGGCCATGCTCGCGGCGCCATTTACCTGGCGGCCGCCCAGCACGGCGTCGACGTCGTTAGCTACAGCGCCACCCGCATCAAGAAGACCGTCACCGGCAGTGGACGGGCGTCCAAAGAACAGGTGCAGGCGACCATCCAGCGCGAACTCGGCCTGGCCCAACTCCCCGAACCCCCCGACGTCGCCGACGCGTTGGCGGGGGCGCTGTGCCACTATTTTTCCATCCGGTTGGGCTAATCGCGGTTGCAGAATGCCCCCTTCCGCACGATAATCGTCCTCATCTCCCTAGTGGCCGAGGCTTGCTATGCTCCACGTGACCGCATCCAACGCGCAAGGTAAACAGGAAATGCAGCACAGTGCCGGCGCCCTCGAAATCGGCCGAGGGCCCAAACGCGACGGCGTTGCGCGCCTCACCGTTGCCGATCCCTACGTCTCCAAGGATCACGTCCGACTCGAATCCCTCCCCGACGGCATGATCCGCTTCGATAACCTCAGCAACAAGCAGCCCGTCGAGTTCTCCTTCTTCGCCCCGCTCGCCCCCGGCAGCACCGCGACGTACACGTTGCCGCTGGTCTTTCGCATCGGTCAAACCGACGTCGATCTTCAGGGAGGAGACGAAAGCACCGGAGATGACGAAGGCGTCGAATCGGTCGACAAACCCCTCGGAACCTTCGTCAACTACAAGGGCCCCAACCTCCTCAATCTCGAAAGCACCCCGTCGGCCGAGATGCTCACCATCTGGTTCGAGGCGATCATCGGCCTGCAACGTCTGCTCCCCGGCGAACCGGGCTATTTCGAAAGAATCGCTCAGGCGCTGGTCGAACTCATCGGCCTGGACCGCGGACTAGTTTTGTGGCGTAACGACAAGGGTTGGAAGGCGATCGCCCGCGCGTACAAGGGCGAGGGGGGCACGGGCCGGGATTTCAGTCAGAATATCATGGACATGCTGCTGCGCGATCGGCGCACGTACTTCCAGAGTTCGATGAAGGGCTCGCAGTTCACCAGCCTGGCGTCGGTCCATGCGGTGGTGGCGTCGCCGTTATTTAACGACAAGGAAGTGATCATCGGGGCGCTGTACGGTTCGCGGGCGTTGTCGCCGACGAGTCGCAACCTGGGCAAGCTCGAAGCGCAGATGGTTCAGTTGATGGCGAGCACGGTGACGAACAGTTTGGCGCGGAAGGAGCAGGAGGAGGAGGCGGGAAAGTTGCGAGTCGCGCGCGACGCCGCCGCCCAGGCCGACGCCGCCAAGAGTTCGTTCCTCGCCAGCATGAGCCACGAACTCCGCACGCCGCTCAACGCCATCATTGGCTACAGCGAAATGCTGATCGAGATGGCCCAGGACGACGCCCAGGATCAGTTCATCCCCGACGCGCAAAAGATTCTCTGGGCGGGCAAACATCTCCTGGCGCTCATCAACGACATCCTCGATTTTTCCAAGATCGAGGCCGGCAAGCTCACGCTGCACATCGAAACGTTCGAGCCGAAGCAGCTCCTCGACGAAGTCCTGGCCCTGGTCAAGCCGCTGGTGCAAAAGAACGGCAACCAGCTCCAGGTCGAGATCCCGCCGGACCTCGTGCCGATGACCGGCGACGTCGTCCGTTTGCGGCAGTGCCTGTTCAATTTGCTCAGCAACGCCAGCAAGTTCACGGACAAGGGAACGGTCGGCCTGAACGTGAAGCGGGTAAATGCCCAGGGGCGCGACTGGGTCTTCTTCCGCATCAGCGACACCGGCATCGGCATGACGCCGGAGCAGCTCGGGCGGTTGTTCAATGCCTTCACGCAGGCGGACACGTCGACGACGCGCAAATACGGCGGCACCGGGTTGGGGTTAGTGATCACGCGGAAGATCTGTCACATGATGGGGGGCGAGGTGGCGGTGGAAAGCGAATCGGGCAAGGGGTCGACGTTTACGTTGCAGATCCCGGCGGTGGTGACGGCGAGTGCGACATGACATTCACTTCTTGACCAAGGCCGAGGTTTTCTTTAGAGGCTTAACTCGCGAGAACGCGAAGTCGCTGAATTCGAGCTGAATTTCTACTTCCTCCGACAAGAGAATCGAATGCACGAACCTGCCGTCCGCAAACGCTTCGATCTCGTCATGAAGCCATTCCAAGCAAGGGCCCTTCAGGACTCGAAGCGTCTCCCAGCCTTTGACTTTGGTAACTCGGACCGACCGATAATCTAGATGGAGTACGTCGTTTGGCGGCGTATCCAGTTCAACCGCGATTACCAGAACAGGAAATTCTTGGAATTCTTTAGGGAGTTCGTTCTCGAAGGGAGGCGCGAGTTCCCAGAGCCAAAATGGATTGAGGATGCGCGCGTCGTGAAAGTAGTGCTTCGTCATGCATTTCAAGAACTGTTCCGGCAACCTACATTTGATCTCCTCGAAGTATTGAACGTATTGCTCCGAAAGAGCCTCCAATTCATCATCTGCCTGGTTGGCAATACCCGCGTCGTCGGACTGCAACTTTGCAAGAAGTTCCGGCTTATAGTATCTCATTTCTTCCTCCTCGCCAAATGATTGGGAGCCTCGAAAAAGGTGTGTCCGTACGGAGGAGGCGATTTCTGCTGAAGATGAGGTAGCGCCGCTCGCCCCGCCGTTTCTTTGTGCGGGCGATGGCGTTTCGAGGGGCCGACTTGCTTCTCGATCGTTTCCGCCAATGCATGATTGGCATCGCGGTTCTTGCCTCGAATAACAATATCCTCTCCATTTTTCCGACGTGCGACCGCTTTGGCTTCATCAATTTCGGCGCCGTACGCCACGCCGCCTCCGGAGACTGGTTCGGCTTCATGGATCGTCGGCCGGGTTTCCGGCTCAGTAGGCGGCTGAGACATAAGCCATACTCGGCAGACGGTCGTGAACCTGCGAAGCTGGAGATCATCTTAACAGGTCCAAGCGGAGACGATAGCCGAATCCGACTCAACCCTCCTGCACGCCCTCCAGCGCTGTCTTCATGATCTCGCGCAACAGCACCGTCGCGTAACTCCCGGCCGGCATACTGAACGACAGCCATAACCCGGCCGGCTCAGGCTCGCATTTCAGGTCGTTCACGTAGATGAGATTGTGTCGACGGGTGCCGAGCATGAGCTTGCCGAAATTCGCGAACGACGCCCGGGAGAGCTGATGCTCCGCGAGCAGGGCTTCCTCGCGCTGGCTGACGACGTCCTTCGCGGGGAACATCTTCTTGCCAAAGATCGGGCCGGCGGACACGATCTCGCGCGCGTCCAGACGGACCTGCTCCGCGGCGGGGTCTTCGCTCACGAACATGCCGCCGAACGGGATCTTGGCCAGCACGTCCCCCGGCAGCACCGTGCGCCACGTCCCCTCGCGCAGACGCTGGCCCAGCAAGAGGTTGAAAAGCGCCGACTGCACTGCGGAAAGGGCGAGTTTGTGCAGGAACGGGCTATGTCTCGGCGTCGGTTCGCCGCGCAGGAGCTGCCAGCCGAGGGCGAGGGTTTCGCCGTCGTTGCCGAAACGCTGGGGGCCGTAATAGTTGGGCAAACCAAATTGAGCGATGGCGTCGAGAATGGGAGCGGGGTCGCCGACGGAATCGCGGATGAGGATGCGGAAGCGGTTGCCGTGCAGATGGCCGAGCTTGAGTTTGTTGCCGTGCCGGGAGGTTTCCAGCACGCGGATGCCGTCCCCCTCGAGATGCGGCAAGTTCGGCTCCGCAAATTTCGGCACGGAGATCCACTGACGCGTGACGGCACGGCGATCCTTGAGCCCGGCGGACCCGATGTCGCCCGGGGCCAGATCGAGGCGTTTGGCGATTTGCCTCTGAAAATATTCGGCGCCCAGATCACGTTTTTCGAGCCAGAGGTAGAGGAATTCCCCTTCGCCGCTGGGGGCGTACGCGGGGATTTCCTCGACCTGGAAATCGTCAATCTCGGCCTTGATGCGGCCGCCGATTCCGGGCTGGGAAGTCAAAAGCGGCGGCTGAACGGGATCGATGTCGTTTGTCATCGAGACATTGTACGCGAAACGGGAACGATGGTGAACGTTCGCATCGTACGAATTTGCTTCCGGGTTTCCAAATCGGCGCGATCGGTTAAGATAGAGCGTCGAGCCCACTCCGGAACAGAGGACTCACGCACATGAATTCGACCGTCACGCATCCCGCCAACCGGCACACGCAGCCCTACCTGTTAACGGAGGAACGCACGCTCCCTTCCAACTACCAGACCATTCTGCGGCACGACTGGCTCCACTGGACCACCTCGTTCCGCAAGCTCCGCCAGCTCGGCCGCGGCGGCCAGGGCGTCGTCTACCTCAGCGAACGTCAGGGCTGCGACGGTTTCACGCTTCCGGTCGCGCTCAAATTCTTCACGCCCGAGTCGTATCAGGACGACGCCGCCTATCGCGAGGACATGAAGGCGATCGCCCGGGTTGCCAGCCGGGTCGCCATGATCCAGGACGAACATCTCGTCAACATCCACAACTTTCTGGAGCAAGACGGCGTCCGCATCATGGAAATGGAATGGGTCGACGGGTTCGATCTGCGCGAACTCCTCTCGGACGAGATGCTGGAACTTTCGCACGATCATCTCGAGAAGAATCGTTGGGACTACGTGAAGCAAGTGGTGCTCGCCACCGGCCGCGGGCATGCTCGGCTCAAGCCGGGCGTGGCGATCCAGATCCTGCGCGATTGTCTCGGCGCTCTCTCGGCACTCCATCGCGAGGGATTGGTGCACGGCGATCTCAAGCCGTCCAACGTCATGATCAAGCGCACGGGGAACGCCAAGATCATCGACATCGGCTCGGCCATGGTGATCGGCAAACCGACGGCGCGGCGGATGTGGTCGCCGATCTACGCCGCCCTGGAAGTTCTCGAAGGGGGCGATACCACGCCGCAATCGGATCTGGCAAGTTTGGGATATGTGCTGATCGAAATCCTGGGGGGCGCGTGTCCGTTCGAGGGGTTGGAGACGATCGACGAACTCATCGAGGCCAAGCGCGTCTTCGAACGTCGGCTCGTCGATTTCCTCCCCGCGGACGTGGCGACCAACGATCTCTTACTGCATCTGTGCCGAAAAATGATCGCCGCGGATCCGGGCAAGCGTTTCCCGAGTGCGCAGGCGGCGGACCTGGATCGCAAAGGGGCGGCCGATTTTCATCGGCAGCTCGTCAAGGGCGACCTGGCCAGCGAGTACGAGAACGACCTCCGCGGCTGGCTCGAGAATTTGCCGTGACGGCGCCTCCACGTAGGGCGAGCTGCTAGTACTACAGCGCTATCTTCTCCCCTCTCCCTCCGGGAGAGGGGCGGGGGTGAGGGGGAAATGGCTCAACTCAATA
>JBBQPM010000192.1:0-13213 GCA_038217425.1 Gemmatales bacterium
TTTGGTAAGGTATTCGTAAGTCTCTGCCAGCTCCTTGTCGGTGTCACAGAAAACGTACTCCAATTCCGGCACTATGTTGCGCATGTTCTTGCGCATGTAAATGGCAAGTGCGGTGCTGTCTTTTCCGCCTGACATCATCAGGATGTGCCGGGGCTTTGTCATGAGTTTTCCTCGTTGGCTTCGGAGAGAAGCTGGCGTGCGAGCCGCGCGAGAATGGCGACGCTAACGTCTTTTTCACCCAGCAGGTTTTGCTCAAGCAAAACGCGTCGCATTCCTTCCTCGGCTTGGGTCGCCCGGGAGGCAAGCTGCGGCGGCACTTTCACGACACGTTCGAATTCGCCGCCATCGGGAACGCTGATGCTGATCCGCATCATCTCCTTGTCGCCATCGAGCAGTGCAAATCCGGTGCGTTCCATCTCGTAGGCCAGCACCTTGAAATGGTCGAACGTGCGGGCTGACGCAGCGAGTTGGACCTCAAAACGAGCCCTGTCCTGGTCATCCCAGTGCGTCGGCGGCTTGCCGGCAAGCAAGGTGGCAATCGATTCCAGCCAGGTGGTGTCTTCAATGTCGGCGTCGGACACCCGCGTCAAAAACGCTTTGAGCTGGACCGAAACGGCAACATTCAAGACAAGCCTGGCTTCATGCTCAATGGCTTTTCGTGCCTTGCCAATCTGTCCGGTTTGGCCGAAGGCCTTCAGGACCAATTGTTCAATTTCTGCCAGCAAATGCGGATAGGCCCGTTGCAATTCACTGAACGCGGTGCGGAGCGCCAGGAAATACGCCTCGATCTGAACGTCTTCCACCTTGCCGGAAGGTGGAAACGGAGGAAATCCGTTGGCAAGGGGCAAGTCTGTGAATAGAAGCAGGTCGGGCTGGCGGGCTTCTTTTACCGCCTTCAAGATGCGCTGGGCGGCTTCGCTGATCTTCTTCGTTTTTCCGACGTAATCGGGAAGTTCCTTCACCGCCCGCACGAGGGGTCGAACGATGCTAAGTAGATCCGGTTCACCTGTCAGCGGCTTTGTGAGCATGGCAGCATACTGCTCGAAGACTTCGGCTCGTGGGCCGCTGATCCGGAAACGTTGCAGGTCAAATTTTTCGGGTGACCCGAAGATGCGTTCGAACACCGCTGCGTTCGGGCGTGGTACAAACGATCCTTCTTCGTATAGGGCAACCTGAGAATGGCCGTGAACCAGCACGGCGGCGAGGAGCACGGGCAGAACACCGTCTTTCAGGCCGAAGGGCGGCTGACGCAGCAGCGTAAATACGGCGTCCACGGATTTGCGGCCGCCCTCTGTTTCATCTAGGAAACAATCGATGGCATTCCATAGTTCCCGAACAGCGGGTTCGGCCTTGCCGTCAGGAGAATGAATGCCGATGACCCCGCCGTGTTTTCGGTGCAGTCGGGATGCTTTGAGCAGTGTTTCGTAAATGCTTTTTTCCGGTGGGTGACCGGTAAAGCCGAGGCCATCTTCATCGGCATGCTCAAACATTGCCTCGATCAGGTTCCGGCGTGCGGCGGCGGCAGAAGAAGAAAGTGTCCGGCGGTTAATGAGTTCGTTGCGCCAGGTCGGGGTGGCGCTATAAACCTGGTCGCAGACTTTTGAGGTCAGGTCATTGAGTTGCCGTTTGGACGAGAGAGCCACCGGCTTGCCGCGATAATACCACTCAGGACCGCTCGCATTAGCCGGCGAAAACATCCATTCCAGGTGTGTGCGGAGATTCTGCTCGGCGATGCCGAGGCGTGCATGAAGTTCGCGGCGGGCGGTGCGGTCCGATTCAAGTTCGGGTGTATGCTCGGAAACCCATCGGAGGCAAACAAGCTCATGACAAAGCTCTTGCAGATCGTGCATTTCCTGGGGCAGTGCCGCTATGATCGGGCCCTCCTTTGCCGAGCGGATGACCAGACGCATATTGACCCTGTCGTCGGCGTCGGCCGGAAGGCAGAGCACTAGCTTTCCGTCGGCGCCGGAGGATGCGTCGGCATGGGCGTGAAACAGATCTGGCTTGCATGCGTTGCGACCGACATACGACGCATCGAAATACCGCAAAGTTCCGGTCTGAAAATAATGCCGGCGTGCGATAAGCTGTTGCGGCGGCATTTCCCGCATAAGGAATGCGGCAATGTCCTGGTCGCGTTCAACGGATTGACGCGCGGCCTGGAGCCGGTCGTCGATATCGACATCGCTTCCTTCCCATAAGGCATAGCTGCCGGTGTGCCGGCGGTACACCACCACCGAGCGGCGTGACAGGGACTGTATGGCGTCCCCGATTTCTGGTTCGCTCGCGGTACCCTTCAGGGCAGTCCGCAGCGTTTTCACGGAAGCGGTTACACCTGCCGCCGGACCAAGCGCCTGTAAAAGCCCAATGGATTTGGCAAGACGGATTTCGGTTTCGGTGGCGTCGTGGAGGCGATCAAGCGCTGATTGGACCTCGGCCCAGAGTTTTCCGCGATGCTGGGCGAAGAGGGTGGGGCCGAGCGAGGCCACGACGTAGTCGTAAAGATGATCGAGCCGATAGGCGCCGCCTTGAACCGTGGTTTGTTTGAGGAACTCTTGGAAGCCGAAGGGTTCGGTTGATGCGAGAAAGGCAAAAAGGGACCGTTCGTTCTGGGCCAGTTGTCGGAAGAGCGGGCCAAGCACCACCGATGCAAGCGGATGGAGCGGGTAGCATGCGGCGAGATGATCCTGTAATTCTCCGGTTGCCATCGATCCCGACCGAATACCAATTGATACAACCTCCTGCGACAAAGCCTTTGCCTGCTTGCGAAAAGCTTTCACTTCAATTCCGTCACCGCTGTGCCCGATAGCATGTGACAGGAGCCGAAGAATCTGGTCGGTCCGTTCCTCAAATGCCACGTCTTCAAACCGGCCTTGCACCTTGGCCCACTCGGCACGTCGGCTTGGACTCATGTGATCGGCATAGCGATCGAGGGTCTGGTGAAGAATCGTCACGAACAGGAACGGACGCGATGAGCGGGTCGCGGCTTCGGCAAGCTCCTGAAGAACGAACACGTCGCCCTGATCGGGGTTGCTGGCACCGTATTCGAGGAACTTACCCAGCTCGTCAATTATCAGCAGGATGCCGGCAGCCCCTTCGTCGAACCGGGAGAGGTATTCATTGGCCTCCTCAAAAAGCCGAACGATAATGCCGCCCGATGGTTTTCCCTGTGTTGCCAGCTGCTCCAGCTGTTCAACAATCTGCGGGGGACGGCCGCGAGCGGCGATACTCCGCAACGACGATGCTAGGCTTGCGGCCAGGGCATTTTCCAGTGGCTGGCGGGAGCCTGTCACTAGCACCGGGCAAAGCCGTCCCGCTTTTTTGGCAAGAACACCGCCAGACCCGAAGAGGCGGTTCGCTAGGTCGGCATCAGAATTGACGAGGAAGTCCCTGGCTTTCGGTCGAACCCATGACTGACCGCCCAGCAATTGTGCGGTCAGCAGTGCGAAGGCCGACTTGCCTGAGCCGTAGGGGCCGGTCAGCGACCAAGCGCGGGTTTGCGTATCCCCCTGCAACGCATCGGTGAAGCGGCGTAATACATCGCGGCCCACTGGAGTCAGAATGTATCCGTCAAGGGCGTCGGTTCGGTGTACGTCACGGACCAAAGAAACTGATCTAGCAAAGCGTGGGCTAACGACGGCGAGTGTGTCGAGGGTGGGAGAGTCGCTCATCGTCGCTTCCCTCCGACTGCATAGGCTTCGGATAACAGGTCGTTCGGTTCGAGCGGCTTTCTGCGATAGAGTTGGCGTAGCCCAGCCGTCTCTCCGTAGGACAGAGCACCGTCCGTCAGGCTTTCGATGCGTTCCAACCGTTCGGCAAGGGAGGATTCGTCGATTTTGAACAGCCGGCCGGGGCTGCCTGGATTGCGTGCGAGATCGTTCAAGGCAAGCGTCTCTGATTGCGGCGAAAACAATTCCCAAAACCGGAGCGTCGCATAGAGCAGGATGCAGTCAGGAAGCCCTTGCTGGGTTCCGCGCCGGAACCCGAACATCTGGCTGTCGGCAGATTGCGAAACGAGGCCAAGCTCGATCAGCGGACAATCGAGGGAATCTTCGGTGAACTCGCTGCGCGAATGCCGGGAGGCGACATAGGTCCGCAGGAAACAATCAACGTCCCGCTTAAGGGAACTGGGTGCTACCTGCTTGCCGCCCAGGGTCTGCGTCCATTTGTGGAGGGCCGAAGTGAGGGTATCCCTGGTGAATTCCGGTTCATGAAAGAAGTTAAATGCCCAAAACCACGTGGTTGCACGCGAGCGGTTTCTCGCGATGTGCCAGTGCAGAATCCACAGGGTCGCCGGATCTTCCAGGTAGGGGTCGAGGCCGCGGTCGGCGAAGAGCATTTTGCCAAGGCTGGTGACCCGCATGCCACCTGCCGATCGGTCGTCTTCCAGCACGCCGGTGGCAAGGCACCAGTGGCGGATCGACCGGACCATGTTCTTGCCTACGCCGAGGGTGGTGATAGCGTCATCGCGCAAGAAGACGTTGCTGTCCTCGCGAACAGCATCATATCCCTTTTTCAGCCAGGGGTAACGAAACGGGAAAGTTTCGTGACCTGAGAAAACATGCACCGCGCTCGCCATCTGGGTACCTGCATTGCGTCATGGCGCACTCTGAGCCCTGAATTGTCACGGAAGCCACTGAACTTTATATGGTTTTGTCGTTCTCTGGCACACGATGCTCCAGCGGCACTGGCTGCCACCCCCAATCGGTCGTATTTTCAATCTGGGGACGGAATAACGGCCGAAATTCCCCGGAGGTGATCGTATGGATCAAGCAGCCATTCAGCGGCACAAAACGGCGATCCGTCGTGGAGACTTCTCGCGGCCGGTAAAGTGTCTCCTGCGCGACGCCCTACTCGGCAAGGACGTGACGTTTTTCGACTATGGCTGCGGCCGAGGCGAGGATCTGAAACTTCTTGCGAGTGAAGGTTTTACATGTAGCGGGTGGGATCCGGCGTTCCAACCGAACGCGGCGCGGCAGGACGCTGACATTGTCAACCTTGGCTACGTAATCAACGTCATTGAGAAACCCGACGAGCGCTCCGAGACTCTCCGCCGGGCTTGGGCGCTTTGCCGTCAGGTGATGGCGGTCGCGGCTCAGGTGCTCGTGGCGGGAAGGGGCAAGGACCCGGTCGAATTCGGGGACGGCGTGCTGACGAATCGTGGCACTTTTCAGAAATTCTTTGAACAGGCCGAACTCAAGGCCTATCTCGAAGAGCAGCTGCACACGGAGGCGATCCCCGCCGGAATCGGCACATTCTACCTATTTAAGGATGAGGCACGGCGTCAACAGTTCCTAGCGAATCGCTTTCGCCGCCACGAAATACTTCCCCGCCAAAGAATTGCCGAGCTTCGGCTTGAGGATACCCGCCAGGCCCTGGAACCCCTGATGGGGATCATTGCTGGGCTTGGCCGCGTGCCTGATCCCACCGAGTTCGATGGTGCGTCGGCAATTATCGAGCGTTTTGGCTCAGTCAAGCGTGCCTTTGCGGCAATCCAACGTATCACCGACGCCGAAACCTGGGACGCCATCGCTCGCCGGCGTCGGGAGGACATTCTTGTTTACCTCGCTCTCGCCCGGTTCCGCAGACGGCCATCGTTGGCCCAGCTGTCGAGCACTCTCCAGCGGGACATGCGTGCTTTCTTTGGAACCTACACGAAGGCCTGCCGACAGGCAGACGAACTACTCTTCCAAGCGGGTGACCCCGCTGCCATCGACGAAGCCTGTGGCCGATCCACATTAGGTAAGCTCCTACCGGATGATCTTTACATCCACATTACCGCACGGCAAGCGTTAGAGCCGATCTTGCGTGTCTATGAGGGTTGTGGCCGCGCTTATCTGGGGGAAGTGGAAGGAGCGAACATCATCAAGTTCCATCGGCGATCCGGCAAACTGTCTTATCTCATTTATCCCGATTTCGAGACTGACCCTCATCCCGCCCTACTTCGTGGCGTCAGGCTTGCCCTCCGGAACCGAGAACTACATTGCTACGACTACGCCCTGAGCGCAAACCCCCCAATCCTCCACCGGAAAGAATCATTTCTTCAGTCGGACCATCCTCTCTTCCGCAAATTTGCCAGGCTCACCCTGCAAGAGGAGCGGTACGGACTTTTGAATGACACCCATACAATCGGAACTCGTAAAGGATGGGAAGTTAGATTGCATGAGGCAGGGTTCAAGTTACGAGGTCACCGGTTGATCCGCGGCAATCGGGTTCAATAGGTCAGCATGGACGAGCATTGATTTGCCAAAACTCACTGTATGACGGTTTTGTTTTGCACTCGTCAACAAATCTGGTGACCGCAGGAATTCCTCAGAAACTCCTATCCTGATGAAGTCTCACGGGATTTTCGCCTCCTTGCTTGTTTCCAATGATGCATGATAAAGGACATTATCATGCTGCTTCCGAGGAAGCCTTAGCGGTTTCGTCGGGATTGAATCTCGCGAGAACTTCTCGGTTTCTCGGGGCGATTTCGGCATTACGTGCATCGGGAATTGATGGAGATTCATGGATGACCTGGATTTAATCGTTCGTCCGCCGGCAGACTTCATCGCGGTGCCGGCGTTGGTCGCAGACGCGGGAGACGAGGCAACAGAACGGTTCTTCGAGTTCTTCGCCGCGAATATTCGTAATCCGAACACCCGCCGGGCCTATGCTCGCGCGGTTGACCGATTTTTTGCTTGGTGCCAGGATCGGGGCATTGGGTTGCGGCAGATCCGGCCGGTCGTTGTGGCTGGCTTTATCGAGCAACATCCGGGCGCGAAGCCATCCGCGAAGCAATCTTTGGCCGCGATTCGCATGCTTTTCGACTGGCTCGTCATCGGGCAGATCGTGCCGGCGAATCCTGCTAGCGCCGTGCGCGGACCAAAACACGTCGTCAAGACCGGGAAGACACCAGTCTTGTCAGCTGCCCAAACACGTCAGCTGCTCGACAGTATTCCCGATGACCGAATCGCTGGCATTCGAGATCGGGCGTTGATTGCGATCATGTGCTTCACGTTTGCTCGCGTTGGCGCCGTCGTCGGCATGCGCGTCGAAGACTACTTCCAAAACGGAAAGAGATGGTGGGTCCGCCTTCACGAAAAAGGCGGGAAACGTCACGAGGTGCCGGCGCATCATAATCTCGAAACGTATCTGGATGCCTACATGAACGCTGCGGGAATTGCGGAGAAACTCAAAGAGCCACTGTTTCGGTCGATCGGGCCGAAACGCTTACTCACGGCCAAGCAGATGACCGAGAACGACGTTCTCCGGATGATCAAGCGGCGAACGAAGGCCGCCGGCCTTCCTTCATCCACATGTTGCCACACGTTCCGGGCCACCGGCATCACGACATTCTTGGAAAACGGCGGCACGATCGAGAATGCACAGGCGATCGCCGCGCATGAATCGCCAAGGACCACGATGCTTTACGACCGAACCGGCGACAAGATTACCCTTGATGAAATCGAAAGGATTATCATTTGACTGAGAATTCCGATGAGTTTGAGCGCCCGCAAGTTTTCGCCTTTCGTAAGTTCGTTTCTGGGATATGCCTTCGCGGGGGGACTTGCGTTCTTGGTATTCGCTTGCGTTGCCAATGAACCGGCCCAGATCGCGTTATTGGGCTTCCTCATCAGCTTTTGTGCAATCTTGGGAGTCGCGGAATTCCAGGAACAAAAGACGGCTCGGCGAGATTTTCGCGAAGCTCTGCGGATGTTGCCCGTGCCGTTCGCTTTATCGCGGGAGCCAGGCTTTATTGTTGGTTACGAAAAGATGGCGGAGTCGTTGACGACCATCGTTCAACATCGCGATCGACTATTCCTCGAACTGGCTGGGCACCGGATCGAATCGGCAGCCGCGGACATGGCAACTCTTGCGAAGGGCGAAATCGTGTTCGAGGGCACGGAAACCTGGCGAGCGGCCTATCAACGCGTGCTCGAAACGATGCGGGTGAAGACGTACTACTCCGTCGCCTGGGTGCGAACCAACGAATACTGGAATGATGCACCTGGCCGCCAGAGCATGCGATTCAACTTTGAATTGAAAGAGCGAGGCTTTCGTATCGAACGCGTTCACATTCTGCCGGACGAACTTTGGCCGTTCGAAGAAAAAATGCCGACGACGGGCATCCTTGAATGGCTCGTGGAACAACAAGGGCACGGCATCGTTGTTTCGCTGATACGGGAGTCCGACTTGGCAAACGAACCCGATCTGCTGCGCGATTTTGCCATTTACGGCGATCGGGCCGTGGGAACTCAAGAACTCGACGAAGAGTCCCGCACCGTTCGTTTCGTTCTATCCTTCGACCAGCCAAGCATCCGGCAATCGCTCGACTGCTGGGAGCGTCTCACCCTCTACTCGGTTTCCTTCCAAGGCCTCATTGATCGCTTGCAGAAGTGACTTTGGGCACGGCGCTTCCACGTAGGCTCCCGGCGACATTGAGACATCAACCGATGGGCCTCCAACCGCGTGCTCGATGCTTCGGTCGGGCGGACGTCGGGCGGTTCGGTCCACATCGGCTGCCGGCTGGACTTGGCAATATCTGGGTCGTTAAATGAACAGTTCTCGCGGCGAGAATCTCATTTCCCGGGCGATCGAGAACACACGGCGTACGGTTCGCCGACGACATGCAGCGCATTGTGCGATGCCACCTTTTGAACTTCCAGATCGAACGGAGCGCAGCCTTAAGGCCGCCTAAAGGCAATCAAGATGCGCTCGGTAAAATCAATAACCGTGCCGGATCAAAGGAGGATACCAAGAATGACTAAGACGCAACCTTACCTGGAGTCCGACGGCACCCAGGTCTTCCCCATCAACCACGTCACCCTGCCGGGCTGCCACTCCTATCCCGGGGCGACCGGGGAAATCCGCTGGAGCCAGACTGAGGGACTGACCTTCTGCATGGAGTTGCCCCACGAGCCGGACCAGGCGGCCGTGCCCCAGATGCACGGTGCCGAGCCCCGGCCCCGGCCGGGTCAGTTCTGCGAGGTGTCGACCGAGCCCGCCTGGACCGGCACCCTGGCCGACGGCAGCGAGTTCCGGCTGTTCTCGCCGAAGGGCACCAGCAACACCAGCTTCACCTCGGGCGCGGCAGGTCCTTCCACCCGGACTGTCCTCAAGGGCCGGGCGGCGTTCGCGGAGGTGGAGATCCCCAAGGCCAGCCCGCTCGCGTTCTGGCACGAGTCGCCACAGTGCCCGCGCTTTTTCATCGCTGGCCTGCACTTGCTGCCCTTCCCACACAGCTATGACGTGACCTACACCATGGGCGGGACGTACACCAAGCGCGGGTGCATGTGCTTGATCCTGACCGAGTCGCCGAAGTTACAGATCATCCCGTGCGAGAAGGTCGCCGTCGCCGACGGGTGCTGGATGGCGTACGAGGCCGAGGCCCCGGCCAACATGCGCATGCCGCCGGCCGCCTGCGAGGACGCCCGGGCCTTCATCTCCTTCCTGGTCGGCCGCAACATCCCGTTCCTGTGGACCGACCGCTTCCCGGGCGGCGACCGCCTGGTGCGCATGTTCCACGGCTCGCACCGGCCGCCCGCCAACATCATCGGCAACGAGCAGCCGCTGCCAATCGGCGTCATCGCCGATGCGTTTGAACATGGGTGCAAGATTGGCCCGCAGCTGCCGGCTCTGTTCGAGAAGTTCAAGCAGGTCCGGGCCGAGTACAACATCGAGTTCATCAGCAGCCCCATCTGGACCGCCTTCGACAGCTTCACCGACGACAAGTTGACCCATGTCTGCGTCAGCCTGGAGCGCCTGGCCACGGCCCACGCTGATTGGCTCAAGGCCCACCCCGACAAGGCCCCGCCGCCGGAAATCTTCCTGACCGACGTGCAGGGCAAGACCATCCGCGACTTGTTCCGCGCCTCGCTGAAGGCGGTCGCCACCGCCCTTGGGATCGCCCCAAAGACGGTCAAGATCCTGGACGAGAAGCGCATCGGCAACATCCACGAGACGCCCAACGCCGACAAGCTCAAGCAGGTCTTCACCGACCTGGGTATCACTCTGACCGTCGAGGAGAACAAGACGCTCGGCAACCGCAACCGGACGCTCCACGGCAACGCCACCCTCGGGGGCACGTCGCTGGCCGACGTTGCCGCCGAGATGAAGCGGTTCGACATCCTCCGCACCCTCATCAGCAAGGCCATGCTTCGCCTGCTGGACTACACGGGCCCGTACATGGACTACGGCGACCGGCCGACCAACAAGGGCTTCTCCATCAAGACGATGGAGGCCCGACCGCAACCCGCTGCTGGTGCCAATGGTGCCGCCGCTGCTGACCAGCCTGTCGTCGTCCAGACCGAGCAGCCGGTCCACCGTGAGCCCGTTGACGCCGTGATCACTGTCTCCGAGCTGTAATTGCCCAGATCCCTGACGCGCATGCTCACCCCGGCCGTGTTGGCCGGGGCTGGGCGGCGCTGACCAAGACCGAGAACTACAATGCCGGCATGCGCCGGAAGGAGAGACGATGGATCTGCACATGAAGAAGAATTACTTCGCCTACGGTGCCTACGCCGTGGTGTTTGTCGTCGAGGGCCGCGTCTTCAAGCTTTTCAAGAAAGCGGCGGCCAGCCGTACCGCCGTCAGCGATGAGGACCGCTTGCGGACGTTCAACTACGAAGTGGAGGCCTATACCATCGCCAGCGGTGACGACACCCTGCGCAACTACATCCCCCGCTTCCATGGCACGGTGGTCGTCAACAGCGTGACGGCCGATGACGAGGCGGGGACCAACATCTCCGACCAGTTCTTCCTGGATCGCTGCTACTGCCTGGACCTGATCCAGGGCCCCGAGCATAAGTTGCTGCAACAGATGCGCTACGAGCATGTCGAGCGCATGGTGAAGGAGTTCCACGCGCGCGGCATTCGCTACCTGGAAGACGCTTGCATCTTTTTCCCGGAGGAGCCGGGCAGGATGAAGGTGATCGACATCGCGACGCAGAACCTGGCCGGCGACTCGATGATTTGACCCAAACAAAGGAGAAATATCATGATTTACGCACTGCTCAACCAGCATCAGGCCCATGCGGACTGCCAGGCGATCCCGGCCCGCGACGCGGCGATCATCCAGACCTGGGTGACGGCCGGTGTCATCGTTCAGATCATGCAGGCCAACCAGATGGCCGGCCCGTTCTATTGCGTCTACTGCCGCGACACGGTGCAGCCCACCGACGCCCGGCCGCCCCACGGTCTTACCGCGGCGCATCCCTGGCACTTCCAGCACGACCATATCGGCGATTGCATCGACCACACGCGCAACCCGCCAACGCCGCACGCGCTGGGGATCGAGAACCCGGCCAACCACGGCTGCTACATCCTTCTGGGTTGCGAGACAACGCCGCAGCGCAACCGGAAGGACTGCCAGACCATTGTGGACGGCTGCACCTACTGCCATCTGGCCCGGACCATTGCGCCACCGTGTGTGTGAGCGTCCGTCAAGCCGAACTACGTCAGGCGACGATGGTCATCCGGTAGCCGCTTTGTCATTCGTGCTCGGAGCCGTTGTTGAGAATTGGCCCCATCGGTTTCATCGACCGCAGCAGTGTCGAATGAGCCCGTCGGGCCCGGCCGAAAAGTTTTTCATATTTTGATCATTTTGATCGATCAATGGTTATCCCGTCGTCTACAATGGTGTACAAGATAGTGTACAGGCTTTGGGCCTTCCATGCCGTCGATGTTGTATCTCGACGCGGCTCGGATGGACCGAATGGCTCCGACCGCGCAGTTGGCTTTGGGAGAATTCGTTCGGGTCGCCGGCGAAGAAGGTTGTACGCTGTACTTCGAGCGATTTCTCAAGGAGGGATTTGAGGCTTGCCCAAAGAGCTTCCAGGAACGGTTTCCGGGCTTGCGTTCCTGGGGTGGCGTCGCCGAGTTGAGAAACGCAATTGCTCGAAATCTCGGATTGGCGCCCGTTGCACCGATCACCTTGGCAGGTCGTTCGACCAACTTGGCAAAGCTCGCCGCGAAATGGCTGTTGCGAGGAGGACGGCGAATCCTGGTCACGGATCTGACCTGGCCCAGCTACCTGAAGATTTTGAATCGGGATGCGCGGCGATCTCAGGGGACAATCGAATTCGTTCGAGTCCGGTCGGCAATCCTCGGCGGAAAGGTATCGGGGGACGAACTGGTCCGCTTCATTGTGGATCAATGTGCCAAGAAAAGTTGCTCTGGCCTGTTTCTGCCCGAGGTCAGCCACGACGGAATTCGCTTGCCGATCGCAATGATGTGCCAAGTCGCTCGGCGAGCCGCCCCGATGTCGATTGTCGTGGATGGGTCGCAGGCCTTTGGGCAAATTCCGGTCGACATTTCGGATCAACCTTGCGACCTGTACCTTGCCGGCTGCCACAAATGGCTGGGAAGTTATTTCCCGCTGGGAATTGGGGCCTGTCCCAACCCGCAAACGTGCGACGAGATTCACCGATTCTGCATCAGCTTGCTGGAGCGAGGCAGACTCGACGACCCCCTGCTTGCTTTCCTGCAAAGTCTGGACAGCGACCGCCCTCGACGGTTTTCGGAAACCGTAAACCTATCGCCCCTCTTTTCCTGTCGCGGCGGATTGGCGGACCTTCAGCGGTCTACCCCTGTCGCCGAGCAGTTTCGGCAGCGCCAAGCAAACGCCACCCTTGTACGCCGAATCGCACCCATGACGGGATGGACTCCCCTTACGCCGCACGAGGACTTCTGGTCGGCAAGCGTCCTCTTACAGGCCGATTCCCCCTTGATGCGAACGCTGCCCCCCGCTTCTGTCCGAGAGCGGTTTTTCACCCGAGGAGTCGCGTTGACGAGCTATCGTCATGGCATCATCCGGCTTTCAATGCCTTCCCACCGGCTTTCCCGACTCGAAGCGGGCCACCTTATTCAGGCCCTGGCACTGGCTCAAGCCTGGCCGACCTCAGTCCACCGGCCGACTCGCCGTCTGGCGTATGCCTGATCGTATCGCCGAAATCGACATTGATCTCGCCATAGGGCCTCACGATGCGCCGACGCAGCGGGATAACTTCAATTGGCAAGCCGGCAAAACCCGCTGCTTTCCGCGCCTGATTGACCGACCGCCAGAGGTTCAGTAATTGCCGGCGAATGGGCGCGTAAGGTTCGAACGGAAGCTCGTAAAATTCCATCGCCAGCTTGTCAACCGACCGATGCACGGCAAGTTCCAGCATGTAGGCCCTGATTCCCAGGTAGACGTGGCGATCGATCTCAACATGAGAGTGCCATCTCGAATCCGGCA
>JBBQPM010000193.1:0-13124 GCA_038217425.1 Gemmatales bacterium
GGGCCACATCCCCACGACGATGGAATGGGCGCGCAAGCTGACCGCGGGCGACATCAAAATCCTGAACGGCCAGGCGCCCTTCGGCGAGAAAGTCCCCAATGTCGACGAGGGCTTCACCGAAGCCGACATGCGCGACGAGAAGCGCGCTCCCGCCATTCGCAAAATCATTCAGGAACGTCTGAATAAAGCCAACGCCGAACGGCCCGCCGGGTATCTCGTGCGGCACGCTCCTGCGGAGGACGTCCGTCAGTTGCAACAACTCGCCGGGCACTTGCGCGACGGGGCGTTCGTCACCAAGTTCCGCAAGATCTTCGCCCGCGATGAAATGAACGACGACCTCGTCATCATCCCGGCCCGCTACAACGGTTCCGACGACGAATCGGAGTATCAGGAGATCCTGCCGACGTCGCCGCCGTGAGCGACAACTCCCGCGAAAGCCCAGGGATGGCTATCCCTGGGGAACCCCGATGACGCAGCATTTAGTTGGAAAAAAATCAAGGCTCCCCAGGGATAGCCATCCCTGGGCTTTCTGGAGGAACCTTCATGTTGCACCTTCGTTCGTTCGCTCTCCTGGCAGGGCTCGCGCTGCCCGCCGCCGGCCAGGCGGCGTGCTGTTACTTCTCGGCGAAGAATTCCGACATTCTCCAGCCGGCGCAAAAAGTCTTTCTCTCCTGGAATCCAGAAGAAAAAGTCGAGACCTTCACGGTGCAGCCCAAGTTCGAAGGGAACGCACTCGACTTCGGTATGGTCATCCCGACGCCGACCCAGCCCAAGCTGCACGAGATGCCGCGCGATTTCTTCAAACATCTCGCCGTCTACACCATCCTCAACAAGCGCGAACGGCCCCAGTCGAAACTTCTCTACATGGGGCAAAACCGCCTGCGCGACGGCCGGGAATTCGCCCGTAAAGCAATGGTGGAATCGGACAAGAAGTCCGCAGACGGCGACACGCCTCGCCCCAAAGTTGTCGTGCTCGAAGCCGGTATTGTCGGCTCGCTAGACTACAAGATCATCTCTGCCGAGCGTGCCGACGATCTTTTCCAGTGGCTCAAGGATCACCAGTATTCCTACTCCGGCGACGAAGCCACGCTGAATTTCTACATCCAAAAGAAGTGGCTCTTCACGGTCATGAAAATCGACACGATGCAGATGAAGCGCAACAAGGACGGCTCGTTCGCTGGCGAAGTGACGCCGACGCGCTTCCAGTTCACGAGTGACAAACTCGTGTATCCGCTCAAGATCACGCAGCTCTCGGTGAAGGACAAGACCGAAGCCCTCTTCTACGTGCAGGCGCCGACCAAGGTCGATCTCGAAGGAGACTTGACGTACCAGTTCACCTGGCTGCCGCAGTTGCAAGGGGCGATGGGCTGCACGCCGGACGGTCTGCCCGGCGGCGGCGTGGTTTGGCTCAAACGCTTCAACCAACAGATCCCCGCCGTCTTGAATCGTGCCCAGCAACTCGACTTCCGCTTCCAGGCGGGCGTACGGCCGCAACCCAACAAGAAGGGGCACATCCCCACGACCATGGAATGGGCCCGACGCCTCACCGCGAACGACGTCAAGATCCTGACCGGCCAGGCGCCCTTTGGCGAGAAAGTCCCCAACGTCGACGACGGCTTCACCGAAGCCGACATGCGCGACGAGAAGCGCGCTCCCGCCATCCGCAAGATCATCCAGGACCGTCTGACCAAAGCCCAGCAAGCGCGTCCTGCCGGCTACCTCGTGCGTCACGCGCCCGACGAGGACGTGCGTCAACTGCAGCAACTCGCTGGTCATCTGCGCGACGGGGCCTTCGTCACCAAGTTCCGCAAGATCTTCGCCCGCGATGAAATGAATGACGACCTGCTCATCATCCCGGCCCGCTACGAGGGCGCGGAAGACGAGTCGGAATATCAGGAAATTCTGCCGACCTCGCCCCCGTGATTTGCCGAGTTCGTTTCGCGCTCGCCCGGGATCGAGCGAGCGCGAAACGAAGGGACGCTCCAACTTTTCTCAACCCGACAAAGGAATTCTCCATCATGAAGAAACATCTTCTCGCGCTCGCCGTGCTGGGCGTCGCGCTCGGGTCGCTCCAGGCGCAGGTCATCAGGCCGCGGCCGGTGCAGCTGCCGGGCGTCATCATCGGCGAACCAGCGGAGCAAAAGCCCAAGAAGCCGCTCGAGGCGACGCTGGCCGACCTCAAGAACAAAGAAAATCGCCTCGACGCGGTCCTGAGCCTCACCGAGCATTATGCGAAAGACGCCGGGCCCGCGGTGGGCGATCTCGTCTCGTTCTTTGCGATCGAAGACGAAGATCTGCGTCTGAACGCCGCCATCTGCCTCGGCAAGATCGGCAAGTCGGCGGTCGGCCCCGTCGCGGAACAACTCGCGTCGAAGGATGACGACGTTCGCTTTTACGCACTCTGGACGCTGGGCTGGATTGGCGCCGACGCGAAGCCGACGGCGCCCAAAGTGATGGAGGCCCTCGGCGACAAGAACGACAGCGTGCGCCGAAAAGCCGTCTACGCCCTGGGCCGAATCAGTCCCGAGCCGAAGGAAGCGGTGGCGGCGCTGCTCAAGACTCTCGAGGACGCCAATCACGACGTCCGCATCACCGCTGCCGACGCTCTGGGAGCGTTCGGCGTCGACGCCGTCCCCGGGATTATCAAGGTTCTCGAAAAGAACCTCGAGAAAATTGACAACAAGAACCCGGCGGCCCCCGGGCAAGATCCGAAAGTCAATCCGCCGGTGCTGCGCCCGCAGCCGGGCGTCATCCGGCCGATCGGCCGACCGATTTTCCGCCAGCCCATTCAGATCGACGAGAACGGCAACGGCCAGGGAACGACCGTCGTCGACGCCTGCGTGCATGCCCTGGGAAAGCTCGGCCCGGCGGCCAAGGACGCACTTCCCGTGCTCATCAAAGTCCTCGTGAAGCAGGCGCAGAATAATCCGTATCCCGTCATGGAAACGATCGGCAAGATTGGCAAAGACGCCATCCCGGGCCTGATGGAAGCCGTCAAGAGCGACGACGCCTCGGTGCAATCGGTCTGCGTGCAAACGCTGCAAAAGATCTCGCCGGAAGCGGCCCCGTACCTGGTCGACCTGCTCGGCGACACGCGCGTCGAGGTTCGCCGACAGGCCGCCCAGGCGTTGGGACCGATGATGGTGTCGGACAAGTCCGTTGTCATCGGCCTGGTGTACGCCCTCAAGGACAAGGACGACCAGGTCCGCCTGCACGCTCTGAGTTCCGTGCAACAACTCGGTTCGGGCGCCAAGCTGGCCGCGGCACAACTCAACGAACTCCTTTCGGATATCAATCCCAACATCCGTACGACCGCGTACTACACCCTACAGAACATGAACGAGGATCCGAAAAAGGGATTCCTGAAGGCCCTCGCCAGCAGCGATGAAAACCTCCGCATCAACACCGCGGCCCTTATGATCCAGGTCAACCACGACCGTCCCTCGGCGCTCCCCGTCCTCAAACTTGCCCTGGATCACAAGAATCTCGAACTCAAGATGCAGGCCGCCAGCGTCTTCGCCCAGACTCGCCTCGAAGCCGAGAAGGTGGTTCCCATCCTCGCGGCTGGTCTAAGTCATTCCAGCCCGACGATTCGCCAACAGGCAATTCAGGGGATCCAGTACTACCAGGCCCTGGCGAAATCGACCGCTCCGGAGTTGGTGAAACTCCTGGAACGAGGGGACGACAACCTCGCCCAGCAAGCCATGTGGACCCTGCAAACCATCCAGGCCGATCCAACGACACTCGTGCCGATCTACGTCAAATTCGCGGCCGGCAAGAATCCGAACCTGCGCAACCAGGCGATCGGCATGCTCGCCAACTCCAAGGAGGGCCCCGCGGAACTGTTCAAGATCCACGCCGACTCCAAGGATCCGGCCATTCGTCTGCTCGTCCTGCAGAACTTGATCCACAACCGCGACAAGGCGGCACAGGTGAAGGCGCGGACGCTCATGCACGAAGACCTCAAGACCGCGCCGCCACAACAGCGGGTGTACGCGCTGCAGCTCCTCTTGGGCTCCGGAGCGCGCGAGCCGGCGCTGCTCAAGACGATCGGCGAACTGCTCCAAAGCCCGGACGTGAACGTTCGACAGCAGGCGTCGGGGTTGCCGCAATACTTCGGCCCGCAGGCGATTCCGCTGGCGGAAGAGACGCTTGTGAGCACGAAAGATACGCAGGTGCGGCAGAATCTGATCGGCTTTCTCGCGAACGTGAATTACAAGGGCAAGGCCGCGGTACCGACGTTGATCGAGTGCCTGAAGGACTCGAACTCGTACGTGCGGATGCAGTCGGCGATGGTGCTGGGCCGAATCGGCGCCGACGCGGCTTCCGCGCTCGAGGCGCTGGAGCAAATCGCGGCCAAGGACGCGGACATCAACGTTCGCAACCAAGCCAAGGCGGCGGCGGCGGCGATTAGCAAAGTGAAGTCGAAGTAATCTCGCGAAACGCCCGCAAGACGCCGCGGCTCTCTCCAGCCGCGGCGTCTTCGTTTTTGTAAGACTATTTCGAACGCCGTACCCTTCGGTCTATCTCCTCCGTAAATTGTCGTGACGCGTTCGGCAGCGATAACCGAAAGGAAGGCAGCGCATTCATGAGTCCGGAAGAGCTCTATCTTTTTGATCTGAACGGCTTCCTCCTCGTCAGGAACATGCTCGACGAGGCGCATCTGGTCGAGATGCGCCGGGTCGTGGACGAGATCGAGCCTCACGTGGTGGAGAACGTCAATAAGCCCCCATACCACTACGGATGGGCCCATATTCGCTACCACAACGACCCGCAATATCGCTATCTGTCCTATCGGCTCCAGAATGGCGGCGACCAGTACATCGTCGACGATTTCATCAATATCTCTCCCGTATTCGATTACGTCGTCGGTCATGAACGAACGATGAAGTATGTGGCCGACTTCGTTTGCGGCCCGGTGTGTCTGCGTTCGATGGAGCTGCGTTATCGCTATCCCGGAAACAGCACGCCCACGCACATGGGGGGCCAAATCGATCTGCGGAATCGCTACGTTTTCCACGGCAGAGTCATCCGCGACACGGAGCTTGGGCTTACCTATCGGAATATCGATCTTTCCGTGATCCGCGTCGTCTACGCACTTCACGATATCTCGATGCGAGACGGCCCGCTCTGTATGGTTCCGGGATCTCACAAGGGCAATCTGTCCTCTCCGTTCGGCACGCAGCCCGAACTCGAGCCTTACATGCTCGGCATCGAAATGAAGGCCGGCGATGCCGTCTTCTTCACCGAGAACACTCGCCATGGCGGTCTACCAGTCACGGGCTCAAAGACCCGAAAGACTATCCATCTGGCCTACTATCCTGTTTGGGCCGGCTCCATGAGTCCCGCGCATTTTTATTCCAGCCCCAATCTCCCCGATGAGACGATCAGTCGACTCCCGGACCCAAAAAGGCTCCTGTTCGTCGGTTCGAACAATCTCAAGATGAATTTCCCCGTGCCCAAAGTTCCGCACAACACCTAACGCGGCTGAGCCGCAACCGTAGGGCAAGCGGCCTCGCTTGCTCACTCCGCAAAGGCAAGCGAGGCCGCTTGCCCTACGAATCTCCGATAATAACATTTCCGCGCCTCGCATCGAAGTTCCAGGCAAAAAAACCTATCCATCTCGAACGGCATCGTGCCGGCAAAAGGCGATACCTCTATGGCCATCACACGCCATCTTTTTCGATTGTTGATTCAGGAACATCTCCATAAGCCGATCGTCGGCAAAGTTCTGCTCCTGGGACGACAAACGGTTCACCTCACTCCGAACGACGCCTACGCCGTCCTTTCGGAATTCAAGCTTTCGCCCCATCCGCTCGCCAAAATCGAACTCGACGTGAATACCGCCACCGGTCGATCCTACGGGTTCATCTCAGACAAATCGTTATTCAGTCTGTTGACGGCCGCGGAAGTCTTGGCGGTAGATCAGTCCTCCTACGAAGGGGCAGACGTAATTCTCGATCTGTGCGGCCCTATTCCGCCGGAGTACGAAGGGAAGTTCGATTTCATCTACAACGGCAGCGTGCTCGACAACCTCTTCGACCCGGCCGGGGCGATGCGCAACGTCACGCGTCTGATGACGGCCGGCGGCGTGATCTTTCATTACGAAGGAATGGCGCACTGGAATCCATCGTACATCAAGTTTCTGCCCGACTGGTTCTTCGACTACTACGCCGTCAACCGCTTCCACGATTTCCGCGCCTTCGTCTGCGCTTCGAAACAGTTCCACGCGACCTGGGACGTTTTTGAGTGGTGGCCTTACGAAGTGACGAATGCAAATTCCGTCGCATTGACGGCGGGGTACGAATTCAACCTGTCCGGCAGCGAGTGCTTTGTCGTCGTCATCGCGGAAAAAGGACCGACGTCGTCTTTCGACAAGAACCCGATTCAGGCGCCGTACCGAGCGAATCACCAGGAGTATCTGGAAGCTTACTTGCGTTATCGAAATTCAAGCCGACGTTACCAGATGCCCCGGCGGAACGAGACGGGCTTTCGATACTTCGGAACGCTGCCTTAAAACGCCCTAACCTCGGTCGAACGCCACCACGACGCACGTGACGTTGTCGCGCGAGCCGCGGTCCAGCGCGAGCTGCACCAGTAGATCGACCCACGACTGCGGCTCCTTATGGCGGAGGGGGCCTTCGATCAGATCTTTTTCCGACAAGAAATTGGTGAGTCCGTCGCTGGCCAGGAGGAGCCAATCGCCCGGCTGCGGGGCGAAGGGGCGGACGTCGGCGGGGTCGTGCAGGTTGGAGCAGCCGAGGAATTTGTAGAGGTAATGTTGGTACGGGCTCTGCTTCGCCTCCTCGACCGTGAGGGCGCCGTTCTGCACCAGGGCGTAGGCGACGGAATGATCGACGGTAAGCTGCTCGACGCTGTCGCCGCGAATCAGGTAAGCCCGGCTATCTCCGAGGCTGGCGACGTAGACCTTCTCGCCGCGATGCAGGGCGCAGACCGCGGTGGTGCCCATGCGTTTGCCTTCGGGCTGGCTTTGCCCCTCGCGGACGATCGCTTGATGGGCGTCCTGAAAGGCTTGACAGACGCAGGCGTCGGCGGCGGTGTCGGCGAGGCGGTCGGAGACGGCGCGCGGGATGATCTCGGCTGCCAGGCCGCTGGCGATTTCGCCGCGCTCCTGACCTCCCATGCCGTCGGCGACCAGAAAGAATCCCCCGGGCACGTCGACGACGAAGCGATCTTCGTTGTTGGAACGCAGGCCCTGAAGGCTTCGACTGCCGACGCGTAAAACCCATTCTGCCATAGAGATGCTCCCCTCGCGTTGCCGTCGAGGCGTGGATGGGGACGCCAGCGCGACGTCGCTGGCTGAGTTTCATTTTAGACCATCAGGGCAAGGCGCCGAGAAGATTTCTGGAAGCATATGGAAAAAATCGTTGGGGAAGAGCCCGCGGCGAGGGAAAAATCGGGGGAAACGGATTTCTCCGCGGGGCTGGAAAATTCGCGCTGCAGGCCGCCTTCGTGAGCTATGCTTGCCTGGCCAACCATTCTCGGCACGTCTCATAGGGCGGACTCGATGAGTACCAACTGGATCGAATTGACGGGGATCGGACCCAAGGTCGAGGGCCTGCACTGGGAAGCCAACGAACTCCTACGCATCGGCCGGCAGAAGACCCTGGAAGTCGTCCTCGACGATCCGTCGATCGAGCGCATTCACGTCGAGGTGAAACGTCACGGCCCGCGCTGGCAACTCCGCGACGTCGCGAAGAATCCGCTGTTTCCCACCTTCGTCAACGGCGCCCTCATGAACGGCGCGCCGCGCGAACTCAAGATGGAGGACGTGCTGCAAGTCGGCCAGCTCTACCTGCGCATCACCCAGCTCGGCCCGAAGATGCACGAGAAACTCGAAATGGCGGAAGTCGCCTCCGTGACAGCAGAACTGACGTCGACTTCCGAGATCAACCTTCTGGAATCGGTCGATCTAAAGCTCCCCGACGACTGGGAACTGGATCGACCCCGGCAAGCGCTGCCGAGTTTCGATCTGGAGTTGCCGCCAATCTCGCGTGCGGACATCGATCTGCCCAGTCCGCGCCCGTATCAGCCAGAGCGGATTCGGACGTCGCAGCTCGACATCGATTTGCAGGTCGAAGCGAAGACGCGTCGGACGTACAATCAGGCGCTTTCGGGCCTGGCCCCGAGTGGCGAGCCGGTCCCCTCCAGCCAGATCCTGACGCTGCTGCGCGCCAATCATCATCTCAGCAATCTTTCCAATCTCGACGACCTTCTCGCCAATACGCTCGAAGACATTCTCAGGGAACTCGATGCCCAGCGCGGCGCCATCCTGCTCCTCGACCCCGTCACGGGACAGCTCCAGTGCAAGGCGGTGCTGGCGCCGACGCTGCCCCCCTCCCGGCTCCGCGGCTACAGTCGCACGCTCGCGCAGCACTGCGTGGAGAGCAACGAATCCCTCTTGTGCCGGGATTCGCGCGTGGACGAGATTTTGCAGGGGACGCGCAGCGTGAAGCAAGGAGCGATGGCGTCGATCCTGTGCGCGCTCATTCGTTCGCCCCGCAAGACGTTGGGAGTGCTGCATCTGGATCGCGGGCCCTTGCAGGGAGCGTTCACGGAAAGCGATCTGTACCTGGCCGACGCCGTCGCCGCCAGCGTCGCGGTCGGCATCGAGTGCGCCCAGCTCGTGGAACTGCAGCGCGATCAATTCGTGCAAACGGTGACGACGCTCGCCCGCGCCGTCGAGATGCGCGATCAATACACAGGCGACCACACCAAGCGCGTCACCGATTACTCGCTTCTTTTGGCCGAGCAGCTCAAGCTCGGCGCCATGGAAAAGTATCAGATCCAGATCGGCACGCCGTTGCACGACATCGGCAAGATCGGCATCGACGACGCGATCCTGCGCAAGCCCGGCAAGCTGACGACGGGCGAGTTCGACCAAATGAAGCAGCACACGGTGAAGGGGGCGGAGATGCTCGGGCACATCAGCAGCCTGAGTTCGGTGCTGCCGATCATCCGCAGCCACCACGAGCGCTGGGACGGCCTGGGCTATCCCGATTGTTTGGCGGAAGAAAAGATCCCGCCCCTGGCGCGGATCGTCGCCGTCGCCGACGCGTTCGACGCCATGACGTCGCATCGCCCGTACCGCCCGGCCATGCCGCCTCAACTCGCCTACGCGGAACTGGCGAACAAGGCCGGCAGCCATTTCGATCCCAACTGCGTCGAGGCGTTTCTCAAGATCCGCCATCAGGTCGAGAAGAAGATCGATCAGTAACCACTGAAAGCCCAGGGAATGGTTATCCCTGGGAAGGCGCCGGGATCGTGTGGTTCCTGCAAACGCGGCAAAAGCGAACTGGATGCTGCTCCGGCCCTTCCCCAGGGATAGCCATCCCTGGGCTTTCGCTACTTGCTCCAGCGCGTCCACGCCAGGCCGGGCGTTTCCACGCGGAAGCTCACCAGCCGGGTGTGTTCCACTTCCGTCACGTAGACCGTCTTGCCGTCGGGGCCGCCGAAACAGAGATTGCTCGGATTCTTGCCGAGAACGTCGATCTCGCGCAGCACTTCCCCCTTGGGCGATAGCACCGCCACCGTCCCCTTGCCGTGACGCGTGACATAAAGATTGCCGGCCGCGTCGCAGCGCATGCCGTCGAAACCATGGTCGGGGAATTCCTTGAGGAGCGTTTTCTCCCCCAGCGACTTGTCGGCCCGGATCGGGAATTGCCAAACTTTGCGCTGGATCGATTCGTTGACGTAGAGCGTCTTGCCGTCGGGGCTGACGTCGATGCCGTTGGTGGTGCCCATGTTGTCCGCGACTTTGTGCGTGCTGCCATCGAGGTCGATGCGCCAGAGTTGGCCGGTGCTTTTGCCCCAGTTGGGATCGCTGGCGAAGAGCGTGCCGTCGGCCATGATGGCGACGTCGTTGGGCTGATTCATGGCCGGGTTGTGCGCGAAGACGTCGATCTTTTTCGTTTTGGGGTCGATCTTGAGAATGTTGTGCCCGACGTAGTCCGCGACGAACATCATGCCTTGCCGGTCGAAGACGATGCCGTTGCCGGCCGACTTGCCAGGGAGCGTGACCCAGAGTTCGGCTTTGCCGTCGGGCGTGACTTTGCCGATGGTGTATTTGTTGCCGAAGCTGACGGCGTAGACGTTTCCGGCCTGGTCGCAAACGGGGCCTTCGATGCCGGCGGTGAAGATCTTGGACGGCGTGACCGGTTTGGCGACGTAGAGTTTCTCCGGATCGCCGGCAAAGGCGGTCGAGGCGACGGTCAGGAGCAAGAGCGCGGAACGCATCATGGTGGGATCCTTGAGATCGGTACGGGAGGTGGGGGCATTCTACCGGCGCGGCGCCGTCCCGTCATCCCGCGGCGAGGGCGGCGATCTGGAGCAGGACGTTTGGCGAGTCAGAGGCCAGCCACACGTCTTCAGTGAAAGGTGGGGTTTTGCTGAGAAATTCACGTCAATACATCCAGAAACCCCAAAACGGAAGCGCCCAAATCTCACTCGTCTCCCGTGACGTTTCAGTCTATAGTTTAGGCTGGGTTCGGAGCACGAGCAACGCGAGGAAATCCGCATGAGCATCGTCACAGAGCCAACGACCGTTCCCTTCGATCTCGGTGCGCAAGCGTTCAAACAGAATCCGTTCCCGATCCTGAAGCAAATGCGCGAGGCGGGGAACGTAATTCGGATTCGGCTTCCGTTTTTCGGCAAGATCTGGATGGCGACGACTTACGACGCAGTGAACGATCTCCTCCGCGATCATCATCGGTTCGTGCAAAATCCGACCGCAGCCGGGAACCGTTTCATGGGGACCATTGTCCGCTGGCTGCCGGGGAGTCTCAAGCCGCTTGCCACGAATATGCTCCTGCGCGACCCGCCGGACCATCGCCGCCTTCGTAATCTTGTCGATCAGGCTTTTCAGCGGCAGAGTATTGAAGCCTTGCGTCCCCGAATCGAAACGCTCGCCGATGAAGCGCTCAATGGTCTGGCCGAGAAGGCGGCCGCGTCGCCAGGCGGCATCGATCTGCTCGCGCATTTTGCACGTCCTTTTCCCCTGGCCGTGATCTGCGAACTTCTCGGGCTGCCCCCAGCGCACCGTCCGAAATTCACACGCTGGGCCTCCAGTTTTACCGCCTCGACGGGCGTTTTCGGCTTCCTCAGAGGACTCTCCGGGCTCGCCCAAATGATGAATTACATCCGCGCGGAGTTTCGACTGCAGTGCAAGAAGCCTCGCGCCGGCGGCTTGATGGAGGCCCTTATCGAGGCGGAAGAAACCGGCGACCGCCTTACCGAAGAGGAACTCGTGGCGATGGTCTTCTTACTTCTGGCGGCAGGTCACGAAACGACGCTCCACCAGATTTCCGGCAGCGTGCTCGCGCTGCTCGATCATCCGCAACAACTTGCCGAATTGACCGCGGACTGGAGCTTGGCAGACTCGGCAACCCAAGAGTTACTCCGCCATGTTTCGTTCGCACAAGTCTCCAAGCCGCGCTATGCTCGCGAGGATACGGAATTCCACGGCCAGCGCATTCGCCAGGGGGAGATCATTTTCGCGTGCATCGCAACGGCAAACAGCGATCCGCAAGTTTTCGAAAATCCCGAGCGGCTCGATCTCCGCCGCCATCCAAATCGGCACCTTGCATTCGGCGCCGGCATCCACGTCTGCCTGGGCGCCAAACTGGCCCGCGTCGAAATCGCCACGGCTCTACGTCGTCTCTTCACCCGTTTCCCTCGTCTTCATCTTGCCGTTCCTCGCTCCCAAATCCGCTTCTCGCCCCGTTTTGGAATGCGCTCGCTCGTGGCCCTGCCGGTTAATTGGTAGAAAACGAAAATAGGGACGGCAAACCCCCGGCGCCTTTTTTGTCAGGCGAGCTGATGCCGGGAATTGAGGCGCGGCGCCTCCCTACGCAAGCTCTACGCGAGTGATGCTGCCGGCACACGATTTGCTGGTTTTCAGGATGCTTTTGTGCCTGCACTCTCGATGGAGTATTCCGATGAAAGCGATCGTTTTCCATGGAATTGGCGATATCCGGTTGGATAACGTGAAAGAGCCGCAGATAAAGGATCCGGGCGACGTGATCGTGCGTCTGACGGCCAGTGCGATTTGCGGCACCGATTTGCACATGATCCGCGGCACGATGCCGGGGATGAAGGCGGGTACGATCCTGGGCCACGAGGGGGTCGGGATCATTGAAGAGATTGGAAAGCAGATTTCCGGCTTTAAGGTCGGCGACCGCGTTGTGATCCCTTCGACGATCTGCTGCGGGAAGTGTTCGTACTGCAAGGCGGGTTATCATTCGCAGTGCGACAGCGCCAATCCGAATGGGCCCCAGGCGGGGACGGCATTCTTTGGCGGGCCGGCGACCTCCGGCCCGCTCGATGGGCTTCAGGCGGAATTTGCACGGGTGCCGCTGGCGGATAGTTCCCTGGTAAAGTTGCCCGAGCAACTGAGCGACGACCAAGCCATTCTGTTGTCCGACATCTTCCCCACCGGATACTTCGGCGCCGAGGTCGCCGAAATCAAGCCAGGAGACGCGGTCGTCGTGTTCGGATGCGGTCCGGTCGGTCTTTTCGCCATCGCGAGCGCCCAGCTGCTGGGTGCGGGACGCGTGTTCGCCGTCGATCACCTGGAGGATCGCCTCGCGAAAGCGAAGGAACTGGGCGCCGAACCGGTAAATTTTGAAGAAGTCAGCCCGCCTGATTTTCTCAAGGAACAGACCAAGGGAATCGGCGTCCTGCGCGCCATCGACGCGGTCGGCGTGGATGCCGTTCGACCGCAGGACGGCCCTGCGTACGCGGAGTCCAAGGCGCTCAAAGGACGTTTCAAAGAAGAAGTGAAGGAAGTCGCGAAAGAAGGAACGGCTGCGACATGGGGAGGAAATTGGACGCCGGGCGATGCGCCCTCCCAGGTCCTTCAATGGGCAGTGCAGGCGCTCGCCAAGGCGGGCACGCTTTCGATCATCGGCGTCTATCCTGAGACCATGACGCGATTCCCGATCGGCATCGCGATGAACAAGAATCTCACGATGCAGATGGGCAATTGCCCGCACCGCAAGTATGTGCCCACTCTCGTCGACATGGTCACGTCCGGGAGGATCGATCCCGCTCGCGTGCTTACGCAAACTGAGCCCATGACGGATGCCTTGAGCGCCTACAAGGCG
>JBBQPM010000194.1:0-13113 GCA_038217425.1 Gemmatales bacterium
GGCGTGCTCGGCGCCGGTATCATGGGCGCGGGCATCGCCGGAGCGCTCGTGCGCAAAGACGTGCCGACGATGATGCTCGACGTCTCGCAGGCAGCGCTTGACAAGGGCATCGCCGCCAACGTCGCGATTCTCCAAGCCCGGCTCGACGCGGGACGGACGACCGTCGCCGAACTGGCATCGGCCCTGGGCAAACTGAGTACCTCCACGCTCCACGCGGCGATCGGCGATTGCGACGTCGTCATCGAGGCAGTCGTCGAGAAGGAAGTCGCGAAAACCTCGCTGTTTCGCGAGCTGAGCAAGGTGCTGAAGCCGGGCGCCATCCTGGCCTCGAACACCTCGACGATCTCGATCACGCGCATGGCGGACTCGGCGCCCGATCCGGAGAAGTTCGCCGGGCTGCACTTCTTCAATCCCGTCGACCGCATGCAACTCGTCGAAGTTATCCGCGGCCAAAAAACGAGCGATCATACCGTGGCCACGCTGGTCGCGCTCGCCAAGCGTCTCGGCAAGAGCCCGATCGTGGTGCGCGACGGCCCGGGATTTCTCGTGAACCGGATTCTGTTCCCGTACATCAACGAGGCGCTGGCGATGCTCGAGGAGGGCGCGAGCCCGCGCGACGTCGACCAGGCGGCGCTGGACTTCGGCATGCCGATGGGGCCGATCACGCTCTCCGACGTCGTCGGGCTCGACACCGCGCTTTTAGCCGGGGACGTCGTCAATCGGGCCTTCGCCGAACGTGCGAAAACGTCGCGGCTCCTGGTCGATCTGGTTCAAGCGGGCCGGCTCGGGCAGAAGTCGGGCGGCGGGTTTTACAGCTACGCCAAAGGTCCTAAAGGCGTCGACGACCCGGCACTCGATAAAATCCTGGACGCGCATCGCTCCTCCACGCGGGAGTTCTCGCGCGCGGAGATATCCGATCGGCTGTTTCTGCCGATGGTCGTGGAGGCGAGCCTGGTTCTAAGCGAAGAAATCGTGCGCGAGCCGAGCGACGTCGATATGGGCCTGATCCTGGGCCTGGGCTTCCCGACCTTTCGCGGCGGGCTCTTGCGCTGGGCCGACAGCATCGACGTCCTCAATCGGCTCAAAGTCTACGAGGCGCTGGGGCTGCGGTTCCAGCCGACGCCGGCGCTGCGTCAGGGGAAGCGTTTTTTCCTGTCATGACCGACGCGGTCGTTCGTCCTTATTGGCGGTGAAATCCTTCTTGCGGAGCTTCAGCCATGCGGCGAATCCACCTCGGCATCGCGCTCGCGATCCTCGCGGCTACCGACCTCTCCGCTCAAACGCCCTCAAGCCTGGCGCTCAGTAAAAAGATCGACGAGTTGGTCTCGGCCCGAGCCCAACAGGACGGCATCCCGCTGGCGCCGCGCGCCGATTCGGCGGTGCTCTTTCGCCGGCTCCATCTGGACCTCGCCGGGACTATCCCCGACCTCGTCGACGCCCGCGATTACATCGAGAATCAGGCCGCGGACAAACACGTCGAATGGGTCGATCGGCTGCTGGAGCACAAGAACTACCAGCGGCACTGGGCGGCAGTGTGGCGCAACATCCTGTTGCCGCGTACGACGAATCAGCAATTCTTCCAGAACAACGTCGGCTTCGAAACGTGGATGCGCGATCATTTGCAGCGGCAAACGCCCTACCACCAGATCGTCCGCGAAATTCTGACGCAGGCCGGCGGGGTCAATCGCTTCGGCCAGGCGAACGGCAGCCAGATCTTTTTTCAGAACAACGAAAACAAGGCGGAGAACCTGGCGGCGACCACGTCGCGCGTGTTCCTGGGAATCAAGCTCGATTGCGCCCAGTGCCATTCGCATCCGTTCGCTGCCTGGTCGCGCGACCAGTTTTGGGAATTCGCCGCATTCTTTAGCGGATCGACTCCTGGCATCGTGCGCCCATTTATGCCGAACGCCGTGCCGGTGAAGGTGAAGGAGATCCAGATCCCCGGCACGCAGAAGATCGTGAAGGCGAAGTTTCTCACGGGCGACGTGCCGCCGGCCGAGGGGAACGCCCTCGAGCAGTTGGCGGACTGGGTCATCTCGCCGAAGAATCCGTACTTTGCCAAGGCGACCGTCGATCATCTTTGGATCTATTTTTTCGGCGTCAGCCTGATGGAGCCGGTGATGGAGGAGACGACGCTGGAACAGGTCGCGCATGCCGAGCTGCTGGAACTGCTCGCCAAGGAGTTCGTGGCCAGCAACTACGACGTGAAGTTCCTGCTACGGGCGATCGTGCACAGCCAGACATATCAACGTGCCAGCGAAGGGGCGGGAAATCCAAAGGACAGTCTGTATTTTACGCGAATGCCGCTACGCGGGATGACGGCGGAGCAATTCTTCGACAGCTTCGCGGAAGCGACGACGTACAAGGACGACGGCGCCGCCGTACTCGCGATGAGGCCGATGGGCTTCGGCATGCCGGCGACGACGCCACGCGGGGAGTTCTTGCAAAAATTTGCCAGCAGCCAGCGAGGCCACGAGACGCAGACGTCGATTCAGCAGGCGCTCTTCCTGATGAACGGCAAGTTCGTGCAGGAGCGGACCGACGTCTCGAAGAATCCGTCGCTGAAGATCATCGTGGAATCGAAAGTGCCGATCAAGCAGAAGCTGGAAACGCTGTACTTGCTGACGCTATCGCGCTTGCCCCGGCCCGAGGAACGGCAGCGTCTGGAGGCGCATTTGCAGGAGGGGATCGCGAAGGGCGAGACGTCGCGCGCGTGGTCGGACATTTTCTGGGCGCTCATCAACAGCGCGGAGTTTCGGCTGAATCACTAATACTGCGAAAGCCCAGGGATGGCTATCCCTGGGCATGCCCCAGGGATAGCCATCCCTGGGCTTTCGGCACTCCACTCACTTCTTGGTCCACGCGTCCTTGAAGAATCGAATCCAGTTGGCGTGCATGATGCCCTCGATGTCGGCCGCGCTGTAGCCGCGCTTGCTCAGGTAACCGGGGATGCGCTGCAGGTCGGCGATGGTGTCGAGGTCGCACGGCGACTGTTCCTTGCCGAAGCCGCCGTCGAGGTCGGTGCCGATCGCGGCATGCTTGGCGTTGCCGGCCATCTGGCAGACGCGGTCGATGTGGTCGCAAATCTTTTCCAGCGGGATCTCGACCTTGGTGACGCCTCGAACGTAGTTGGGGTGCATCATCCAAATGTCCAGGGCATGACCGATGACGGCGCCGCGGCTGATGAGGATCTTGGTCTGCTCGTCGGTGAGCTGCCGTTGATTCGGGACCAGGGTACGGTTGTTGTGATGGCTGGCGAGCATGGGGCCGCCGAAGAGGTCCATGGCCTCGTCGAAACATTGATCCGAGAGGTGGGTGACGTCGAGGATCATGCCGACGCGCTGCATCTCCTTGAGGAGCGCGGGGCCCTGCTCGAAGAAGCACCCTTCGGTCGAGGTGCCGTGGCCGTAAGGGCTGACGCCGTAATGCGTGGGGCCGATGATGCGCAGCCCCGCGTCCCACCATTCCTGGATCTGATCGGGCCGCAGCACGGGGTCGGCGCCTTCCATGCTGAGGATGAAGCCGAGCGGCAGCGTCTTGGAGTCTTCATCCGCTTTCCACGCGTTCAGATGCGCTTCGAGCGTGGGCCAATCCTTGATGAAGCGGAGATGGCCGGCTTGTTCCAGGCCGCGGTAGTAGTGAAGTTGACCCATGGCGGCGCCGAACGCGGCCTCCATGTGGGCGTAGCGCTGAATCGCCGGCATCGCACCGATCCGCAAGAGCCGCGCCAGCAGCGTGGCGATGAACGTCGTCACCTTGCCTCGACGCAGATCCGGGAACGACACCGTGTTGACGCATCGGCCCTTATCCGTGTAGCCCGCCTCCGTCTCCAGCGCGCGGATCTTTTCGCACGAGAGCCGAAGGTCGCGATTCCAATCGATGGCGTTCCAGGCGAGATCGAGGTGAGCGTCGAAAATGAGCATGTGGGGAAACTCCAGGGTGTGGCGTACGGGGGTCGGGTCGTTATACTGGAAGACGGAGGAATCGCCATGAATCGCGTTCGTTTCGGCATCGTCTTCGCCCTTTTCCTGAGTTCGTCTCCGCTGCTGATCGGCTGGGCGCAGTCGGGGGCGCTCAAACTCGAGACCTTCGACGGAACCGTCGTGCCGCTCGCGGAACTTCTCGACAAGCAGGGCGTGAAACTTGACGCCGATGCCGCGCCGTACTGGGTCGCGCTGGTGAGCGATTCGGGCAAGGTTCATCCGCTCGTCAAGGACGCCATGGGCCGAATGTACTTCACCGACAAGAAGCTGCTGCGCCGGCCGATGCGGATCATCGGGCGACTCGTGCCGGGGAGCGATCTGCTGCAGGCGATCAACGTCCACAGCCTGAAGGACGGCAAGCTGCACGACATCTACTACTGGTGCGAAGTCTGCATCATCAAGGGCTACGAATCCGGAGCGTGCGCCTGCTGCGGGGCGCCGATGGAGTTCCGCGAGATCCCCGTCAAGAAGTAATCTGCTCCATCTCCTGCCAGAACCACGTCATCTCGCGCGCGATTCCCGCGGCCAAGTCCGGCTCACGCAGAGTTTCGGGGAGCACGCCCCAGGCATAGGTCTCGACCTCGAAGTGCCGAACGTTGCGCGCGGCCCGCAGACAGGCGCGGATGTCGTCCTGCGTGCTCCGTAGGGAGCCGAACGCGCCCAGATAGATCGGCACGTGAAAGTGCGTCCGCCACTCGCCCGCCGGCGTCGTCGTCTGTTGCAGCAGATCCGGTAAATCTTCGTAGTAAATCGGCTCCTGCCCGGGCGCTTTCACGAGCGTCTGGTGCAGGTAACGCCGTTCGTCGAAGCGGCGCAGCTGCTCGAACGCTTCGAGCCGGCGTTCGGCCGACAGCGCATCGAAATCGACCCGAACCGCGGCCGAGACCTGAATTTTGCCGATGCGAATGCCCGCTTTCTCATAGGCGTCCAAGACCTCGGCTTGCCCTTCGAACATGACCGCGGAATGACAGACGTCATGGCACACGCGCAGGTAACGCCGAGCCCATTTCGGCACGTAGCGATCGAAGAATACGAGCACGTCGCCGGTTCGCTGCAGCACGCAGCCGGGCTCCGGTTCCAGGCACACGGAGATCAGTCGTCCGCGGTCCTCTTCGAGCCGACGCAGATGTTCCGCCAAGTGCAGCAAATTGTCCGCCGCGGCTTGCAAGAACGCGTCCGTCGGCGCCGGCGAACCCCAGCCGATTGGCAGCGTGGAGATGCTTCCTTCCATGCCGACGGGCAGGAGCGCATCTTGAATCGTGACCAGGTCGAGCGTGTAATCGAGCCGGGCGCGTTCGGCCCAGGTCGGATGGTAAACGCGATGCTTGACGACGTCTTGATGGAAGTCGCCGTGCGGAAAGCCGTTGAACGTAAACGGCACGAGCCCCGACTGGGCCAGCCAGTCGCGCAGCTCCTGAACCTGACCCTCCGCACGCAGCTTGCTCGCGGCTTGCGCGGAGAACCACAGGCCGATGCCCATCGCCTCGTTTGGCGAGGCCGAGCGTTTGACGGCGAGAGCGTAGCGCTCGAGGTTGGCGCGCATCCCGGCGAGATCGGGGCCCGCGTGGACGTTGGTGCAATAGCCGGTCTGGCAGCGTGGAATCTTCATGTCATGCATCGTAAGCGGCAAACCCGGGCGTGTCCACTCTCGCCAAACCGGGGGCCACGGGCTATCTCAATCAGCATGGAACCGCAGCCCCTCCCCTTGATCGCCGACCGCAAGCCCGGCTTGCTCGAAGTCCCCACGAGCAAACTCCGCGCCTGGCTCCTCGAGCGCGGCCAAAAACCCTGGCACACGCAAGGACTGCAGCGCTGGATCCTCGCTCAGGGAGCCGAGTCGTTCCAGCAGATGACCGATCTTTCCAAGCAACTTCGCGCGGAACTCGAGGAGTCCTTCGCCCTCTTCGGCAGCAAGGTCGAGCGCCATCTCGAAGCCGACGACGGCACCCATAAGCTGCTTCTCAAACTTGCCGACGGGCATCTCATCGAATGCGTTCTGATCCAGGAAGACGATCGCCGAACCGCCTGCATCAGCACGCAGGTCGGCTGCGGCATGGGCTGCGTCTTCTGCGCCAGCGGCATTGGCGGCGTTGAACGCAACCTCACGGTCGCCGAGATCCTCGAACAGCTCGTGCGCCTGCGCAACCTGCCGCCCCTCGTGCCGAGCGACGTGAAACCGGCCCGGCTCACGCACATCGTCGTCATGGGCATGGGCGAACCGCTCGCCAATCTCGACGCCTTACTCGAAGCGCTCGAAGTCGCCGGGAGCCCGCTTGGCCTGGGCATCGGCGCCCGACACATCACCATCTCGACCGTCGGCCTCCCCGCGAAGATCCGCCGACTCGCCGATCTCGGCAAGCAGTATCATCTGGCAGTATCGCTGCATGCCCCGGACAATTCGCTCCGCACCAAGATCGTGCCGACGAATGAGCCTATCGGCCTGGAAAAAATCCTCGAAGCAGCCGACTATTTTTACCGAACGACAGGTCGGCAGGTGACGTTCGAGTACGTCCTCCTGGGCGGGCTCAACGATCACGTCGGCGAGGCCAAGGCGCTGGGACGATTGCTGAAGGGCCGAGGGGCGCACGTCAACCTGATACCGTTCAACGAAGTTGAGGGGCTGCCCTATCGTCGGCCGACGGCGGAGTCGCTGGACGCGTTCGTGGCGACGCTGAAGCATGGCGGCATCAGCGTGAAGGTGCGCAAGCGCAAGGGTTCGCAGATCGACGCCGCGTGCGGCCAACTGCGCCGGCGGGCGCTGACGTGACCGGGCCTTGGAAGACGAAGCTAGTGATCCTGAGCGTCGCTTTCGCGATGGGCATCGGGACTGCCGGCGTCTTTCTCGGCTGGTTCGCCGAAGCCGACATTCCGCAAGAGGAAGTCCCGAGTGCGGCGATTGAACCGAGGACGCCCCCGCGGGCGCCGGACCTCGACCTCATCCCCTCGGAAAGCGACGTGAAGGTCTTCGTTCGTCTGTCCGATCTTCTCGCTTCACGCGCGGGGAGCAAGTTCGTGGCACTTCCGGAGATCAAGCAGCTCAGCGATGACATGGACAAGCTTGGCGTGCGTACAGCGGACGTCGAACGGCTGACTCACTGGAACCACGGCGCCGACACGCTCCGGTTCCTTCAACTCAAGTCGCCGCTCGTCGTACCTCTGCCGGGGAGGACCGCCAAGCAACATCGAGGAACGACCTACTACCAATTAGACGACGAATGCATTCTCCTTCCCGCGAGTGGCAAGGCAATGGTGCTCGTGCGCGGTTCGGAGAAGGCGATCCAGAAGTATTTGGAACTCGATCCGAGAACGCTGGGCCTGACTGTCGCTGACCGCGCCCTCGCCCAGGCCAACCGGCATCTCGGCGTCGTTGTCCGCAACTTCAAGCGGGTGACGAACGGCCGATCGGCGCCGTGGGATCCGTTGACGGAGCGCTTTCCTTGCGTCGAACGCCTGACGGCGAGGCTGCACGAAGACTTCGGACTCGCGTTCGAGGCGTCGTTCGAGTTCGCCGAGGGAGATTCCGCTCAGCGCGCGTATTCGGAAGCGCGAAATCTCGTCCAAATCGGGATGTTTGCTTTACCTGCGTTGCGACCGAAACTTGTCGGCACGCCCGAGGAAAAATATCTACGTTGGGGCGAACACGCCTTGAGCACGCTGACCCTGGACGCTTATGGAACAGAGGTTCATCTCCGCACATTGGTCACAGGGATGTCGCTGACGGACGTCGTCGACATTCTTCGACCCTCTGATTTTCTTAGGATCATCCCTTAATGCGCAGGCCAGGCGCCAGGTCTCGGAACTAGTCTTCCGCACGGCACGCGATTTACTGCCAATTCTCCGGGCCGCATTTTCACGCTAAATGCATTTATTGCTGCGAACCAGAAATTTTTGCAAGCTTTTCTTTCAACGGCACGCGCATTGCTTGAGAGCAATCCGCATAATCGTTACGTTTGTTCGTCCTATCCACTTTGTTGAGGTGTTTCCATGAATCGCGCCATGAATCTCGCCGTGTTCGGTCTCGCAACCATCGTCTTCATCGGTTGCAACCGGCAGTCTTCCACCACGAACGGCCCGAAGACCGCTAACACCAGCGGGAATACGCCCGTCGTGGAGCAGAAAAAGCTGAAGGTTACGCTCAAAGAAACAGAGTCCATCAAGCGCGGTAAAGAAGAGACGCTTCAGGTCAAGATTACGCGGACGGATTTCAAGGAACCGGTGAAACTCACCGTCTCCGATCTCCCCAAGGGCGTCACCGCGACCGATACCGCTTTGACGATCGCGTCGGGTTCGGACTCGCAGACGTTTACGTTTAAAGCCGCCGACAATGCCGCACTCGGAGAACACACCATCACGATCACGGCCACGGCCCCCGGCGTCACGGAAAACAAGCAAATGGTCAAACTGAAAGTCACCGAATAATCGCGAACGGTCTGATTGCGAGCGGCGGAATCTTCAAGATGAAGATCTCCGCCGCTTTTTCGTTTACCGGTTTGCTCCTTGACCACCGTCCGCGTTTGCCCGAAAATGACCGACGTGACCCGCCGAGATTCTTCCGCGCCCCTTGAGGTTCCCGCCATGCGTCCTCTTCTTTGCCTCGCCGCATTCGCGTGCGCTCCCGCGCTCTTCGCCCAGACGTCGTTCCCGATGATCACCTACGCCTATCCCGTCGCCGTCCAGCGCGGGCAGACCACCGAGGTGCTCGTCGACGGTACGCAAAACTTCCTGGGGGTCTACAAGGCGCTCTTCGAAGGATCGGGGCTCAAGGCGGAACTGCTCGGCGAGGCGCCCCAGAATGTCGCGACGTCGAACGTCCCTGTCGTCAAGCAAGTCAAGCTGAAGATCACGGTCGACGCCGACGCCAAGCTCGGCGTGCGCGAGTTTCGTCTGGCGACCGCGCTGGGCGTCTCCAGCATCGGCCAACTCGTCGTCGTCGATGCGCCGGTCATTGTGGAGAAGGACGGCAACGACTTGCTCCAAAAGGCGCCCGCGATCAAGCTTCCCTGCGTCGTGGCCGGCAAGCTCGAAGTCGTCGAGGATCTCGATCACTACAAGTTCGAAGGCAAAGAAGGCGAACACGTGACCTTCGAACTTCACTGCGCCCGCCTGCAAGACAAGATTCATGATTTGCAGAAGCACGCCAAGCCGATGCTCGTGCTCCTGGACGGGGAAGGCCGCGAGTTGGCCGCCAACGATCACTTCTATTTCGCCGATCCGATGCTGAGCTTCGTGCTCCCCAAGGCCGGCCCGTATGTCATTCAGGTCCGCGAATCGACCTACGACGGCGACCCGCGCTGGGTCTACGCCCTCTCAGCTACGAACAAACCCTATGCCTCGCACGTGCTTCCCTTCGCCGGCAATCCCGGCAAAACCCTCGACGTGACGGCGATCGGCTCGGCGGGGAAGTCCAAGGCGAAAGTCGTCGTTCCCGCCAAACTTGGCGTTCAGGAAGTTCAGGTCGACCTCGGCGGCGAACTGTCCAATCCGGTGACCTTCCTCGTCAGTGATTTGCCGCAGACGCTCGAAATCCCCGGCAGCAGCGAAGAAAAGCCGCAATCGGTGACGCTGCCCACCGGCATCAATGGCCGCATCGCCCTGAAACGCGAAATGGATTACTACCGGTTCGCGGCCAAGAAGGGACAATCGCTGCGTCTCGAACTGAAAGCGCGGCGCTTCGGCACGCTCTACAATTCGAGCCTGCACGGCGTGCTCGAGATTCTCAATGCCAAGGGCGTGCAGCTCGCGGGCAACGACACCTCGCATTCCCAGGAGGCGTCGCTCACGTACGTCGTCCCTGCCGACGGCGACTACACGCTGCGCGTCCGCGATCTCAACAGCAAGGGGGGCCCGTCGTTCGTCTACTACGTCGAGATGGAAGAGACGCGTCCCGATTTCTCGCTACGAGTCGATCCCGATAAAGCGATGATTGGCCCCGGCTCCAGTGCCGCCTGGTACGTCCATGTGCTACGCACCGGCGGCTTTGCCGGGCCCGTCGCGGTCGAAGTCAAGGGACTGCCGAACGAAATCACCGCCACCTCCGTGACGATTTCGCCCACGATGACCGTCGGCCTGATCGTGCTGACCGCGGCCCAGGACGCGACGCTCTCGGCGACGCAAGTCGAACTCGTCGGCACGGCGGTTCTCAAAAGCGGGGAAGCGCCGGCGGTGCGAGTCGTGCAGTCCAATCAGGAGATCTACTCCCCCGGCGGCGGCCGCGCTAAATTCGACGTCAACACGCAGGTCATCGCCGTCACCAATCCCTCGGACATCCAGAAGGTCGACGTCAGCACGACCGAAATCACGCTAAAGCCCGGCGAGGAAGTGAAGATCGACGTCACCATCTTGCGCCGACTCGACTACGACAAGGGCGTCTCGCTCGACGTCATGCTCGCCCATCTGGGAACGGTCTTCGGCAACCCGCTTCCCCCCGGCGTGACGGTGGTGCCTGGCAAAAGCAAGACGCTCTTGGGCACGGGGAGCAAAGGCTACGTCACGCTCAAGGCGGCGCCGACGTCGGAACCGGTGGAGCGCGTGCCGATCAGCGTGGTGGCGAACGTGTCGATCAACTTCGTAGTCAAGGTGGCGTATTCGAGCCCGCCGATCTTGATCACGATCGTCAAGAAGTAGGTTCACGACTCTTTGGCATCGCCGCAGGTCGGACATGCGGGGTTTCGGCTGACCGCGACTTTGCGGAAGTTCATCCCCGCCAGGTCGCACAGGAGCAGCCGATCGGCGAGCGACTCGCCGAGCCCGGCCAGCACCTTGATAACCTCCATCGCCCCGAGCGCGCCGATGGCGCCGGCCACCGCGCCGAAGACGGGGAACTGCCGCTTCCACGCGGCCGGGGGCGTCGGATACAAACAATGCAGACACGCCGAGCGGCCCGGCAAGACCGTGAGAAGCTGCGCGTCCATCTCGAACATGGCACAGTCCACAAGCGGCTTACGCTGCCGAACGGCCTCGCGGTTCATCAGCATCCGCTCCGGAAAGAGCGGCGCACACGAGGCGACGACGTCGACTGTTCTCACGAGCCGAGCGGCGTTGGATTCGCTCACATTCTCGGCCAGGCCTTCAATCTCCAGACGCGGATTGAACTCGCGGAGCCGACGTATGGCCTGATCGAGTCTCGGCGTGCCGAGCCCGGCGTGCGACATGAGGATCTGCCGGTTGAGATCGCTGGGCCGAAGGTCGCCCGCATGTGCGAGGACGAGCTTGCCGACGCCCGCGGCCGCCAGGTGCAGTGCGAGCGCGCCCCCCACGCCGCCGATGCGCGAGACGAGCACGCTTGACGACTTGAGCCGAGCCTGCCCCGCTTCGCCGAACCCGGCGACCCAGAGTTGCCATTCGTAAATGGCGCGATCGTCATCATCGAGGGAGAGCGTGGCCATGTGGGAAATGTAGCAAAAGCCGCGTCACTTTGGAGCCCGAAGAGTGTGTCGGGGTAAGTTTCCGGCATCGCGAACGCCGCAAGATTCCCGGCACATTTCCCAGCGTAGAGCGCCCGCCTTGCGCCGGCGCGCTGCGCACGCTTCGCCGAAGTCGCCTCGCTTTCCTCGTCCACGCCGTCCGCCGCAATCCGCCTTGACCGGGCCTCGTAAGATCGGTATGAGTCCCCGTCCTCGGAGCGGATTGATGAAACGCGTTATCGTCTCTTTGTTGTTGGTTGGCTGCGTGGGGGGCTGCGCTTATCGGCCCTACCTGGCGGCCAGCCCGAACTTCCTGCGCCACCGCGACGCCGACCAGTTCTTCGCACACTGCGCCCAGGAAGAACAATCGCCGATCATGGACGTCCTCTACGTCACCGATCGCTCGGTCGAGTGCAGCCCCAAGGGCGTCAAGTACGGCTATGGCCGAGCCAAGCGCATGGGCTTCGGCACCGCTCAGGTCTCCTTCGATCCAAGCCCAACGTGGAAGGAACTCATTCGCGAAAGCGTGGCGCCTAACCGACGCCAGGCCCTCGAACTCAAAATGCTCAAAGTCGAAGAACTGGGCTGCTTCGATCCCCAGCTCGAGCGCCTGGAATACTGCGACCAGGGCTTCCAACTTTGCAACGACGCCAAGCTCAATCTCCACGAACAGCAAAAGCACCTGCACCAGCTCGTGCAGAATCGGCTCGCCTGCAATCCGCAGAAAGACGTCTACGTCTTCATTCACGGCGTCAACAACACGTTCGAAGACGCCGTCATCCAGGCCGCCCAGGTCTGGCACTTCACGGGCCGAGTCGGGGTGCCGATCTGCTACACCTGGCCCGCGGGGTTCGGCGGACTACGCGGTTACGCCTACGACCGAGAATCGGGCGAATTTACAGTATTTCACCTAAAAAACTTCCTGAAGACGCTCGCCGCCTGCCCCGGCGTCGAACGCATCCATCTCATCGCCCATAGCCGGGGCGCCGACGTCACCATCTCCGCCCTGCGCGAACTCCACACCGGCTACGTCGCCGCCGGGCAATCGACTCAGAAGACGCTCAAGCTCGAGAATCTCATCCTCGCGGCTCCCGATCTCGACGAGGACGTCTTCATGCAGCGCTTCGTCGCCGAGAATCTCGTCACCGCCGCCAAGCGGACGACCATTTACGCCTCGACTAGCGACCGCGTCATCGAACTCGCCGACGTCGTCTTCGGCAGCCGCAAGCGCCTCGGCTTGATCGGCCCCCGCGACTTCAGTCCCAAAGTCCGACAGATGCTCTCGAGCATGCCGAATCTACAGTTCGTCGAGTGCCGGGTCAGCGATTTTTCGGGGAGCCACAATTACATCTACGCCCATCCCGCGGCGTTGTCGGATTTGATCCTGGTGCTGCGCGAGTGCCGCGACCCGGGCCCGGAGAACGGCCGACCGCTGCGGCAGAGCGTGCAGGGCGTGTGGGAACTCGACAATAGCTATTGGCAGGAGAAGGAATCGACGCCGAAGATGTTGGAGGCACGACCTTAGTTGGACAGCGCCATTTTTTATCGCGGGCAATGACGACCGGAGCAATTCTCTTCGGCCTGTAAGGCCGTCTCCTGTAGCCCAGGCCGTGAGGCCTGGGTACGTCGATGTCTGTAGACGGCCCTGTAAGGGCCGCTCGACAGACACGTGCGGTCGAGCGGCCCCTTCAGGGCCGATCCAGGGATTACATCTTACCCAGGCCTCA
>JBBQPM010000195.1:0-13061 GCA_038217425.1 Gemmatales bacterium
CGGGTCTTCCGTTTTTCATTTTCTATTTTTCATTTTTCATTTTTCATTCTTTCGGGATCATCCCAAAGTCCGGAGGTTTTGATGGAACTGAAATTGGACGAGGGCCTGAAGGCGCTCATCGAGCAGGGCAAAGAAAAAGGCTTTCTGACCTACACCCAGGTCAACGAGTTCCTGCCCGACGACGCCGTCAACCCCGAGAAGCTCGACCAGCTTCTCATGGTGCTCGAAGAGCAAGGCATCGAACTCATCGACGAAAACGAGGCCGAGCAGCGCGAGAACACCAGCGCGCCGCGCGCCGATGAGGCCGAACCCGAACTCCGCGAACTCGACATCGCCGCCATCATCGAAGAAGACGGCGACGGCAAGAAAATCGACGATCCTGTCCGCATGTACCTCACCCAGATGGGCGAGATCCCGCTCCTCTCCCGCACCGAGGAAATCAACCTCGCGAAGAAAATCGAAGTCACCCGCAAGCGCTTTCGCCGCAAGGTCCTCGAGTGCGACTACGCCCTCACCAACGTCGTCGACACGCTCAAACGCGTCCACACCGGCGAACTCCCCTTCGATCGCACGATCAAGGTCTCGCTCACCGAGAATCTTGAAAAAGACAAGATCCTCCAGCGCATGCCGCACAATCTCAAGACGCTGGAGCACCTGCTCGAACAGAACGTCGAGGATTTTCAGAAGAGCCTCGATCCGCGCATCGGCGAGGAAGACCACAAGGTCAGCCGGCGCAATCTGAAAATTCGGCGGCGAAAAGCGGTCACGCTGGTCGAGGAGCTTTCGATCCGCACGCAGCGGGTTCAGCCGCTGATGAAGAAGCTCGACCAGATCGCCAATCGCATGGACGAGCTGGAAAAGAAGATCGCCGACCTCGAAGGCCTGCGCACGGCCCGCGAAGACAAGGCGAACTTCGAGAAGGAACTCCACGATCTGATGCTGATGACGCTCGAGGATTCCGGCTCGCTTCGGCGTCGTATGGACTCCGTCCGCGAACGCTACCACGAATACGAACAGGCCAAGCGCGACCTTTCCGGCGGCAACCTGCGGCTCGTCGTCTCCATCGCCAAGAAGTACCGCAACCGCGGTCTGTCGTTCCTCGACCTGATTCAGGAAGGCAACACCGGCCTGATGCGTGCGGTCGACAAGTACGAGTATCGGCGCGGCTACAAGTTCAGCACGTACGCCACGTGGTGGATTCGCCAGGCGATCACGCGGGCCATTGCCGACCAGGCACGCACGATCCGCATTCCGGTCCACATGATCGAGACGATGTCGAAGCTGCGCAACGTCTCGAAGAAGCTGCTGCAGACGCTGGGCCGCGAACCGACGATCGACGAGATCGCCAAGGAAGCGAGCCTGAGCCCGGACGAGACGCGCCGCGTGATGAAGATTTCGCGGCATCCGATCAGTCTCGATCGGCCGGTTGGCGAGAGCGAAGACAGCTACTTCGGCGACTTCATCGAAGACGACGGCGTCGAATCGCCGGTGAACGCTGCCACGCACGAGATGCTCAAGGACAAGATCGACCACGTCCTCAAGACCTTGACCTACCGCGAGCGCGAGATCATCAAGCTCCGCTACGGCCTGGGGGACGGCTACACTTACACGCTGGAAGAGGTCGGCCGAATCTTCAAGGTGACGCGCGAACGCGTGCGGCAAATCGAGGCCAAGGCGGTCCGCAAACTTCAGCATCCAGTGCGTAGCCGACAGCTCGAGGGCTTCCTCGACGGCATTCGATAAATCGGCACGAATCCCCAGGGACAGCCGTCCCTGGGCTTTCTCTTAACTTTCGAGATCGTAACATATCCGTTGAAGATCTCCCGTCCGCTCTCGGAACGGAACACGCGTGGATTGGCTCTGGACATCGCTCGGCTTACTCGCAGCATTCGGGCTCGTGGCGCTCAACGGCTTTTTCGTGGCGGCGGAATTCTCGCTCGTCGCGGTCCGAAAGACGCGCGTCGAGGAACTTGTAAAGCAAGGCGTCGCGGGCGCCGCCTCCGTGTTGCGCGCGGTCGAGCATCTCGATCAGGCGATCGCCGCCACGCAACTCGGCATCACGCTCAGCAGCCTCGCTCTCGGGTGGATTGCAGAAAACCAGCTCGCTTCGCGCTTGCTCGTATTCTTGCATGACGTCGTGCCGCCGCCGTGGGATTGGCTCGCCAGTCACGCCGTCGCCGGTACGGTCATCTTTCTTTTCATCACGTTCATCCATGTCGTGTTTGGCGAACTCGTCCCCAAGACGATGGCCCTGCAAACGCCCGACCGCGTGGCTTTGTGGGTCGCCCAGCCCCTGCATTATTTCGAAGTCGCCGCCCGGCCTCTCATCTGGATGATGAACACCACCGGCAACCGCATCGCCCAGCGCTTCGGCTTCAAGCCCGCGCCCGAATCGATGGTCCACTCCGCTGCCGAACTGGCGATGCTCATCGAGGACACCGAAGAAGCCGGCATCATCGACAAGGACCAGGCAACGCTCTTGCAGAACGTCTTCAACCTCGCCTCCAAGGAGGTGAAGGATCTCATGATTCCGCGCAGCAGCATGGACGCCCTGGAACTTTACATGTCCGCCGAGGTCGTCATGGACAAGGTGCGCCAGGGCGGGCACACGCGCATGCCGGTGTATGAAGGCGAGTTCGACAACGTCGTCGGCGTCGTCAACACCAAGGATCTCTTCTTCCTCTTCACGCTCACGAACATCGTCGTCCTCGAAGACGCCATGTATCCGGCCATCTTCCTCAAGCCCGATGAAGAGGTCAGCAACGCCCTCAGGCTCTTCCGCAAAGCGAAGCGCCACATGGCCCTGGTCCGCGACGAATCGGGAAAGATTCTGGGCCTGATCACGCTGGAAGACATCCTCGAGGAACTCATCGGCGACATCGAGGACGAGCAGGATCAGCCGCGCTGGCGCATAAAATTCCTCTCGAAGATGCGGCGGCGAAAATAGCTCTCTGATATAGTGGCAGAATCGAAACCCCAACACTCATTCATGGAGTCCTCCCATGAAAGCCAGACTTCTGGAGAAAACCGCCGAGGGATTTCGCGAGATTGCACTGCAGTCCGACGAGTTCCTGATCGGCCGCGGCAGCGATTGCGACCTCACCTTGCATCACACCGACGTCAGCCGGCATCACTGCCTGATCCACATCCGCCGGGACGACGTCACCGCCTCCGACCTCGGCAGCAGCAACGGCACGTACTTAAACGGCGAACGCATCATCAGCCAGCGCACGCTGCGCACGGGCGACGCGCTCAAGATCGGCGCCATTTTATTCCTGGTCGACCTGGGCGACGACACGAACTGGAAGCCGGTGCACGACTTCGACGAACACGCCAAGACGATTCACACGTAAACGTCGAGCCGCCGATGAGCTTGAACCTCGAGATCAACAGGTTTCATCGCGGAGCTATGAAGAAGTGGACAATCTTTGTGGGTAAACGTGAACGATGGGGTGCTCCACTCGTAGGGCAAGCGGTTCGCTTGCCTTGCTAACCAGGCAAGCGAGGCCGCTTGCCCTACGAATCAGCGGCAATCACTTCTCTACGAACATCATCCCTTGAGAAAGAGGTTCGCTGTCTGCGAAACGAGCGCGTCGTCGTGGTCCCACAGCGACGCCAAGGTCTCCTTGATGCGCCGGTCCGCGGTCGTGAGGAACAACTTGCCCGCTTGCTGATCGAGCCCGGCCTGGGCGTCGCCGTTGCTGGCTTTGAGTGCGTCGAGCCGGCTGAGGACGCAAGCCGAGGCATAGAGATCGCTCGAGACGTTCGCCAGCCGTTCGTGCATGTATTGGCTTTTTAGTACGACTTCCGCGATCGTCATTTCCGGATTGGTCGGGTAGCCCGGCATCGTCATCGCCTGATTGCGGAACGCCTTGAGCACATTCTGGACGGCAATGCCGAACTCGCGGACCCGGCCGCCCAGCTCTTTCGCGTGGGGCTTGAGGGCGGGAGTTTGCACCGGGACGTCGGGCGAGAACATCCGCTGCGTAATTTGGCCCGTGCCGAATCTCCACAGTTTGCCGAAGTCGCGCAGCGGATGCGATAGGGCGTCGAGCACTCCCTTGAGCGACTCGCCCACGCCGCGCATGCCGACGACGGCGATGAACGCCTTGAGGACTTCGTTGGCGCCCTCGCCGATGGTGTTGATGCGCGCGTCGCGCATCATCCGCTCGTACGGCTCGTTGGAGAAATATCCCTGCCCGCCGAAGATTTGCAGCGTTTCGTTGACGATGGTCCAGAGGTGCTCGGTGGAGAAGACCTTGAGCATTGCCGTCTCGACCATGAAATCCTCGAAGCCGCGGTCGATGAAGCCGGCGCACTGCGAGGTCATCGCTTCCATGGCGTAGGTATGCGAGGCGATGAACGCGATCTTCTTCTTGATGAGTTCGAACTCGGCGAGCGGTTCCTTGAACTGCACCCGGCGATTGGCGTGCATGACGGCGGCCTTGAGGCACGTCTTGGCGGCGCCGGTGCAGCTCGCGCCGAACGTCGTCCGACCGAAGTCGAGCACGGTGAGCGCGACGCGCAAGCCTTTGCCGAGCGGGCCCAAAATGTTCTCCTTGGGCACGGGCATATCATGAAACGCGAGCCGTGCGGTGGCGGTGCCGCGAATGCCGCACTTGGGCATGCGCGCCTCCACGACTTCGAACCCGGGCATGTCGGGCGTCACCAAGAATGCGGTGATCTTGTCGTCCGCGGTACGGGCCATCACCGTGAGCACCTGCGCGATGCCGCCGTTGGTGATGTAACGCTTCTGCCCGTTTAAGATGTAATTCTTACCGTCGTCCGAGAGCTTGGCGGTCGTCTGCACGTTGGACGCGTCGGACCCGGCTTCGGGTTCGGTGAGGGCGAACGCGGCAAGTTTCTTGCCAGTCATCATGTCGGGGAGCCAATGCTTCTTCTGCGCTTCGGTGCCGAAGAGGAGCAGGGCGCGGATGCCGATCGAATGATGGGCGTTGACGAACACCGCGGTCGAGGAACAGTGCCCGCCGATGAGTTCGAGGATTTTGGTGTAGGCGAGCTGCGAGAACCCGGCGCCGTTATGTTCCTTGGGGGCGGTCATGCCCAGGACGCCGAGAGCGCCCAGACCGTCGATGACGGCTTGCGGGATGTCGCAGATGCGGTCGATCTCGGCGGCGTCGATGTGCGTATCGGCGAAGCGGCGCAGCTCGGCGAGGGTGCGGTCGAGGTCGGCTTTCTCCTGCGGCGCGATCTCCGGATAGGGGAACAGCAGAGGCGCGTGAAAATGCCCGAAGAACAGGCTCTTGGCGAACCCGAGTTTGGTCGGGCCGGAAAAGAGGAGTTCCTCGGCTTGCTTCTTCTGTTCTTCGAGTTGCGCGACGCTGAGGGCCATGACGATCTCCTTACCGGGGCCGAGATTCGGACACGCCCCGTATACCCATTTTACCGGCGCACGACAAGCTCAGGTGAGAAATGACGCGGAACTCCGAACTTCCTGGCCGCAAAAAGGCATTAGCCACAGAGAGCACAGAGATAAGAAGAGCAGGCAGAAATCTATACCGCGAGCGGGGAACATGGATACTCTCGTTCCCGGCCTCTGCCCGGGAACGCACTGCCCGGAGGCTCTGCCTCGCTTGTGCGTGCTGGCTAGAAATGGAATGGCTTTGCGGGGGATATTGGTCTGCGAGGCCGAGCCTCGAATGCAGTGCGCTCCCGGGCAGAGCCCGGGAACGAGAGCGTCATTCTCCGCCGCGTGCAGTTTATCGCTTGGATTCTTCCTCTGAGTCCTCTGTGACCTCTGTGGCAAATCTTCTTCGCATCTTGCAGCGACGGTTGGCGGTGACAAACAAACTTCCGGCTCGGTCAATCGAGGCCCAACTTCTTCAGTCGGCTGACGAGGGTGCTGCGGGCGATGCCGAGCACGCGGGCCGCTTCCGCGCGATTGCCCCCTGCCTGCGAGAGCGCCTGCATCAACTCCTCGCGTTCGCGGCGCAGGCGTTCCTGCCGCCGGGCCGACAACGGCCGAGTCGATTTCGTCGGTGCGAAACCTTCCGAATGCAGCCGGGGCATCGCCCGCGCCTCGGAGGAAAACATTTCCTCGGGGATCTCGTGCGTCGTGATGATGTTGCCGTCGGCGATGACGACGGCGCGCTCGATCACGTTTTGCAGCTGGCGAATGTTGCCGGGCCAGGCGTAACGCACGAGCAACTCCAGCGCCTGATCGTCGATGTCGGCGACGTCCTTCTTGCACGCCTGCGCCGACTGCTTGATGAAGTGGCGCACCAGATCGGGGATGTCGCCGGGCCTTTGTCGTAGGGCGGGGGCGTAGATCGGAAAGACGTTGAGCCGGTAGAAGAGATCCTCGCGAAATCGGCCGACCTGGATCAGGTTCTCGAGGTTTTGATTGGTGGCCGTGATGATGCGGACGTCGACGGCGATGGGATCGCCGGAGCCGACGCGTTCGATGGTTCGTTCTTGAAGGACGCGCAAGAGCTTGGTCTGGACTTCGAGATTGATATCGCCGATTTCGTCGAGGAAGAGGGTGCCGCCGCTCGCCAGTTCAAATCGGCCGACCTTGTCCTTGTGGGCGCCGGTGAACGCGCCTTTGACGTGGCCGAAGAGTTCGCTCTCGAGCAGGCTCGCCGAGAGCGCGGCACAGTGGACTTTGATGAAGGGCTTGCCGGCGCGCGGACTCGATTCCACCAGCGCCTGGGCCAGCAGTTCCTTGCCGGTTCCCGATTCGCCGCGGAGCAAGACGACGGCGTCGGTGCCGGCGACCTTGCGGACGAGGTCCAAAAGTCCTTGCACAATCGGACTTTTGCCGACGATCCCGCCCAACGGAGGCGCGGGGGTCAGTTCGGGCGGAATCTCCGCGTCTTCAGGAACGGCCGTAGGAGCCGACTGCCGATGGAGTTGGCTTTGGAGCGACAAGATCCGCCGCTGTTGCTCCGAGATTTTTTGCACCTTGGTCTGCAATTCCTGATTGAGTTGATCGATGATGCGATGCCCCTCGGCACTGGCAATCGCCAGCGCCGTCACCTGCGCCAGCGCGGTGAGCAGATCGAGATCCTCAGTGCGATAGGGCGGATCTTTGGGGCCGAGGATAAGGATGGCGAGCAGACGATTTTCGTAGATGAGCGGCTGGGCGATCTCGCCGCGCAGGAACTGGAGTTGCTTCTGCGACGCGGTCACGACGGAGCCGAGCCGCGATCGGCTGAGGACGACCTTGCCGCTGCGTACGGCTTCGACGAGGGGAAAGTAGGGGGAGAGTTCCTCGAGCGGCGGCGACTGCCCCGTTGTTCCCGCCAGGCGATAGACTTGCGGCTCGCCCGGTTGCAAGAGGTAGATGGCGCCGTGATGGATATTGAGGACGTCCGCGGTGGTCGAGAGCATCTTCGCCGCCAGGCTCGGGGCGTCGACCAGCTTTTCGATCTCTTGCCCCAGTTGATGCATGGTTCGGTCGAGTTGGCCTTTATCGCGCGAGTAACGGCGGTCCAGCGCCTTCTTGATACGCGCCCGCGCCAGATCCAGGCCGAGCATCAAGATGAGGGCCGTGGTGCTGACGGCGAGCGCCTCGGTGAGCGACGGGCCGGCGATGTACTGGTTGAAGATGAGGGTGCCGACGAAGACCAGGAAATAGTAAAGAGCCGCGGCCAAGAAGCTGGTGAAGAAGTAACCGGCGCTGGAACTCAGGATCTTGTCAAGTTCCATGAGACGGTAGCGGGTGATGCTGATGGCGTAGGCGATGGTGATGAAGGTGGAGGCGAAGAACATCGGCCAGGTGGCGGCGCCGGCGCTGAAGGCATCCCCTTCGCCGACGGCCAGATACAGCGAGTAGCCGATCGGAATGAGCGCCAGCGAGGCGCCGATGAGAATGATCTTGACCTGATTGCGTTCTTCCTTGTTGATCGCGGACCGGAAGCTGTGGATAAGGCAAAAGACGCTGCCGAGGTAAAGCATGGCGCCCAGACCGAAGTATCCGTAGATGGTGTTGGCGATGGCGGCGCGCCAGGTTTCGCCGGGATCAAAGCCGGCGAGGGCCATGCGGTAGCTCGAGACGTACATCCAGGCGAGCAGTCCGAGAAAGCCTGCCGCCGGACCGTAGATGACCGCGAGCGTGAGTCGGGGATGTGCGAGGAGCCAGTGTTTCTGCCGGGGGAAAACGTGGTAGAAGTGCAAGCTGACCGGGGGCAGCATGAGGCTACAACCGAGAAAGACGAGCAGTAGCCAGGGGGACGTCACCAGGTGGGTCCAGTGGTAGCCGCCGATATAGGCGCCGAAGGTCACCACGCAGAGGAGAAAGAACTGCGTGGCCGCGGGGTCGAAAGGCTTCTTCCAGAGCACGAGTCCGCCGACGATGAACAGGCCAAGCTTGAGCAGGAACCACAGGAACGACGGCACGATATCGCGCCAGGGGATGGCAGCCAGCGGTACGAAGATCACCTGTTCGCCGCCTTTGCCATCTTCGAGGATCACCTCGATCCACGTCTGCCCCTCATGTTCCCGCGCCCAGACCGGCGCCGTCTCCACGTTCAAGCCGTTGCGTATCCGAGTCGGAGCGTCCAGCAGCGCGAACCAGTTCTGAATCGGCTGATCCCCAACCCGCTTGACGAAGCGAGGCTTTTCGAGCGTCACCGAAGCGACTTTCAGCTCGCCATCGTGATCCGTCATAATGCGCGGAGGCGAGGTCTTCATCTCCCGGCTCAGCGTGCTTCGGATCCCCAAATCCGGAAGCGTGAGCACGTGCAAAACCACCGCGCCGGCATAAAAGAAGACCGCGAAGCCGAGGAAAAACAGAAGGTTGCGCCACGACAGAACGGAAGTTCCGGAAAACTTTGAGTAGACTATCTGCTTGAGCGGGTTTAACATGGCGAAATTCGGCGCTGAAAATCGAACGGTTCGTACGATATGTTTATACCACATTGCTTTACGGCGTCAATGTCGATGGTTCGGCGAATTGCGATTTGTTAACGTGAAAGCGCCGAAATCGCGAAAACAAGCGCCGAAAATCGCTATTTTCGAGCGAGCAAAACCGATACAAGTATCGCAAGTTGCCCAGAATAACGTCTTTCGCGGTTTTTCCAGTCATTCCAGAGATAACGACGCCTCTTGGCATTCGAGTTGCTTTACTAGATTGGCGGAACGTTACGAGAAATCTCGGAGATTGAGGCGTGCAAGCTACTTCACATTGGCTCAACACCATGGGGGATTCCTTTCTTCCCCGTGGCGGATCGGCGGGGATCGCCCATTTATCCAACTATACCGTCGAATATCGCGAATGGGGCAGCGGCCCCCCCATCGTCCTCGTCCCTGGTCTCGCTGGCGGACTCAATTTGCTTGGCCCCCTGGCGAAGCACCTCTCGAAGAACTTTCGCGTCATTTGCTACCAGCTGCGCGGCGAAGACAACTGCTTCGCTCTCCGCCAAGGCTTCGGCATGACGGATCTCGTCGAAGACCTACGCGAGTTCCTCGATTATACGCGCCTCGAGAACCCGACCATTTACGGCGTCTCCTTTGGCGGCATCATCGCCCTGGAGTTCGCGTCGCGCTACGCCGCCCGGCTCGATCGGCTCATCGTCCAGGGCGTCGGCGCCCAGTTCCAGCCGAGCCTCTTCCAGAAAATCGCTGGCGCCGTCCTCAGCCGCTTTCCGCTGCCGTCGGACAACGCCTTCGTCAATCAGTTCTTCAACCTTCTCTTCGGCAAGGCCCAGGCTCAGGACGAACTTTCCGACTTCGTCATTCGGCAATGCTGGCAGACCGATCAAAGCGTGATGTCGCACCGCTTTCAACTGGTCGAAACGTACAACCTGCACGACAAGCTGCCGCGCATTCGCGTGCCGAGCCTCATCCTGCACGGCGAGAAGGACATGCTCGTTTCCCGGCGCAACCTGATGAATCTCGTGCGCGGCATCCCCGACGCCCGGCTGCTGCAACTGCCGAACCTGGGCCATCTCGGTTTCGTGACCCACGCGGAAACTGTCGCCGACCGCATTTGCAATTTCTCGATGATCGAAGAACGCGCCCTCGCCGGCGCGATCTAAACCGTCCAACCCAGGCGAGAGGGTGTGTTTCTGGAGTCTAGGCTTCAGAGCACACCCTTTTTTCATTCCCGCAGGAGGGCGCCGATGCTCGCGCCGACGTACGACGACGTGCTCGCAGCCGTGCCGCGCGTGCATGCCCACATGCCGGCGACGCCGACCCATTTTTGGCCCGGATTGTCGTCGCTGCTGGGATGCAAGTTTTACCTCAAGCACGAAAATCACACGCCGGCTGGCGCGTTCAAGATTCGCGGCGGCATCAATCTCGTCGCCCAGCTCTCCCCCGACGAAAAGCAGCGCGGCGTCCTGGGTTGCACCACCGGCAATCACGGCCAATCGCTCGCCTTCGCTTGCCGGCGATTCGGCGTTCGCTGCGTCCTCGTCGTCCCACGCAAAAACAACCCCGGCAAGGTCGAGGCAATGCGGCAATGGGGCGCCGAGATCCTCGAGCACGGCGCCGACTTCGACGAAGCACGCGATCATTGCGACCTCCTCGCCCAGCGCGACGGCTACCGCTACGTCCATTCCGCGAACGAACCGCACTTGATCGCGGGCGTGGGCACCTACGCCTGGGAGATTTTCGAGGCCGTCCCCGCACCCGACGTAATCTTCGTGCCGATTGGACTGGGCAGCGGCGTGTGCGGCACAGGAATCGTGGCACGGGCGCGTCGGCCCCGCACGCGCATCATCGGCGTGCAAGCGGAAGGGGCGCCTGCGGTGACGCGGTCGTTTCGAGAGCGGCAGTGGATCGAGACCCCCAGCGCCGACACGTTCGCGGAAGGAGTCGCCACGCGCCGGCCGGCCGAGCTGACGCTCGAGATCATGCAGAACGTCGTCGATGAAATCGTCCTGGTCAGCGACGACGAGATGCGGCAAGCGATTCGCTGGATCCTCGAGCACACGCACAATTTAGCCGAGGGCGCGGGCGCCGCGGCGCTCGCGGCGGCGTACAAGGTGCGCGAGCGATTTCAGGGCCAAACCGGCGTGGGCGTCCTCTCCGGCGGCAATCTCGACCTACGCGAACTCCCCAGGATTTTAGCGTAAGGCGAGCGCTACCATTCCGGAAACAGCCAACCCTGTCCCGAGGTCGGAGTCGGTCTGCGAAATTGTCCCAGGTCGAGCGGCGCTATCTTTTCCGCCAGGCCGAACTTGCGTTTGAACAGCTCGAACGTCTGCGTCAACTGCTCCGCGAAGACGCCCGTTCCCTTCATCCGCTTGCCGAAACGCGCGTCGTAGAGCTTCCCGCCGCGCGTGGCGCGAAGGCGCGACTCAATCTTGCTCCGTTTCTCCGGGAAGCAGCGCTCGAGCCATTCGAAGAAGACCGGCTCCACCGACAACGGCAGACGCAACAGCACATACCCCGCCTGCACGGCGCCCGCTTCCTTGGCGGCTTCGAGCACCGCGGGGATCTCGGCGTCATTCAGCCCGAGAATCATCGGCGCCATCATGACCTGCACCGGCACGCCCGCCTCGCTGAGTTGCGCGATCGTACGCAACCGGGCGGCGGGGCTGCTCGTCCTCGGCTCCATCACGCGCGTCAGCGACTGATCCAGACTCGTCAAACTGATCGCCACGCGCACGAGGTTCCGTTCCGCCATCGCGGCGAGCAGATCAAGATCGCGGGCGATCAGCGCGTTCTTCGTCACGAACGCCAGCGGTTGCCGAGCTTCGAGCGCGACTTCCAGACAGCGGCGCGTGATCCCGAGCGACTTCTCGATCGGCTGATACGCATCGGTCGCGCCCGAGACCATGATGACGTCCGGATCGTACTTCGGCTGCGCGAGCTGATCGCGCAGCAGTTCGGGCGCCCGATGTTTGACGAAGATCTTGGTCTCGAAATCGAGCCCGGCTCCCAGGTCGAGATACTCGTGCGTGGGGCGGGCGAAGCAGTAGCACTGGCCAAAGAGTGTTCGAATTTACAAGGCGACGGGCTGTCTAGTCCCCTCGAAAAATATGGACACTCGTATACAATGGCCGCATGGAACTCCCGCTCGCTAAAGGTCGTGGTTCGCAGATTAACCCGCCGAATCGTTTCGGGGGGCCGTGGTACGAAGCCGACCTTGAGAATCTTGAACACGACCAAGCCTACCTCGAAAAGCAGCGAAACCTGCCCACCGAATACATCGTTGACAATTCCAAAAGCATCGTCAGCGAGAACAACAGCCCCGATGTGGGCTTCCGGTTCAGTATCAATCCCTATCGGGGGTGTTCTCACGGATGCTCTTATTGTTATGCAAGACCTTCCCATGAGTACCTTGGGTGGAACGCCGGTCTGGACTTCGAGACAAAGATCTTGGTGAAGGAGAAAGCCCCGAAGTTGTTCCGCGATTTTCTGAGTCGGGATGCTTGGAAGCCGGAATCCATCGCCATGTCTGGGGTCACAGACTGCTATCAGCCTGCGGAGCGACAATACCGAATCACTCGGGGTTGCCTGGAAGTAGCCGCAGACGCCCGACAACCCATCGGAATCATCACCAAGAACGCCCTGGTTCTTCGAGATCTCGACGTTCTCCGAGGCATGGCTGAGTCGAATCTCGTCCATGTCAACATCAGCATCACCACCCTCGACGCCGACTTGGCCCGGTCGATGGAACCCCGGACCAGCACGCCTGCGGCTCGGCTCCGCGCGGTGAAAGAACTGTCCGAGGCCGGCGTTCCAGTGCGGGTCTTGATCGCTCCCGTGATCCCTGGACTCAACGAAACGGAAATCCCGGCCATTCTGAAAGCGGCGCAGGAAGCGGGTGCTAAGGGAGCCGGGTACGTCCTTCTTCGCCTCCCTCTGACAGTGGCCCCGGTGTTCGTGGATTGGCTTCAACGGACGCAACCCGGTCGTTATCAGAGAATTGAGGGGCGGATACGGGATACCCGTGGTGGCAAGCTAAACGATTCCGATTTCGGCACTCGCATGTGCGGCATTGGCGAGATCGCCCAGCAAATTGGGGAGATGTTCCGGCTTTTCGCCAAGCGGTATGGTCTGGACGGAAAGTTACCCGCATACGACTGCACCCGCTTTCGACCGCCAGGGCAGCAGTGGCTTTTCTGATGAGCCTGGGCGGACGCCGC
>JBBQPM010000196.1:0-13044 GCA_038217425.1 Gemmatales bacterium
TTGGCAACGCAACCGTCGTAAGACCACGGAACTCAAGCACACAGCCGAGGTCGTCACGTATCACCAGGAACGAAACCGCGCCGCTCGAAAGTCGCGCCAAAAGTCGCCGATGCAGTTGCTAATTTAGCGCTGTAGAACTAAGATACCCGAGTGACATCGGCTCCCCACCGGCGAGAACCTCATGGCCAAGGCACGCGTTTTGATTCTTCGGGCGCCCGGCGCTAACTGCGATCTCGAAACCGAGTTCGCCTTCCAACAAGTCGGCGCACTCCCCGAACGCATCCATATCAATCGACTCCGGGAAAATCCCAGGCTCCTCGATCCCTTCCAGATCCTCGTCGTCCCCGGCGGCTTCAGCTTCGGCGACGACGTGGCCGCGGGCAAGATCCTCGCCAATCAGCTTTCGTGTTTCCTGGGCGATGCCCTACGGCTCTTTCGCGACAAGGAGAAGCTGATCCTCGGCATCTGCAACGGGTTTCAGACGCTGCTCAAGGCGGGGCTCATCGTGCCGCCGGACGACGAGGGCCCGGTGGCAACGCTGGCGCATAACACGCACGGCAAGTTCGAGGATCGCTGGATTCACATGCAGGCGACGCCGGGGAAATGCGTGTTTCTCAAAGGGTACGGCCGACTTCATCTGCCGATCGCCCACGGCGAAGGGCGATTTACGAGCCGGGCGGAATGGATGTTGAAGGGGCTGGAACAGGCGGGGCAAGTCGTGCTGCGGTACGTCGATGCCGGGGGAAAGCCGGGGGCGTTTCCGGTCAACCCCAACGGATCGCAAGGGGACGTGGCCGGGGTTTGCGATGCGAGCGGGCGGGTGCTGGGACTCATGCCGCACCCGGAACGGCATGTTCTGCCCACGCATCATCCGATGTGGACGCGGCTCGGGTTGGCGCCCGAGGGGGAGGGGCTTCGGCTCTTTCGCAACGCCGCAGGTTATTTCTCGTAGCAGCGAAGGTTTGTAGGACATATTCATGAGTCGCTATCTCATCGGCATCGATTTGGGCACGACCAACAGCGCCCTTGCATACATCGATGACTTCGCCAAGCCGCGCGGCAAGATCCAGGCGTTCCGCGTGCCGCAACTGACCCAGATAGGCGAGGTGAAGCCGCGCGATCTGTTGCCTTCGTTTCTGTATCTGCCGGGGCAACACGACCTCCCCGCCGGCGCCATCGCGTTGCCGTGGGATCCGGCCGCGCCCGCCGCGGTCGGGGAGTTCGCACGGCAGCACGGCGCCAAGGTCCCGGGCCGGCTGGTCACGTCCGCGAAATCCTGGCTCTGTCACGCCGGCGTCGATCGCTCGGCGCCCCTCTTGCCCTGGAGCGCGCCGCCGGACTTGTCGCGCATCTCGCCCGTCGAAGCGTCGATGCAATATCTGAAGCATCTCGCCCAGGCGTGGAATCACGTGATGGCGGCGCAGGATCCCGAGTACGCCATCGACAAGCAGCAAGTCGTCCTCACCGTCCCCGCGTCGTTCGACGACACGGCGCGGACGCTCACCGTCGACGCGGCACGCAAGGCGGGGATCGTCAATCTCACGTTGCTCGAGGAGCCGCAGGCGGCGTTCTACTGCTGGCTTGCCGCCCATTCGCAGGCGGAGAAGACGCAGCTTTTGCCGGGCGACTTCTGCCTGGTCGTCGATGTCGGCGGCGGTACCACAGACTTTTCCTTGATCCAGGCGGGCGAGGAGCAGGGCGAGCTGTGCTTCATCCGCCAAGCGGTCGGCGATCATCTGTTGCTGGGCGGCGACAACATGGACCTCGCCCTGGCCAAGTTTATCGAGACCAAACTCCCCGCCGCGGGCCGGCTCGACGCCTCGCAGTACGGCGCCCTGACCCAGGCGTGTCGGCAGGGCAAGGAGCAACTGCTCGGCCCGCAACCGCCGAACGCATACTCTGTCACCGTCATGGGCAAAGGCCGACAAGTCATCGGCGGCGCTCTGCACACCGAACTGACGCCGGACGACGTTCAGAAAATCATCCTGGACGGGTTTTTCCCCTTCGTGCCGGCTGATTCGGAGCCCGAGCGCGGCAACCGCACCGGTCTGCACGAAATGGGACTCCCCTACGTCAGCGACCCGGCGATCACCCGGCATCTGGCGGGCTTCCTCAAGAAGCAGCTCGGCGCTTTGGCCCCCACCCCCCGGGCGATCCTCTTTAACGGCGGCGTCTTCACCGCCGGCCGGCTGCGCGAACGCGTCGTCCAGGTCCTTCGGCAATGGTTCGATCGTCCGGAAAAGCCCTGGCAGCCGCTCGTGCTCACCAATCCCTCGCTCGATCTCGCCGTGGCCCTGGGCGCCGCCCATTTCGCCTGGCTCAAACACACCGGCGGTAAACGTATCGGCGGCGGCATCGCTCGGTCCTACTACCTCGGGCTGCAGGGAGAAGATAGCACGAAGAAGACACTCCTCTGCGTGGTGCCGCAACATCTCGAAGAAGGGCAGGAGATCGTCATCCCCAAGCCCGAACTCGAACTCGCGCTCGGACAGCCGGTCCTCTTTCCGCTCTACACGTCGACAGTTCGGCCGCACGACAAGGCGGGAGACTTGCTGAACGTGGCGCCGTCGCAGCTTCTGCAACTGCCGCCGCTGCACACCGTGCTCCGCGGCGGCAAACGCAGCGGCACGAAGAACGTCCCCGTGCATTTGGCGTCGCGCTGCACCGAGATCGGCACGCTCGAGTTGTTCTGCGTCGCGCGGGATGCGGAAAATCGTTGGCGGCTGGAGTTCAACCTGCGCGACATCGTCAAGGAAGTCGCGGAGGAGGGGGGCGAAGTCGGCGGTAAGGAAAACGTGGGGGACGTGTGGCCGGAAGGCCCGGTGCAGGCGTCGGGTGACTTGATCCGCGCGGTTTATCAAGGAAGACCCGACGCACCGCCGGCGCCGCAGCTGACGAAGGCGCTGGAGTCGGCGCTCGAAGCGGGGCGGGACAAATGGCCCAGCGGGTTGTGTCGTCGGCTCTGGGATTTTTTGGGCGAGGTCGCGGAATCGCGCCGCCTCTCTCCGCAGCATTTGTCCCGATGGTACAATCTCGTAGGATTTAGTTTGAGTCCGGGGTTCGGCGATCCGCTCGACAAGTACCGCGTGGAGCAGCTCTGGAAGATGTTGCACGCGCCGGTGAAGGGCAAAACGATGGGCCCGCCGGAAGGGGGCGCGGACTTCTGGATCATGTGGCGCCGGGTCGCGGGGGGGCTGAACTCGACGCTGCAAAACAATCTCTACACTCGGCTCCGCTCGGTGCTTTTGCCGTCCAAGACCAAGATGGTGAGCAAACCCGCGGCCAACGAGTGGACGGAGATGTGGCGTGCGGCCGCGAGTCTGGAGCGGATTGATCTCAAGCAGAAAGAGTTGCTGGCGCAGGCGATCCTCAAGACCTGCAAACGGAGCCCAGCCCCCACGCATGCCTTCTTCGCGCTGACGAGATTGGGAGCACGCGTCTTGCTTTACGGCCCCATGAACGGCGTGCTCCATCCCAGCGTCGCCGAGGGCTGGATCGACGAATTGACGCCGTTCGTGCCGGGCAACGACAGCGAACGCCTGGCGTGGTGTTTCTGTCTGGTGCAGCTCGCCCGGCAATCGGGCCAGCGGGCCATCGACGTCGGCGACGGGCCGCGCGAAAAGGTGTTGGCCGTGCTACGAAAGTACTCGGCTCCCGCGCACTGGATCAAGATGGTCGAGGAAGTCGCGGAGTTGGAAGGCGACGAACAGAGCCAGATGTTCGGCGAATCGTTGCCGATCGGTTTGAGGTTGATCCGCGAAGAATGAATCGATTTACGAGCCGACGCGTGAGCGACAGACTGGCCTGGAACACAAAGGCGAGCGGGGAACGTCAGTCCCCCGGTACGTCGAGCACCGCCGAAACTTGCACGTTTGCCACGAGATTCTTGCAGAAGAGAGAAGGACCGGGGGACTAACGTCCCCCGCTCGCCTGGGACGGCGCTCACTTCGCCTTCTTCTTCTTTTGCTGCATCAGATACAGCAACAGATCGGCCGCGTCCTGGGCGGTGGCGTCGCGCAGCAGTTGCTCGGGCATCAGCGATGCCGTTTGCGGCGTCAGGGACGCGATGTCGTCGGCCGCGAGCTTCAGTTCCTTGTCCATCGTCCGGACGACCACGTGCTTTTCCGACTTCGAAGCGAGAATGCCGGTGATCACCTGGCCTGACGCCAGTTCGACGACGTGCGCGATCCACTCCTTTTCGATCTCCTTCGACGGGAAAATGATCGTCTCGAGCACGCGGTACCGATTCATCTTGGCGCCGATGCCGTCGAGATCGGGGCCGACGAGTCCCCCCGTGCCGCCGATCTGATGGCACTTGGCGCACTGCATGCCGCTGGCGCCGAAGAAGAGCGTCTTGCCGCGCTCGGCGTCTCCCTTGAGATCGAGAATGTCCGCGGCGTTGATGAAGCTGCCGAGGCGTTTGACGCGCTGGTCCGCGGGCAGGAAGCGTTCGAAAAGATCGCGGACCGAGGTGTTGGTCGTCACCTGCGTGAGTTTCAGGATATCTTTCACATCCGTGTCGCAGAGCCGTTTCTGCTCGATCTCTTTCATGAGCAACAGCGCCTTGCCGGGGTGAGCCAGCAACTGCTGCACGATCTGGGAACGCTCGGAGCTACGCTGACGTTTCTCCGATTCAAACGTGGCCGACCATTCCGCCTCGGCCGATTTGACGTCGTCAACGCTCGGTTTCACCCTCCGCGCATCGCGGGCGAAACGGTCGGCGAGCTTGGCTTTCTTCACTGCCGCCTCGCGCATTTTCTGGGCGAGATTCGCGTTCTCATCGAGTTGCCGAAGTCGCAGGATCTTCTGAAAGTCGTCCGTGAGCGGCGGCGTCTGGCGAATCCAATCGTGTACAACTTGCAATCCCTGAGCATCGACGATCTCCGAGCCGATGTGCGGCATCCGTCCCGGCCCGGTCTTGGCCATACGGAAGTAGATCAGCGAGCGCGTCGGATCGCCCGGCGCCACGATGCGGACGTCGGGGATGTCGAAGGTTCCCTGCACCGGCGGATGATCGAGCACCTTCATCTTGGCCAGATCGAGACTGCCGCGCAGGTCGATGTCGGCGGTGCCGCCGCCGCTGTACTGATGGCAGTGGGCGCAGTTGACGTGCAGGTACGAGCGGGCGCGGGCTTCGAGATCCTGCTTGCCGTCGGCGACGTCCACGAGATATTTCGGATGAACGGAGGTCGGCACGTCGACGCCGTTCTCCCGACGTTTGACGGTGATGAGCCCCATGCTCTCGAAAACCCTGGCCTGGGCGCCGAGCTGCGGCAGGTTGAACGCCAGGGCCACTCCGGTCCACGAGTTGTGGCAGCGCAGGCATTCGCCGCGGCCAGCGAGATGGTACTTTTGCTTACGAACGCCCCCTGGTTCGTGCGGATCCTTTACGGTGAGGGCAATCTCGTCCCCTTTGCTCTCGACGAGGTCGGCGTCCGTCTGTTTCTCGTTCCAGCGGTACGTGTAGCCGTGCCACTGGCTGCCGTCGTAGTGCAGCATCTGCGTCTCGAGCTTGCGTCGGCTCTTGGGGTTGCCGACCTCCATTTCCATGGACAGCGTTTTGCCGAGGACGCCGTTCTTGGGGAAGTAGATCCAGTTGGGATGCATGCGTTCGGGAAGGGTGACGAAGTCGTCGTACATCTTGATGGGCGTATCCCCCGGCAGGGCGACGAAGCGCTCGGCTGAGGCGTGGTCGGCCCAGAGCGGCACCGTGACGTCGAACGCATGCACGCCCGGCGCCAGGCGATGCTCGGCGACGTTCGCGAAGAGCCCGGTCTGACTCAACTTCCGCGGGAAGACGTCGCGGAAGGTCTTGGCCGCGGGATTGGGGACGAGTTCGTGCAGCGTCCCCTTTTCGTCGTGATGGACGATGTAAAGTTCGCCGTCGACGTCCTCGCCGAAGCCGACGACGCGCTGGTCGCCCATGGCGATTTCCTTGTGCCAGAGGAGCTTGTCGCCGTCGAACTTCGACGCCCAGACTTTGCGCGTGACCCAGTCGCCGCAGACGTAGGCGCCGACGAGTTCGGGGAACTTCTTGCCGCGATAGACAAAGCCCCCCGTAATGGACGCGGCCTCGGTGTGCGGAAAGTCGATGGTCGGCGGCAGGATCTTCGTGGGCCCGCGCAGACCGCTCGGCTTGACGGGTTGCTTGCCTTCGAATGCGGACCAACCGTAGTTTCCGCCGCGCTGCACTTTGTAGACGAGTTCCCACAATTCCCAGCCGACGTCGCCGACCCAGAGATCGCCGGTCTTGCGGTCGAAGCTCATGCGCCAGGGATTGCGGAAGCCGTAGGCCCAGATTTCCGGCCGGGCGCCGGCGAGTTTGACGAACGGATTGTCGGGCGGGACGGCATAGCCGAGCCCTTTATCTTCGCGATCGACGTCGATGCGCAGGACGCTCGAGAGGAGATCGCTGACGTCTTGCCCGGTGTTCTTGCCGTCGGGGGGGTTGGGTCCGGTACCGTCGCCGGTCGAGATATAGAGGAAGCCGTCGTGCCCGAACTGCAGATCGCAGCCGTTATGCCCGCCGCTGGGCCAGGTGAGAACGATCTTCTCGGAGGCGATGTCGACCTGAGGCGGATCGGTATCGGTGACCTTGAAGCGGACGATGCGCGAGCCTTCGGGAAGTCCCGCCTTCACTTTGCCGCGGATCAGATAGCAGACGTAGCAGTAGCGATTCTTGGCGAACTGCGGATGAAACGCGAGGGCGTAGACGTTGTCGACGCCGGTGGCGATGGCGGGGTCGAAGCTCTTGATCTGCGTCGCATCGAAGAAGACGTCGGCCTTCTCGACGTTGGGATCTTTCTTGAACGAGTAGATCGGCCCGCGCTGTTCGCAGACGAACCAGCGCGGGATGCTGGGCGTCTGCGTCATGTGGACGGGATCGCGAAAGACGAGCTTGGGAAACGCCCGGGCCATCAGGTACGGGTGCGGCGGTTCGGGCGTGCCTTCGACTTTCGACGTCGTCCACTTGGGAGCGCCGGCGTAGGTTGTGGAAGCGAACAGGATCGCGGCAAGAAGAGTTCGTATCATGGCGAGATTCGCGGGACGGAGGGTGTGGGAGGGCGAGAGTCATTCTACCTCGCGGCTCCGAATCGGTAACGCATGAAGTTCAAATTTTCAGCAAGAGACCCCAGATCACCGGCGACCATGCTGCCGAAAGAAATCCCAGATCACCTCGTTGGCCTGGAAGTTCATCGTCGATGGCCCCAACGTGTTGGGGAGCGGCGGCCGGCCGGGCCAGGTGTGCCCGCCGTTCTGCACGGCGACGAGCATCACGTCCGCGGCTCCCTGGTAGCGACTCACCACGCTCGGCATGCCGTCCCCCACGCGATCGGGCCAATGATCGACGCTCGGCGTCGGGTCGCACTGGTTGGCGTTCACCCAGTAGGCGATGGTCTCGGGGATCGACGGCATCTCGATGTGAAAGACGGAGAGAGGCCCGAAGCCCCCCGCGAACGGCGCGAACTCGTCCTTCGTGCCGTGAATGTGCAACAGCGGAATCGGCCGCGGCGCCGCGCGGTCCAGGAGCGTCATCGGCCCCGCGACGCACGCCAGCGCCGCCCAGGGCTCCGGCATCTCCACCGCCAGGCGATACGTCATGTGGGCGCCGTTGGACATGCCGCTCAGGTAAATCCGGTTCGCATCGACGGCGACGGCGCCCTGCAAATCCTCGAGCAATCTGCGAAAGTAGGCGAGTTCGTCGACGTCATGCCGGAGCGCGTAGCCGCAACATTTGCCCGCGTTCCAGGTGAGCACATTCAGCGTGTTGCCGGTCCCCGCGGGATAGACGAGCAGGAAGCCCGCTTCGGCCGCGAACTCGGTGAGCCCGGAGAATTTCTCCATGAGCTTCGGATTGCTCATGGCGCCGTGAATGGCGAGGACGACCGGCAGCGGCACGGCGGGATCGTAGTGGGGCGGCACGAGGAGGACGTAGTACCGCGCTCGGCCGGCGATTTCGAAACTGCGGATGTGTTTGCCTGGATTCATGGTTTGGATTCGAGCGGGGTGATGATGCCGGGCCGAGGCGCCTCCTGGGCGAGCAGCGTGCTGTCTTGCCAGGATTCGGCCGCCTCGATCGGCTCGAGATGAATGTGAACGTTCGCACGCGGCAACGCGGCAATGACGGCGGCCTCGATCTTCTCCGCAAAATCGTGCCCCGCGCGCACCGTCCAGGCGCCGGGCAAAAGCAAGTGAAAGTCGACGAAGCGCTGCGCCCCCGCCTGCCGCGTCCGCAACGCGTGGTAATGCAGACCCGGCTCCATGAACGCCTCGATCGCCGAGCGGACGATCTGCTGCTCGCGCGCCGGCAGCGCGTGGTCCATGAGCCCGTCGAACGAACGCCGCATGAGATCGATCGCGGTCCAGGTGATATTGACGGCCATGACCAGCGCGATGGCCGGGTCGAGCCAGACGTAGCCCGTAAGGCGCACGAGCACCAGCGCGAGCAGCACGCCCGCCGAGGTCCAGACGTCGGTGAGCAGATGCTTGCCGTCGGCTTCCAGCACGATGGAATGATGGGCCTTCGCCTCGCGCAAGAGGAACCAGCCGACGCCCAGGTTTAACAGCCCGGCGATCACCGTGAGCGCCAACCCGAGCCCCAACTCTTCGAGCGGCCGAGGCGTGAGGAACCGCTCGGCCGCGACCCAGCCGATGCCGAACGCCGCGACGAGGATCAGCATCCCTTCCAGGCCGGTGGAGAAGTACTCGATCTTTTCGTGTCCATACGTGTGCGTGAGGTCGGCGGGCTGGCTTGAAAACCAGAGGCAGAACAAGGCCGTCACCGACGCGAGGAGATTGACGAGCGATTCGACGGCGTCGGAGAGCAGGCCGACGGAGCCCGTGAGATAGTAGGCGGAGAATTTGAGTGCGAGCGTCGCCAGGGCGGCGAAAATGGAGCAGAGCACAGGCCAGCGCAGCTTCGCGTACGTCATGTGGGAGATTATATTCGCACGGCGGGCAGCTCCGTACAATTCCAAGAAGGAAACGACCCCGCCTCGGAGGAGGTATGCTCAAGCGTTTGGAACTGGTCGGCTTCAAAAGCTTTGCGGACAAGACCGCCTTCGATTTCGCCGGGGGCATCACCGCCATCGTCGGGCCCAACGGCTCCGGCAAGTCCAACATCGTCGACGCCGTCCGCTGGATCATGGGCGAGCAATCCGCCAAATCCCTCCGCGGCGGCGAAATGGCCGACGTCATCTTCAACGGCTCCTCCACCCGCAAAAGCCTCGGCCTCGCCGAGGTCACCATGATCTTCGACAACGCCAAACGCCAGCTCAGCATCGATCAGGAAGAAGTGCAGATCACCCGCCGAGTCTACCGCGACGGCCAAGGCGAGTACCTCATCAACGGCCAGGTCACCCGGCTCCGCGATATCAAGGATCTCTTCCTCGGCAGCGGCGCCGGCAACGACGCGCTCTGCATCATCGCCCAGGGGAAAGTCGACGTCCTCCTGCAATCCTCCACGAAAGATCGCCGAATGATCTTCGAGGAAGCCGCCGGCATCAGCCGATTCAAGGCCAAGAAGATCGAGGCGCAGCGCAAGCTCGAACGCGTCGATCAGAATCTCGCGCGCGTCAAGGACATCGTCGATGAGGTCGAGAAGCAGTACCGCACCGTGAAACAGCAGGCCGCCAAGGCTCAGCGCTACCAGGAACTCAACGATCAGCTCAAGTCGTTGCGACTGCACGTCGGCCTGGAAGAATACGGGACGTTGCAGACGAAATTACGAACGGAGAAGGATCTGCTGGGCGCGATGCGTGCGGACCTCGATCAGCGCGCCGCGCGCGCCGGGGCGTGTGAAGCGGAAGTCGAACGGCTTGAAATGGCCCTCGCCGATGTGGACGATGCGCTGCGTCAGCGCGAGGGCGCGCTCGCCAAGGTCGTGCAGCATATCAAGTCCCAGGAATCGACCTGGCAACACGAAAGCAGCCTGAGCGCCGATCACGAAGCGGAACTCGCCCAGACGCGGAAGCGGCTCGTCGAGCTGACGAGTCGGGTGCGCGTGCTCGAGGAAGCGCGCGTCCACGCCGACGCCGAGTTGGCGGAAGCGGAGAGTCAGGCCCTCATCCAGCGGCAAGAAGTCCACACGCTCGAAGCCGCGCTGCGCCAGGTCGAGAGCGAAGTCGCGCAGATTCAGCAGCAGCAGGCGGCCGACAAGTCGGCCCACTTCGAACTCATGCGCCGCGTCGCCTATCTGCAGAACGAATCGTTCGCCAAGAAGGCCCATGTCGACAACCTGCACCGCGAACGCGCTCGGCTCCTCTCGCGATCCGCCCAGGCCGCGGAACATCTTGCCCACATCGACGTCGAGCTCGAGCAACTGACGCAGGCCGAGGAACAATTGCAAGAACGCCTCGCCGTCGGCCGGCAGGGCTTGATCGACGCGAAGGCGGAGCGCGAGCGGCTGCGCCGCGAGCACGATTCGCTCATAGGTCAACTTTCGGAGGCCAGGCAACGCCGCAGCGGCCTCGAGAGCCGCATCGATTTGTTGCAAGGTTTGATCGACAGCCACGAGGGATTGGGGACCGGCGTGCGCGAAGTCTTCGCATTGCTGGAGACGGAGCCGTGGACGACCGTGCTCGGCATGATCGGCGATTTCCTGACGGTGAAGCGCGAGTATGCCGGGCTCATCGACCTCGCCCTGGGCGACTGGGCGCAGCGCTTCGTGGTCCGCGACCCAACGATTCTTGCCCAGGGGTTGGCGGAAAAGACGTTCTCCGGGCGCGTCAGCTTCATGCCGCTTGCCGGTCTGGCGTCGACGAAGACTTCCGTGGAGGAACTCCGTTCGAATCGGCTCGTGGAAGTGTCGCTGCTGAGCCGGGTGCGCGAGCTGGCGACGACGCCCGATCATCCCGGCCTCGTGGCTCCCGCCGATCAGCTCGTCTCGTGCGACCACTCGGAACTGGGCGATCTGCCGAGCCAGCTCCTGGGCCGAACCCTCATCGTTCATGATTTAGCGACGGCGCTCTCGCTCGCCGACAAGGCGCCTGGCTTTCGTTTCGTCACGCTGGCGGGCGAACTGCTCGAACCCGACGGTACGCTCACTGTCGGCACGCATCACGGCGCCACGGGCATCCTGTCGCGCAAGAGCGAACTCGTCGAACTGCGAGCCGAGAAGCTCGAACTTGACGAACGCATCGCAGGATTTGAGCAGACGGGCCTCCAACTGAAAACGCGCGCCGGCGATCTTGAACGGCAGCTCGCGCGGCAAGAAGAGGAACTCGCGGTGCTCGCCGAGCAGACCGCGGAGATGAAGTCGCGCGTGCAGGGGCATCGCGATCGTCGACAAGGACTGCATGAGGAGGTCGTCAGCCAACGCGACGAGATCGGCAAGATCGATCACGACGTCGTGAAGTTCGAGGAGGCCTGGCAAAAGGCGCAGCAGCAAGCCGCCGAGGCCGACGCCCAGGTTGCACTGTTGCAAGAGCGCATGACGCAGGCCGACGCCGCCCTGCGCGGCCACGAAAGCGAACGCGGCCAACGTCAGCAGACGTGCACGCAGGCGCAGGTCTCGTTCGCGACGATGGAGGAACGCCTGAGCGGCCTGCGTTCGCGCCATCACCAGCTCAGCCGCGACCTTCAGCAGCGCGCCCACGAACTCGCGCAAAGTCAGACGAACGTCACGTCGCTGCGCGGGCGGATGCTCGATTGCCAGCAGGCGATGCTGCGAGCGTCGTCGCAGACCGCCCAGGCGGCTCTCGACAAGGAAACGCTCCAGCGCACCATTCAGGAGTTGATCGCCCAGCGCGACTTCCAACGGCAGGAGCGCACCCGGCTCGCCCAGCAAGGCCAGCTCGCCCGTAACGAATGGCGCGGCCAGCAGGAACAGTACCACCAACGCGAACTCGAGGTGAACAATCTGAGCCACCAGTCGGGCGCCCTCACGCAGCGGATGCTCGACGACTATCAGATTGATCTGCCGACGCTCTACGACCAGCGCGCCGGCGAACAAGCATCGATCGAGACCGCCGCCGCCACGCTCGAGATCGACGACCTGCGTAAGAAGCTCGCCAAGCTCGGCGCCGTCAATCTCGAAGCCCTCAGCGAACTCGCCGAACTCGAGGTCCGCGCCAAGGATCTGCAGACGCAGTACGCCGACCTCGTCGAGGCGCAGAAGTCGCTGCAGGACATCATTCACAAGATCAATCAGGACAGCCGCAAGATGTTCGTGGAGACGTTCGACACGATCCGCGGCCATTTTCAGGAGTTGTTCCGCAAGCTCTTCGGCGGCGGCATGGCGGACGTGATCCTGGAGGACGAGAACGACGTGCTCGAATCGGGCATCGAGATCAACGCCAAGCCCCCGGGCAAAGAGTTACGCAGCATCTCGCTCCTCTCGGGCGGCGAAAAGACGCTCGCGGCGGTGGCGTTATTGCTGGCGATTTTCCGCAGCAAACCGAGTCCGTTTTGCCTGCTCGACGAGGTCGACGCCGCCCTGGACGAAGCGAACATCGCCCGTTACACGAGCGTGATCCGCGAGTTCCTGGACTTATCGCAGTTCATCATCGTGACGCACTCGAAGAAAACAATGGCCGCCGCGGACGTGATTTACGGCATCACGATGCAGGAATCGGGCATCTCGAAGCAGGTGGCGATTCGCTTCGAGGACTGGGTTGATCCAGAGAATTTCGCGCCGATACAAGGGAAACAAGAGGTTGCTTAGTTCCAGGGATCAAAGCTGCGTTTAGTATCAGCATGTCTCCGCGCGTGCTGCCTACGTCCGAGACCAAGACATCGCCTGCCGTTGCCAACAGCACTCGAAATTGGTTGGCCACGAATCGAGGGCGACTGGTGCGGTCGGCGTACAAACCGAGATGCTGTTCTTTAATTTGAATTCTTAATTGGACAGCGCCATTTTTTATCGCGAGCAATGACGACCGGAGCAATTCTCTTCGGCCTGTCAGGCCGTCTCCTGTAGCCCAGGCCGTGAGGCCTGGGTACGTCGATGTCTGTAGACGGCCCTGTAAGGGCCGCTCGACAGACACGTGCGGTCGAGCGGCCCCTTCAGGGCCGATCCAGGGATTACATCTTACCCAGGCCTCA
>JBBQPM010000197.1:0-13018 GCA_038217425.1 Gemmatales bacterium
CTCCCCTCTCCCTCCGGGAGAGGGGTTGGGGGTGAGGGGGAAATGGCTCAACTCAATAGCACGGCTATTTCCCCTCACCCCCGCCCCTCTCCCCGAGGGAGAGGGGAGAAGATAGCGCTGTAGTGCTAAGCGAGGGAGCGGGTTTGCTCTAGAGCGTGTTATTGACTTATGTGCTGGTTATAGTGCATGTTAGGGGAATGAACACGACGCCGAAGCCTTATCCGAGCGATGCCTCGGATGCGGAATGGGAATAACTTCTGCTTTATCCGCGGTGGTTGCCCAGGAGGTTTTGATGAAGAGCGTGTCGGACTCTGGCGATCCTCACGGCCTCGTCCGCTTCGTGCAGGCCCAGGAGGGCGTCTACGAACAAGCCCTCGCGGAGATCAGGAGGGGCCAGAAGCGAACGCACTGGATGTGGTTCGTCTTTCCGCAGATCGATGGCTTGGCGTTCAGCGCGACGTCCAAGCACTATGCGATCAGGAGCGCGGAGCAGGCGACGGCGTATCTCGAGCACCCCGTGCTTGGGCCGAGACTTCTGGAGTGCGTGAAGGCCGCTCTCGATGTGGAGGGACGCACCGCGGCGGAGATCTTTGGCTCGCCCGATGACGCGAAACTGCGATCGTGCGCGACCCTGTTCGAGAGTGTGTCGTCGCCGGGCTCGGCCTTCGAGCGTCTACTGGCAAAGTACTTTCAGGGCGAGCGGGATGAGAAGACGCTGCGGATTTTAGATATTGGTTGAGAACAGGAATCCTATTTTTGCGACTCAGCGGGCCCGCGCCCCACCCCGCCCTCACACAAACGATAGTGCATCTCGACGTAAAGCCGGTGCATAGCGTCGTACGCCTCCCGCACCATCGCCAGCAGCGGATCGTTCGGCGCGACAACCTTGGCCATTCGGTCCCGCAGACGCAGCAGGTAGTTGACGCCCGGAAAGAGGAGGAACCATGAAACTCTACGCCAAGCGGATCCGCCACGAGGGGGCGCCTTGGCCTCGCGGCCTGTTTGCCTTGCCAAACGCACCTCCGAATTGGCTTCGGTTCGACTGCAGGATTCATCGGCACGGAAACTGCTAGTGCCCCACGTGTCGAATGCTACGTCCCGAGTGTTCAGGTGAATAGGTATCCTAAATGGACCGATCCGGCTACCGATTGCTCCGTGTGCGCGGTCAAGGCGCGTTCGGGCAAGTCTGGGAAGCGCAAGCGTCTGACGGCCAGTTAGTGGCGTTAAAATTAGTGGCGTTAAAATCGACAATCCGTAATCCCGCAACCGTCGTTACAGAGTTGCGGAACACGCAAAAGGTATCCCTGCTTCGGCATCCGAATCTGGTGCAGATTGAAAAAGTGTGGTGCGAGGAAGGACAACTTTACGTGGTCATGGAGCTTGCCGATGCCAGCCTTCAGGACGTGATAGAGATCTGCTTTGCGGAATTTGGAGTCGGCCTTCCTGCGGACCTGGTTTGCATGTACCTGGAACAAGTCGCCTCCGCACTGGACTTTCTCAACCTCCGGCGGGCAAAATTTGGAGGCGTGCGGGCGGGCCTTCAGCATTGCGACGTCAAACCCGGCAATATGCTTCTTTTCGGCGAGACCGTCAAGTTGTGCGACTACGGTCTCGCCAGTTTGACCTCCTCGCCGGTGGTTCGGAGCTACCGTTGTGGGACGCCGGCATTCAGCGCACCGGAAATCTTTCAGGGCTGGCTGAGCGACTGGACGGACCAATATTCACTGGCAGTTTCGTACTGCTATCTTCGAAGCGGTCGCTTCCCGTTTACGGGACCAGTTCCGAGCGACTTCGCTGCCAATTACCAAAGACCGTCGCTAGACTTGGAAATGCTTGACGCCCGGGAAAAGCCCGCCATCACAAGGGGAATGGCGCCCGTACCTCAAGATCGCTGGTCGAGTTGCGGCGAGATGATGCGGCAAATCAGCCAAAAGTTGGGGCCGCGTCAGGACGCACGTTCGGAGCGTAGAATCGACGGTCTTCGACATCCTTGCGCCTCTAAGCCGCTCGTACGCATCGTGAAAAAAGGCCTTCCAGGCAGTTATAGCGCTCGCATTTCAGATATCTCTCGCTGGGGCGTCGGGGTCGCAGTGGAGCAGTCTTTTGACGTAGGAACAGAATTCTTGTTATTGTTCCCGCTCACGTCGGCTAATCAAAAACGAATTTTGTCTGCCCGAGTGGCATGGACGAGTATGCAAACTGAGGGAGGTTGGCTCCTTGGCTGCCGCTTGACTTTCCCAATTAGCCAGGCCGAAATCGATTCGCTCTCTCAACAGCCGAAGTCCAAAAAGAACGATTAACACTACAGCGCTATCTTCTCCCCTCTCCCTCCGGGAGAGGGGCGGGGGTGAGGGGAAATAGCCGTGCTATTTAGTTGAGCCATTTTCCCCTCACCCCCAACCCCTCTCCCGGAGGGAGAGGGGAGTAAATGCTTCCTGTATTTGAGGTTACTGCAACGTCTTGCTAGTTCTGGTGCTGTAGTGTTAGCACGAACGGGCAAGTCGTGTAGAATTTCGGACGGATGCGGGTCGCGTTCGACTGTCGCTGCGGGTTTCCGTCAGAGGAAAGCGAGAATGGATCAGGATCAAAAAGGCCCCGTCACGGTGGTGATTCGCCACCGCGTCAAGTCGGGGAAAGAATCCGAATTCGAGGAATGGCTCCGCGGCATCACGCGTGCAGCAAGCCCCTTCGTCGGCTACATGGGCTTTAACGTCGTTCGTTCCGTAGCTCCCGTGCATCCGGAGTATGTCGTCTTTTTCCGCTTTGATACCTTTGCCAACCTGGAGAAGTGGGAGGGATCGGAGGTGCGCCAGGAATGGCTGGAACGACTGGAGCCCTTGACCGTACTGGCGCCGGCAAGGGAGCACCACACGGGTCTGGAGGTCTGGTTCACGCCTCCGCCGGGCGGCGCTCAGCCGCCGCGGTGGAAAATGGTCGTGGTAACCCTGCTGGCCGTCTTGCCCCTGATCTCTCTGTTGCAAGTAACGCTGACGCCATTGGTGTCGGAGTGGCCATTTCTGCTCCGCACGTTCGCCACTTCAGTCTTCTTCTGCTGTCTGATGACCTACCTCGTCATGCCGAGGATGACCAAACTTTTCTCCCGGTGGCTGTATGGCGTCCGATTGCATTAGGCGGAACGGTTCGGGATCGCCGTCCCGAACTTCTTCCACTCCCTCAGCACCCGCTCCTCGCTCTCGGGCGAGCCTTCCGCGTCGTCGGCATTCATCCCCGCGGATGCTCGTCGCCGAACCTGCACCGCAAGGCGTTGTGCCGAAAGATCAACTCGGCGCCGACGGCGGCTTCCGGCGTCTTCGTTCTTCATGGTCTTGCGCCGGGCGCGATGTTCGTTCGGAGCCGTTCCATCTATAACAGCTCCCATGCACGTTTTCTTACTCATCCTCTCCGCCACTGCGGGGGGCGCGCTCAACGCCGTCGCGGGGGGCGGTACCCTCCTCACCTTCCCCGCCCTGCTCACCGTCCTCTCCGAACGCGCCGCCAATATGACCAGCACGCTCGCCCTGCTGCCGGGCACCGCCTCCGGGTTCTGGGGCTTTCGCGATCAGCTCGGCGGCTTACCGAACTGGGTTTGGTTCCTCACGATCCCCAGCTGCCTCGGCGGCATCACCGGCGCCGTCCTGCTCACCCAACTCGACGAGAAATACTTCAAGGCCGTCGTTCCCTGGCTGATTCTGCTGGCCACCTTTCTCTTTCTGATGCAACCCTACGCCGTCGCGTTTCTCAAGAAACGCATGGACTTCAACCTGCACGAACCGGCGCGCGGCACCCTCGTTCTGCTCATGATCGCTCAGTACCTGATCGGCGTCTATGGCGGGTACTTCGGCGCCGGCATCGGCATCCTCATGCTCACCGCACTCGGCTTCCTCGGCCTGCGCGACATCCATCAAATGAACGCCCTCAAAGCCTGTCTCGGCTTTATCATGAACGGCGTCTCGGCGGTCTTCTTCTGCTTCTCGGGCGAAATCGATTGGACCTACGCCCTCGTCATGGCGCTCGCGTCCCTCGTCGGCGGATACTTCGGCGCCCGGTTGTCGCTACTGGTGAAGCCGATCGCGATTCGCTGGTTTGTCATCGCGACGGGCTTCACGCTGGCGACGGTGATGTGGCTGCGGTAACGTTTTTCTATCCGAGCCGGAAGCGTTAGCGACGTTCTGGCTGGATCGTCGCTAACGCTTCCGGCTCGGATTCTTGCTGTGCTAAGAGAATATCTCCAGCACCGGCTTGCCCTGCACGATGAAGTGCGGCCTGCCGGTCGGATCGGTGACGTGCGTGTCGGCGCCGTAACCGAGAGCGTGGTACATGCTGGCGACGAAGTCGGAGACGTGAACGGGATTGTCCGCGGGGACCCCGCCTTGCGGATCGCTTCGGCCCACGACTTGGCCTCCCTTGACGCCGCCGCCGGCGAGCACCGTCGAATAGACTCGGCCCCAATGATCGCGGCCGCCGCCGCCGTTGATTCTCGGCGTCCGCCCAAACTCGCCGGTCCACGCCACCAGCGTTTCCTCCAGCAAACCGCGCGCTTCCAGATCCGAGAGCAGGGCCGAGAACGCTCGATCGACGATCGGCAACAGCTTCCCCTTCATCTTGGGGAAGTGCTTGCTGTGCGTGTCGAAATTCTCTTCGGACTGCTTGAACACCCAGGGGACGGTGACCAGCCCGACGCCCGCTTCGACCAGGCGACGCGCGATGAGGCAACTTCGGCCGAAGCGGTTGTCGCCGTACAGATCGATCGTGTGCCGGGGTTCGTCATCAAGGCGGAAGGCTTTCCAGGCTTCGCCGGCGCGCAGGACGTCGAACGCGACTTGCTGAAAACGCTCGAAGTTGCGTTCCTCAATGGAGCCGGCGGAACGCTGGCTATGCAAGGTGCTGAGCAGTTCGGAGCGAACGCCTTGTCGGGCGGCGCTCACGTCGGCGGGGGCGATGAAACCGGGGAGGGCGTCGCCGGGGCGCCAGGTTTCATCGAACAGGAAGAGCGGATCGAAGCGCGGGCCGAGAAACCCGGCGTGTTGACCGCCCCACATGGCGTTGTTCTGATCGCCGACCGGGCGCGGCAGCTGGACCGCGGCGGGGATCGAGCGACGGTCGCCGCGCAGCTGGCGGACGACGGCGCCGATGCTGGGGGGATCCCGGCGATCGAGTTGCGGCTCCCCTTGAGTGCGCGGTGCGTGCCGAAGACCGGTCAGGTTGTAATGGACGCCGACGCCGTGGGTGTCGGAACCATGATACGTTGAGCGAAGAATGGCGTACCGATGCGCGAGTTGGGCCATACGCGGAAGATGTTCGCTGATCTGGATGCCGGGGACGCTGGTGCGGATGGGATCGAACTCGCCGCGAATGCCGTCGGGGGCGTCGGGCTTGGGGTCGAAGGTTTCGTGTTGCGAGGGTCCGCCGGTCATGTACAGGAGGATGCCGGCCTTGGCCTTGCCGCCGACGGGAGGCGCGGCGGCGCGGAGCCAGGTTTCCTGGGCGAGGGCCAAACCGAGCGGAGCAGTGACGGAGGCGCTGAGAAAGTGACGTCGATTCATGGCGGGAACTCCGGAGCTGGAGCGGGGCAGGTAGGCTGGGATAGCTTACCCGATTTCGTGCGGAAATGTTACCTCAATCGAGAAATTCCCAATCCTGTTCGGCGCGAGGATTGCTCTCGGCCGAAATCTGCAAGGAGTCGCTTCGAGTTTGGGAATTGATTGCGCCGAGGCGGGACGCGAACGCGCTCGGCGGCCGACGGGGAACAGTCCGAGGCGGTGAACGTCATCTCGGCCAAGTGCGGCAGGGCGCTGCAGGCCGTGTTGCCTTCCAGGATTTGCAGCAAGATAACCCGGGCCAACGCAGATCTTGCCAATGACCGAGGCCGACAACGCTTTGCCAACTCCGCTCCTGAACAAACGGACGATTTCGGGGATACTCAGAGCCATCCTTGGCCTCCTGTCGGAAGAGGTAGTAAGCACCCGTATTCTGACCGGAGGCCGGATTTTCCTCAACTGCTATCAAACTCAAAAGCTAGAAAAGGCAACAGCTTACGGCTTAACTTGATGCCATTCGGACGCGTCCCCTTTTGCTTTTCACTCGTTCAAACTTCTTCCACAAGATCGGCGGAAAGCCTTTAAAGTGTATCATCGATATCGCCCGAAAATTACGTGGGCCGCCAAGAGCGACCGCCCCTGAACGGCCCGCATATTCGACGAATTCTGCATTCCCATTCCGATTCGGAACCATCGTTCAATTACTCAACCAACGTAATAATCCGGGTTCTGGCCGACATGTCCGTGGTCCAATCGACGCTAAAGGCGCCGTTGCCTCCCATTTCGACGTTGTAACTAATATACTGCGATCCGATCACATTATTGGTGCCGTTTCCAGTAACGTTTAGCGTACCTCGAGCGGCATAAAATGTTCCGGACATTGAAGACCCCCCGTTTCCGCTTACATACAGCGTATTCTCCGAGCTTCGAGTTTGCCACAAGGAAATACCGCGGTAAATCCCCTCCGTAGGCGGAGAAAAACTGATCGAGCCGGTTCCATTGATGCTGATATTTGCACTATTGCTACTAGGGGCATTGACTACCATGACGCCGCTCGCCTGCATGCTTCCCTGCCCGGTAAAAGTAAATCCGCCCCCGTCCATGTAATATATTCCCGGCAGCATTATCACGCTTCCTTGACCTGACACCGTGATGCCGCCCTTGTAAACTCCAGGCTGCAACACTTCTGTCTTGGTACCCGATATATGAGTTGGATTTTTAGACTGAACCACCATTTGAGTCGGATCGGGTTCTGGCAAGTAGGCCAGCGGGTCCGGTATCGGATTTTGACCGTTGACAATTTCCCCTCTCCAGATGCCGCTGCCGCTAATACCTGGCGTGCCTACGATGTGGAACTCCGGCGCCGTACAAATGCCGCCTCCTGTTGCGGTGGCCGCGTCGGGGGCGTTGGAGTTGACGATGATCGGAACTCCTTCGACCTTTAGCGACCCAGAGCCGGTATTAGTCAATGCGCCAGGCTTGGTTGGGTTCAAAACCATAATTCCTGCCTTAATATCCGCCCAGCGGCCTTGGGCGACGGCTCGTGCGCTCACTGGCAAATCCCCTGCGCCCCAAATTTTGCTAAACGACCGTTTGGTCGAACTGGTCACGATCACTTCAATATATCCCTTTAATCCTTTATAGGGCCCCGTCGTCGGCGGGATAAAAACGTCGCAGTTGGAAAACCCATTTTTTGCTGCAGAAACAGTTGCAGCGGATTTGGCGCCGCCGTCACCATCGTCGCCGCCGAAAGCCTGCCATTTTTGAAACAAAATGTTAGCGCCGGCAAGAGTCGCTGCGTCTGCCGCAGATTGAGCCCGCTTTTGGTCATCTTGGAGCAACCCGCCGTCAACGACCAGCGCCAACGAACCCAGGAGCACTATGGAACAAGCTGCTACTAACAAAACTACTGTCCCTTTCCGAGGCCTTCTGGAAACGAGCATAATGGAACTCCTTGTTTAGTTTGCCATAGGCATGATAGAGGTGCTAGAAAACGTACAGTGTTTCAAAAGCCCGATTTCCGGGACCCAATTGTAAGTGAGAGTTACCTTGACCGTGTTTTGCTTTCCGACGATTTCGCCGTTGACAATACTGGTTCTATAAGCAGCGTTGCTGCTGTCATAAGTTATTGAATAACTCAGTTTACTTAAATCCAAGAGGATCGCATTGGGCTTGATGACTGCTTGATATATTTGCTCGGCTGTCGGGGCAACGCCTCCGATATCCTTTGCAGATTGAGTGCCATGGACTACCGCGTACCGCGCCGCCTTTCTTGCGATCGACGCCATTTGTTGATACCGAAACACTCCAGCCGAGCCGACGAGAAGTCCAAGGACCAACAGGAAGAGGGCTGGATAAACTAAGGCGCATTCGACTGTAGTGGTTGCGGTCCTCTTCGTTCGATTTGCGATCATGGCTTTCTCCTAAGTAGGAAGTCGAGGGGACTGATATACTCGGACCGTCCGTTTAATTATGGTGTTAGAAGGAACGCCCGGAAGATTGGTCAGGGTCTTGAACGTGGAAGTGACCGTGCAATCCAGATAGGTGCCACTACTGTCGCTTCCCGTGGCAGTCATGACTTGGGGCTGTGGGCTCAGGTTCGGTGCATCGGCGAGCGCCGCCGCTGTTACGTTATCGTAAGCGGGCTGGATCAGAGAATAGGGGTCGCTTGCATTAAGTGCGCCATTTCGCGCGCAATTTGTTAGAGTGACAGACATGTAAAAAATCCTACTCCAGTCAACGCCAACTACGACGATAAAGATTAAAAACGGAGCCAATATAGCCATTTCAACGGCGGCGGCCCCTCGCCGGGATTTTCGTTTCATCGATATTCTCCTTACAAAGACAACTTCGAGGTTGTCGGATTATTCAAGTTTTCCAATTTTACAAATCAGCGTTAATGACCTAAGATTTGCTCACGCAGACACGTGTGCATCAATCTGACCCAGTGTAGATGGCTGCTTGAAGGTCGCCCGACCAATGGACAACTGTTCGGTCGTCCCGTGACAGGGCTGCGCCAAGATATGCGCAGGTTCGAATCTTCAACCAGCGAACCTTTAATGGGTATCGTCGAGCGATCTTCCCGCTGAGCGCCAAGTACACTTGCGATCAACGTGACATGTTTGTCTTCGAGCACTATATACCAATTCCGGAAGCTGTGACGAACCAATGGACGGGCGTTCCGCCGAGAGCAGATGCCGCGGCACCGTTAGTGCGGAGCGAGTACAAGGATTCGTTGGCCAACGGCGACTGGCTCGTGGCGACGGCATGCGAACCGATTGCTAACGAGTGCTCGAGAGTCTGATCGCGGGCGGAGAGTCACGAGCTAAACGGTAATCCTATAGCCTTCGCACGTGAAGGTCTTGCTCGTGTTGGTTTCCCGACGCTTGAATTGCAGCGGATGCTCAAAGATGAGAGCAAGCATGACTCTGTTTTCAACGGCAATAGGGCGGACTATCCTCATGTGCGAGAAAAGCCGCAAAGAATGGAACATATGAGACGCCTTTCGTGGTCCAGAAAAGGGTATCAACCGGACGCATTCTGGAATGGGTCCGGCGGGGCTTGAAGACATCTTCAAAGCCCGATCGCGAAACGCCTCGTGAGTACAACCTGTGCGGACCACACCATTCGGTAACCTGGCAGTCCGGCCGATGTATTGGCTTAGGACCCATGGCTTTGCGTCCCACCCTTACGGATGGTTTGCCCTTGTCGTGGAAGCACAGACTCTGAGGCGCAGAAACCCCAACTCGAACTCCATTTCATCGATCGACGGGGGTTATGGGGAACTTATAGGTTACCCTAAAGAGTTCCACTTCATCGATTGAACAGGGGGTTTTGGGGAAACTTAGGTTAAAAACTCGCCGCTGTCAAAAAAATAAAAATATATTTTCGATAAATCGCCTTTGAAAGCCCCTACCTCAGCTTGCTTGCATGCCGCTTTTGTCATTAAAGGAATCGTCGCTCCTGCGCCAAGTACCTTGCACCTCGGCAGAAATCGGCGGCGGACCGGGATTGCATCACGAGGTTCGTTTTCCTCCAAGGACGCAACCGCTTTGCTGTGATTCCCTTGTAATGGCCGGTTCTGATGGGTAAGATCACTATCGCTTCACGGCAGGCGGACAATCCCTTTCCGGTATCTGGTCGGTTGGAATTCCCATGATTTCGCTTTCGTGCGGATCCTGCAAAAAGAATCTCCACGTCAGGGACGAGTTGGCCGGCAAGAAAGTTCGTTGCCCGCAGTGCAAGCAGCCGGTAGCCATTCCGGACGTCGCCTTGGCGCCGGTCAAACCTCCCAAGCTTTCGTTCGCCGACGACGCCACCGTGCCGCCGCGCCCCGTGCCGCATAAAGAAGACGCCACCGTGCCGCCTCGACCGTTGGCGTCGACGGAGACCGTCTTTGTTCCTCGAACGGGGCACAATCATGCGGCGAACGATGATCGGCGTCGCGAATCGCTGAAAGCCGAAGCGAACTACGAAGTCGAAGGGGAAATCGCCCGCGGCGGCATGGGCGCCATCATGCGGGCCGTCGATCAGGACATCCGCCGCGAAGTCGCCGTCAAGTTCTTACTCAATCAAGCCGACCCCCGGCAGAAAGCCCGCTTCGTTGAAGAAGCCCAGATCACTGGCCAGCTTGAACATCCCAACATCGTGCCGATCCATCAACTCGGCGTGCATCCGGACGGCCGGTGCTTCTTCTCGATGAAGATGGTCAAGGGGCAAAGCCTTGCCGAAATCTTGAAGGACGAGAAGAACGATACCACGTTGGGTCGCTTTCTCAACATCTTCGTCAGCATCTGCAACGCGATGGCGTACGCCCATTCGCGGGAAGTCGTGCACCGCGACTTGAAGCCTGCGAACGTCATGGTCGGCGATTTCGGCGAAGTCTACGTCATGGATTGGGGCCTGGCGAAGGTGCTCGGCAAGGAAGATCCAAGTGTGCCCTCGATCTCTTCGACGCAAATCCAACGAACGAAATCCTCGCCTATCATTACGCAGACGGGAAGCCCCGCCGACTCCAAATCGGGAGACAAGGTCTCTACCAACCGGCAGACGGTGGGCGACCTGACGCAAGTCGGGGCGATCATGGGGACGCCGGCGTATATGCCGCCCGAACAGGCGCAGGGCGCAGATGTCGATCCGCGTGCCGACGTCTATTCGCTGGGGGCCATCCTTTACGAGATCATGACGCTGACCCCGCCGGTCGGTCGCGGCGGCGACATGGTTGCGATCCTAATGCGCGTGGTCGAAGGCCAGATTGATCCGCCTTCGAAGCGGTCGCCGAAACGAGCCAAAGCTGGCTGGACTCCTTCGGAATTATCAGCCATCGCCATGAAGGCATTGGCGAAGCTACCCGAGGATCGCTACCAGTCGGTCGAGGGGCTGCGTCGGGACGTGGAATTGTTTCTGGAAGGGCGTTCGGTCAGCGCCAAGCACGATACCTTTCGCGAGATGGCCTGGAAGCTGGTGAAGCGCAACAAGGGGGTAAGCATCACGGCGGCGGCGGCCCTGATGGTGCTGACGGTCGTCGCGGGGTTTTTCCTCAAGAGCAACTACGACGCGCGCGTCGTGGCGGAGAAGGCACAAATCAAGGCCGAGGAGAATTATCAAGCCTATCTGGTTCAGGTGAAAGGCTCGGTGCCGGTGTTGCTGCGGGCGGCGAGGGCGGCCCTCCAGGAACGGAAGTTCGACGACGCCCTGGTGCAGGCGAGCCTGGCGGCAAAGTCGGCCCCGGACAGTGCCGAAGCCCGGCTGCTCAAGGGACAGTTGCTGATTACCCGACAGCGCTTCACCGAAGCGCTCCCGGAGCTGGAGAAGGTTTTGAAACTCAAGGGGGAAGTCGCCGAGGTACGGAAGTTGACGGAGTTGTGCCGCAACGCCCAGCCCGAAGATGCGGCGGCGTTGCTGGCCTTCGCCGAGGTCTTCACGCAGCGGCAGGAGCATGCCCTGGCGGATGGCGTGCTGAGCGGCGAGGGCCAGAACGCTTTGGCCGCCCGGCAACGTCTCCTGGCGGCGTACCGCAAGCGGATCGAAGCCGCCTGGCCGGGCCAGGGTAACAGGCTGACGATGAGCGTGACGGGGAAGTATTCCCTGTCCCTGTCGAAGGTCACGGATTTGACCCCCTTGCGGGGAATCCCGCTTTCCGAACTCGTTCTCCAGTTCAACGACCAGATTCGCGACCTGGCGCCACTCCAGGGCATGCCACTCACCTCGCTGGACCTTAGCGCCTGTGCCCAGGTCCGTGACCTGACGCCGCTCCAGGGGATGCGGCTCACCTCGCTGCGCCTTAGTGGCTGTACCTAGGTCCGGAACCTGACGCCGCTCAAGGGCATGCCGCTCAACTTGCTGATCCTTACTCTCACACAGATCCAGGATCTGGAGCCGCTCAAAGGGATGCCGCTCACCACGCTTAACCTACACCAGTGTCCCCTCGTCCGTGATCTGGAGCCGCTCAAGGGGATGCCGCTTACCGCGCTGAACCTATACGCCTGCGTTGAAGTGCGTGATCTGGAGCCGCTCAAGGGGATGCCGCTCACCTCGCTGGACCTTCGTGGTAGCAAGGCGGTGCGTAACCTGGAGTTGCTCAAGGATATGAAGCTAACCTATCTGAATCTTGAGGGCTGCACCCAGGTGCGCGATCTGAAGCCGCTCAAGGGGATGCCGCTCACCTCGCTGAACCTTTCTCGCTGTTCTGAGGTACGGGACCTGTCGCCACTCCAGGGCATGCCGCTTGCCACACTGAACCTCGCTGACTGCACCCAGTTCAAGAACCTGGAGCCGCTCAAGGGCTTGTCGCTCACCTCGCTGGATCTATGGGGCCTCCACCAGGTCAGTGACCTGGAGCCGCTGCGGGGCATGCCGCTCACCTCACTGATGCTAATGAGCACCCAGGTCAGTGACCTGGAGCCGCTGAGAGGCATGAAGCTCATCACGCTGAACCTCGGAGGCCTGGCCAAGGTGCGGGATCTGGAGCCGCTGAGAGGCATGAAGCTCACCTCGCTGTACCTTGGTGGGTGCAAACAGGTCAAGAACCTGGAGCCGCTCAAAAGCATGCCGTTGACTTCTTTAGCTATTTTCCAAACCGGCGTCACCGATCTGAGTCCTCTGGAAGGAATGGAACTGCGAGATATACGGTTGACCCCCGGGAACATCACCCAGGGCCTGGATCTCCTCCGCAACATGAAGAGTCTCCATTCCATTAGCATCAACGATACCCCCTTCTTTCCGGCGGCGGAGTTCTGGAAGAAGTATGACGCGGGGGAGTTCAAGAAGTAGCTCGGCGGGCGCTGCGGTTTCTTGGCGTTGCAGCCGCTGAAACGGGTTGAGCGAATTAAGGGGACGGACACGAATGGCATCAAGTTAAGCCGCAACATTCTGCTGGGATAGCTGCTTACGAAGTTCGGCTCGAGGTTTGTTCATCAGTGCGTACTCCTTCATTCTCCGCTTTAGCACTCTTGGCTCCACGCGGTAAGGACGGGGCTTGT
>JBBQPM010000198.1:0-13011 GCA_038217425.1 Gemmatales bacterium
GGGGCACGTTTGTAACGTGCCGCGTTTGCGACCTACGGGCATTAGATTTATGTCGCCGGACGTTTCCTCTCACGGCACGTTACAAACGTGCCCCACGGGAATCGTCCGGGCAGGTTCATTGGACTGGGAACGAGATTTGAAGTTGCCGCCCCGCCTGCATATTCTAACTGCTTGCACGGACACACGCGCTCGCCGGGAAGTACGCTCATGACTCTCCAGGCCGACATCGGCATTCGCGAAGAACTGCTGTACCACTTCTGCCGGCTCCAGCTCCCCGCCATCGTCCTCTCGTCAGATGCGTGCCGAATGCACTTGCAGCGGACGTTCGATCTCTATCGCAGCAAGGACAATGCCAGCGTCACCTGGGACCGATATCTCGACAACCTTTATCCGCTCGATTGGTACGTCACCTCCGCGTGCCTGGAAGGCAACGAACGCGCCTGGCAGCAACTCTTCAACGCCCGCGCCGGCCGAAGCGACTGCCTGCTGCTCGACGCCTTGCGGGCGCGGGCCGTACGGCTTTTTCCCCGCGACGAAGAACGCCAGGAAAGCGCCGTGCAGGAGTTCTGGAGCTTCCTCGTCGTCGCCGAGACCGGCTCGCTGCCGGTGCTGGCGCGCTACGACGGACAACGGCCGCTCGTTCCCTGGCTCATTCGCGTGTTTCAGAACTGGCACATCTCGCAACTTCGTAAGAATTCATGCGTACAAGCTCTTCCTGACGACGACCTGGCCATGCCGCTCCCCGAGGCGGGGCCCGATTCGCGCTGGCGCGAAGTCTTCTCCCAGGCCACCCGCGATTGGCTCGGCCAAATCCAGGAAGGCGAGATCCTGCTCCTGGGCTTGCGCCTCCGGTATCGCATGAGCCAGCGCGACGTGGCGCAACTCCTCAAGGTCCACGAAGGCACCATTTCGCGCCGCACCGACCAACTGCGCGATCGCTGCCTCGACTTTCTCCAGGAAAAACTGGTGGCCGAGGGCTGGACCGGCAACGGCATCCACGAACTCATCCAGGCCGAGATGCACCACCTGCTGCTCGACGACCCGCGTCTCTCCGCCCAGCACCTCGCCCAGATCCTCAGCCAGCAGGGAAAGAAACTCCCCGCGTAGATTCGGAGATCCGTCATGCGCCTTGCCCTCTGCCTCATGTTGTTCGCCTCCCCGCTGCTGGCAGCCGACGATTACAAGCTCGGCCCCGATTCGCAAAAGCACGACGGCGTCCCCGAAGGCAAGGTCGTCAAGTTCAACTGGGACAGCAAGGTCTTCCCCGGAACCAAACGCGATTGCTGGACCTACGTTCCCGCGCAGTACGACCCCAAGACTCCCGCCTGCCTCATGGTCTTCCAGGACGGCGGCGGTTACGTCAGCGACAAGGGCTCCTTCCGCGTCCCCATCGTCTTCGACAATCTCATCCACAAAAAGGAAATGCCCGTCACGATGGGCGTCTTCCTCAGCCCCGGAACCATCCCCGGCAGCGACAAGGACAAGAAGAGCCGATCCAATCGCAGCTTCGAGTACGACCGCCTCGGCGATCAATACGCGACCTTCCTCGAGAAGGAGATCCTGCCGGAAATCAGCAAGCAATACAACCTGCGCACCGATCCCGCGAGCCGGGCCATCGGCGGCATCTCCAGCGGCGGCATCTGCGCCTTCACCGTCGCGTGGGAGCGGCCCGATCTCTTCGGCAAAGTCCTGTCGCACGTCGGCAGCTTCACCAACATCCGCGGCGGCGACGTCTATCCGAGCCTCATCCGCAAGACCGACCGCAAGCCGATCCGCGTTTTCCTCCAGGACGGTTCCGGCGATCTCAACAACCTCCACGGCAGCTGGCCCCTCGCCAATCAGCAAATGTACTCCGCGCTGAAGCTGATCGGCTACGACGTCCGCTTCGAATTCGGCGACGGCGGGCACAACGGCAAGCATGGCGGCGCGATCCTGCCCGATTCGCTCCGCTGGCTTTGGCGGGAATCGAGATAGGAAAGACTTGCCACAGAGGACACAGAGAAATGAGGGGATGACGCGGGTTTCTCAACTCTTCTTTCTCAGTGTCCTCTGTCCCCTCTGTGGCTTGCTCCTTTTTAGTCGGCCGCATTTCTTCTAAAACGAACCCTTTGCAACTTCAGCGATTCGAGACGCCGACCTCATGGCCAAGAAACTCACGTACAAGGACGCTGGGCAGGATCTGCAGCTTTACGAGCAAAGCCTCGCCGGCATGATTCCGTTCATCAAACGCACCCACACCCCGCGCGTCCTCGACGGTTTCGGCGGCTTCGCCAGCCTCTTTTCCCTCGATTACAACGAACGCCTCTTTCAGAAAAACTACCGACGCCCCGTTCTCGTCGCCTGCAACGACGGCGTCGGCACCAAGCTCAAAGTCGCCGGCATGATGAACAAGCACGACACCGTCGGCATCGACCTCGTCGCCATGTCCGTTAACGACTGCCTCTGCACCGGCGGCGAGCCTCTCTTCTTCCTCGACTACATCGGACTCCCCAAGGACGATCCGCCGCTCATCAAACAGATCATCAAGGGCATCAGCGCCGGCTGCCTCGAAGCCGAGTGTTCGCTGGTCGGCGGCGAGACGGCGATCCTTCCGGATTTCTACGCTCCCGGCGATTACGACCTCGCCGGCTTTTGCGTCGGCGTCGTCGAACGCGATCGCATCATCAACGGCAAAGGCATCCAGGTCGGCGACCTCGTTCTCGGCCTCGCCAGCACCGGACTGCATTCCAACGGCTACAGCCTCGCCCGCAAGGTCGCCTTCGATCATCTGGGCCTGAAGGTCGGCGACTTCGTCCCCGAACTCGGCAAGACCGTGGGCGACGAACTCCTGGAACCGACCCGGCTCTACACCAAAGCCCTGGAGACCGTGCTGCACCATTATCCCGTCAAGAAACGCGTCGTCCGCGGCCTGGCGCACATCACCGGCGAAGGATTGCCCGGCAACGTGCCCAGGGTGCTGCCGGCGAATCGTCGCGTCTTCCTCAAGAAGGGGAGCTGGCCGATCCCGCCGGTCTTTAGTTGGCTGCAAAAATCGGGCGAAATCGAAGACGAGGAGATGTACACCGTCTTCAACATGGGCATCGGCTTCGTGATGATTGTGAGCCGATTTTACGCCGAGAGCATTCAGCGGCAGCTCTGTGAAAAGCGGTATCCGACGTACATCATCGGCGAAGTGCGCGAAGGGGAGCCGGGCGTGGAGTGGATGCCATGATCCGCGCCACCACGCCGGCCGACTCTGCCGAACTCATCGCCATCACGCAGGCGACGGGGATGTTTCGCCCGCTAGAAGTCGAGGCGCTCGAGGAGGTGCTCGCCGACTTCTTCGCAATGAACATCCACGACGGACATCAAAGTTTCACCTACGAAGCCGGCGGCAAAATTCTCGGCTTCGCCTACATCGCCCCGGCGCCGATGACGGACCGTTCGTGGCATTTGTGGTGGATCGTGGTCCGTAAAGACTGCCAGGCCCAGGGCGTCGGCAGCAAGCTTCTGGCGCACGCCGAGGCGGTCATCCGCGGGATGATGGGCCGAGTGCTGTTTATCGAAACGGGATCGCTGCCGCACTACGAGCCGACGCGGCGTTTCTATCTCAAGCACGGCTACGACGAACACGCCCGACTCGAAGAGTTCTACGCCCCCGGCGACAGCATGATCGTCTTTCGCAAGGCGCTTGCGTGAGCGAAAGAGATTGGGAGCCGGCAGCGCAAGCAAGGATCGGAATCAAGAAACCTTGCTTGCGCTGCGGGCTCAAGTTCATTGAATCACATGAGCGGCGTTGCGCGCTTGATGAGCTGAACCGTGATGCCCCACGGATCGCGTAGGAAGACCATCACGTCGTTCGCGGGCGTCGTCATCACTTCCGTCGCTGGCGTCGCTCCCGCGGCCAACAAACGTTTCATCTCGCCATCCAAGTCTTCCGTCAAGAAGGCAATGTGCAGGACGAGCGGATCCATCGAAAAGTAATCGGGGACCGGCGCCTTCGTGTGGCCGTAGACTTCGAGCACGGTTCGGCCGACCTCGTCGGCGAGAAAATGCGTGAACGGCGCCTCGGAAAGTTGCCGTACGACCTTCATGCCAAGATGTTTGACGTACCACTCGGCGAAGCCAATCGGATCCGGAACGTTCAGAGCGACGTGTTCGATGCGCATTGGGGAACCTCAGTTTTCCAGGTCGGTGTCTTTCAGATCGGTAAGAAACATATGCCCGGGCTTGTGGGTGATGAGCAGCGGCGGCCGGGCGTGCATGGCGACCGCCTGGGGCGTGACGCCGCACGCCCAGAAGACGGGGACTTCGCCGGGCCGTAGCGTGACGGCGTCGCCGAAATCGGGGCTCGATAAATCGCGAATGCCAATCTCGCCGGGGTCGCCGATGTGAATGGGCGTGCCGTGGGCGCGTGCGAATCGGCTGCAGACTTGCACGGCACGGATCGCCTGAGCGCTCGACATCGGCCGCATCGAGACGACCATCGGCCCGTGGAAAACGCCGGCGGGTTTGCAGGCGATGTTGGTGCGGAACATCGGCACATTTCGGCCTTCCTCGATGTGCCGCACCGGCAGCCCGGCGGCCAGGAGCGCGTTCTCGAACGTGAACGAGCAACCCAGCAAGAAGCCGACCCAACCCGCCTGCCAACGATCCGTGACGTCAAACGGTTCGTCGATGAGTTCGCCGTGCTGATAGACGCGGTACTGAGGTACGTCGGTCCGCAGGTCGGCGCCCGGCGCGACGGTCCTGGGTTCCGCGTCGCCGGGTTCGGTGACGTCGAGCAGCGGGCAGGGTTTGGGATTGCGCTGGCAGAACAGGAGAAAGTCGAACGCCAACTCACGCGGCACGGCGACGAGGTTCGCCTGCACGAACCCCATGGCGATGCCGGAGGTTTGCTGCGTGAAGGTTTGCTCTCGGGCCAGCGTGCGTACCTCGAGCCCGGCGGCATGACGAAGGTTCATGGATTGCACCATCAAATTCGTATGAACACCCGGTTACGATACATCCAGTACAGAATCAGCCAGCGCAGCAGCAGCACCGTCGCCCCCAGAACGATCGGTTGATACGCCCAGCCGAACAGCTCGAACGTATCGTCGCCCAGATGCCGCAACAAGGGCGTCGCGAGATCGACGCGCGCGAGACAATACGCGGTGATCGAGTTCATGCCGATCACGATGAGCGGAAACGCCCAGGACTTATAGCCGAGCACGTCGACGATCCAGAAGAAGCCCGCCGTGAAGAGAAAACACCAGCCGCCGGAGAAGAGCACCCAGGACGGCGTCCAGATGCGCTTGACGACGGGGCAGATGCCGAGCGCCCCGAGCAGCCAACCGGAACCGAGTCCGATGACGCCGGCAAGGACGAGCCAACGGATCTTCGCGTAATCCGACCAATCTTCGCGAAGCAGGCGGCCGGTGATCAGGCCCAGGAGCATGGTCGCCAGGGTGGGAATGAAGTTGAGCGTCTGGTAGCCGCCGGTGTTGAAGACGTGGTTGCCGTCGGCATCGAGACCGGGATCAAGAATCGGCGTTTGTCCGGTCGAATCCTTGGCGACGGCTTCGACGTTGTCGAGTTTCTTCTGCTTGTCGCGGGGATTGCGGGGAAACAAATTCAGGAACCAACGATCGTACTGCGTCGCCGCGTTCGCGTTGATGTTCCAGTGCCCGGCGAAGCCTTCTTGCCAGTTCCGCGCTTTGAAGTCGGCATTCGCGGCCATTGTCTTTTGGCCCATGGTCCGCAGATCGATCGGCTCGGCGGGGAGCGGATAGAGGGCGAAGAGCGTCCAGTAACCGACGAGGATGGCGGCGCACACGACCCAGGCCAGCCAGCGCGGCCCCTTGCCGATCAGGAAGAGCGCGAAGTAACCCATGCCGATCTGCGAGAGCGTGTCCTGGAAGTGAAACGACGTCTGCCGTTGGCCCAGCGAGCCGAGGAAGATGCCCAGCGCGATGAGCAAGATCGAGCGCCAGAGCGCATGCAGCGCCAGGCCGAGTTGCGATTGTCCGCTGCTGGCGCGATTGGCGAGCGAGAAGGGCAAGGCGACGCCGACCAGGAACGAGAACGACGGCTGAATGAGATCGTGCAGCGTGCAGCCGACCCACTGGACGTGCGACTGTTGATACGCCAGAAATTCCCAGAACGACTTGCAACAGGTCGCTCTCGAGGCGACGATTCCGGTGCGCAAGACTTCGGCCAGCATGAGAAACATGACCAGGCCGCGATAGGTATCGATGGAGGAGAGACGCTGCGGAGGGGTGGCGCTGGCCATGACGATTTCCGATGAATTACCGAGCCGCGACCGTCAAGGAGCGGGCAACGTAGATACGGGAGAGTCAGGAAGTTTGGCTGCGAAAGATGATTGTACGCGGTCAGCCGCGGATGGCCCAGCGGACGAGATCGATGAAGCGCGCCGGTTTGCCGTGCATGAGAATGCCGATGCGGAAGATGCGCCCCGCGACCCACACGCACAGCGCCGTGCTCGCCAGCACCAGCACGATGCCGAGCGTCATTTCCCACCACGGCACGCCGGGCGGTACCGATTCGCGCGCCACCAGAAGCATCGGCGTGGCGAACGGGATGAGCGAACAGACGCGGGCGATCGTGCCGTTGGGTTCCTGCATGATCGGCGTGAGCGCGAAGAAGGGCAAGCAGGCGATGAGCATGATCGGCATGAGCAGCGTCTGCGTGTCCTTGATTTCGGTCGCGGCGGCGCCGACGGCGATGAAGATCGAGCCGAAGATGAGCAGCGCGAGCACGAGCATCGGGAAAAACCAGAGGAGTACGCGAATGGGGATCTGGTCGTAGTAACCGAAATGATCGGCGAGGTAGAGTCCGCCCCCCAGGTAGACGCCGGCCATGGTGACGGCGACGCCGACCAGGCCGAGCAATTTTCCCGCCATGAGTTGAAACGGCGCGACGGAGCCCAGGAGCACCTCGGCGATGCGCTGCGATTTTTCCTCGATGACGCCGTGCATCGCCGGCGTGGCGCCGATGGTGATGACCATGAACATCAGGCCGATGAGGGCGCCGGGCAGGATCATGTTGATGATGGGCGTCTCGTCCGCGGCATCGGCGAGCTTGCCCGTCTTCGAGTCGGGTCGGGTCAGCGCCTTTGCACGAATCGACACCGGCGCCTGCGACATCGCGATGTCAATCTTCGTGAGCCCCTTCTGCTCGAGCCGATCCATCTGCACGCCCTTGTTGATCAGCATGCCGAGGATGGAACGAAAGCCGAACGCCTGAACGTTCTTCGCCTGAAACCGCACGACTCGGCTCTCCTCCAGCTTCTCCCCCGGGGCCAAGAGTTGCGCGAGATTCGGCTCGTAGATCTTTTCGCCGATCTCGATCACCGCTTCGAATTGTCCCGCTTCGACCTGGTTGGAAAGCTCGAAACGCTGCTGCGCCATCGCCTCCGGCGTGTCCTCGCTGGGCGGGATCGCGACCAGGTTGACCTTGCCGGCGACCACCTTTTCGATTTCGGGAATCTTCGCCTTCTCCATCTCGAGCGCCTGGAAAGCCGCTTCGAGGAAGCCGAGCATTTTCTGGTCCTTGGTGCGATCGATGACGGCGTAGCGTTTGTCCTTGGCCTCCTCCATCTTGCGAAACAGCGTCTGCAAGCCGATGCTCGCTCCCATGAGGATCGGCATGAACAGGATCGTGACCAGGAACGTCTTGGAACGCACGGCCGACAAGTATTCGCGGACGGCGATGACCCAGATCTTACGCATGGCCGGACTCCTCCGTCGGCGCCGCGATCCGCACGAAAATCGTGTGCAGCGACGGCTTGGTCTTCTCGAACAATTGCACCGGACCCCGAGCCATCAAGCTCGACAGCAGTCGTTGACTGTCGGTAGTCGGGTCGAGCCGAAGCTCCTGATACTGGCCGAAATCGACCACCTGTAGCACGCCATCCAGGCCTTCGAGCGATGGCTTTCCCTCGAGCTTCACGCGCACGGTGTCCGCGTCGTAGCGTTCGTGGATCGACTCCATGGTGCCGTCGAGTACCTTCCTTCCCTTATAGATCATGAAGATCGCGTCGCACATTTTCTCGGCGACGGCCATGTCGTGCGTCGAAAAAATGATCGTCGCTCCGTCGCGGCGCAGGCTCAGGATCGCCTCGCGGAACACCTCCATGTTGACGGGATCGAGCCCGCTGAACGGCTCGTCGAGAATCACCAACTCCGGCCGAGCGACGACGGTGGCAATGAACTGCACCTTCTGCGCCATCCCCTTGGAGAGAGCGTCGACTTTCTTATCCCCCCATGCGGCCAGGTTCATGCGTTCGAGCCAGGTCTCGATCGGTTTCTTGCTGTCCCGGCAGCCCTTGAGTTCGGCGAAGAAACGGAGCACGTCGCGGACTTTCATTTGCTTGTAGAGGCTGCGCTCCTCGGGGAGATAGCCGACGCGATCGCTCGCCGCCTGCCAGGAGGAATCGCCGAGAACGCAGACTTTGCCGCGGTCGGGCAGATAGATCCGCATGATCATTCGTAGGGTGGTTGTCTTGCCCGAGCCGTTGGGCCCGATGAAACCGTACACGCTTCCCAGGGGGATGCGCAGGTCGAGGTCGTCGACGGCGACAAACTGCCCAAACGATTTGCGAACGCCCTCAAGTTCGACCGCGTACGGCATAACGAGTTCCTACTGGGCTTGGCCCGCCTGGATCAGGTTCATGAGTCTCTGCACCCGGTCGGCAGTGGGCGGATGGCTCGACCAGATCGAGCCCGACAGATCGCTGAATTTCTTGATCGGATTGGAGATAAAAAGATGCGCATCCCCGCGATTGGCGGTCTTGAGTTCCAGCGGATCGGCGTCGATCTTGCGCAGCGCATTCGCCAGCCCGATCGGATCGCGCGTGAGTTCAACCGCGGACGAATCGGCAAGGTACTCGCGCTGCCGGCTCACCGCGAGCTGAATGATCTGCGCCAGGAAGGGCGCCAGGATCGCGAGCAGAATGCCCAGCACGAAGACGACGATGAGCACCGGGTTGAGCCCCTTGCTCTCACGGCTACTGCTTCGGTTGCTGCGCGACGAGGAGGAGTACATCGACACGCGCAGGAAGGTCCAGAAGAGATCGCAGAGCATGACGACGGCGCCGATCAGGACGGCCAGGAGCAGCATCAGTCGAATATCGTAGTTGCGAATGTGAGCCATTTCGTGGGCGATGACGCCCTGGAGTTCCTCGCGGTTGAGCTTGTTGCGTAATCCGCTGGTGATGGCGACGCTGGCGTGCGCGGGATCTCGGCCGGTGGCGAAGGCGTTGGGCGCGGGGTCGTGGATCAGATAGACCTTGGGCATCGGCACGCCGGCGGCAATCGCCATTTCCTCGACGACGTTAAAGAGTTGCGGATCCTGGCTCTTGTCCATCGGCTTGGCGTGATTGACGCTGAGAACGAATTCGTCGCCGCTGAAGAACGAGAGCGTTGACAGCAGAATGGCGATGCCCGCGCCGATCAGTCCCGCAATCGCGGCATGAGTCAGAATTGCGGCGTGATCGAGTCCCGAATCGAAGGCCATGAGCACTCCGGCCGACAGCAACGTCGCCAGCAGCGCGATGAACGCGATGAAGCCGAGCACCAGCAGGACGCTGTTGCGTTTGTTGGCGGCAATGAGGTCGCGGAAGGTTGGCTTCATGGAGTCAGGGTGTTTGTAGTAAGAAGAAAACTAACCACAGAGTCACAGAGGACACAGAGAAATACAGAGGGGGGAACAATGGTGAAAGCATCTTGTTCTACGCCTATTCCTCTGTGCTCTCGGTGCCTCTGTGGTTAGTTTTAGGTCGTGTTCGCCGACCGTTAGAACTGGATCTTGGGCGCTTCCTTGACCTTGGCCGCCTCGGCCGCGTCGAGCTGGAAGAATTCCGCGCGCTGGAAGCCGAACATGCCGCCGACGATGTTGCCGGGGAATTGCATGAGTTGGTTGTTGTAGGACGAGACGGTGTCGTTATAGTGTTGGCGTGCGAAGCCGACGCGGTTCTCGGTCGCGGTCAGTTCTTCCTGGAGCTGGAGGAAGTTGGTGTTGGCCTTGAGATCGGGATACGCCTCGGCGATGGCAAGGAGCCGACCCATGGCGCCGGTGAGTTGACCTTCCGCCTGCGACACGGCGGCGGCGCCATGGCCAACCGCCGAGAGCGCCTGGTTACGCGCCTTGATGACGCCCTCGAGCGTCTCCTTTTCGTGCTTGGCGTATCCCTTCACCGTTTCAACGATATTGGGGATGAGGTCGTAGCGCCGTTTGAGCTGCACATCGACCTGCGACCACGCGTTCTGCGTCTCCAGACGTCGGCCGACGAGGCTGTTGTAAAGGGCGATGATGACGATGACGAGGAGCACCCCGCCCACGATTAACGCGATGACCAAGGGAGACATGTTGACACCAGGGGTTGCGAAAGGAAGGACGACACTCCCCTGTTGTATTCGCGGCCCGCGGCAAAATCTTGACGCGAAGCGGATTTTTCCGCGTGGCAGCCGGTTAGTCGAGCCAATTCTCGAACCGAAGCCCCAGTACTTTCTCAAAGTCCTGGCGATTGGCGGTGAGCAGTAGGGCGTCGCAGGTCAAAGCGCTGGCCGCGATCTTCAAATCGCGAGTCGCAATCCGAATCTTCGCCGATCGGAGCGCGTCGAATCGGTCCGCAACCGCTCGATCGAATGGAGTAATCGGAAACGCGGCAAAAAACTCGAACAAACCTCTTAACTCTTGATAAGCAGCAGCCTTCCTCAGCACGCTCACATGATCAGTGTCGAATAGGTTCACGAAGCATCCTCGGCCAAAGCGGCTTGCCGCTCCGCCTCGTGAGCAGCTTCGATTTCCGCAAGCATGAGCCCAGTGAACTCGTTGTTTTCCGAGATTCCGACCACGCGTCGCCAATCTTTGATGGCCGACGGCGGCTGTTTCTCATTCAGCCGGCGCTCGATTTCCTCAAGACGACGAGCCAGGCTCTCCAAGGTCAATTCCGACATGATGCTTCTCCTCGATCTTCGCATTGTACTCGGACCGACATCGACACGCAGCGCGAACTCCGTCCGCATAGCTCGGGAGCCAAATTACCTATTTTAATGTTCCGCGCGGAACATCCGTTTACTACCTCGAGTTTCGTGATTTTCGCTTTCTATCTCCGCTCAGTTCGGTTACGATTGGAGATCCCGCCTTCCCTCCCGCCATTTTCGCGAGGATCCTCTCATGCGTTCGCTCCTGATTCTCCTCGTCTGCGCCGGTTTCGCCTCGGCTCAGGATAAGAAGAAGCTCTATCTCGATCCCATCGACGTCAAGATCCCGCATGTCGCGACCGACAAGGCGGTGAAGCTCGATTACGACATTGCCTACGTGCGCGCCAAACGGGCGGGAGACAAGATTCACAAACGCTTCTTCACCGACTTCTCTTCGCCTGTCACCATCGAGCCGGGCGCCGACCTCATGCTGCTCAAACCCGACGGCACGGAAGAACTACTTGTCGCCGGCGGCAACGGCTCCGTTACCGATCCGTTTGTTTCCTTCGACGGCAAATGGATCTACTACGTCCACCTGCACAACATGGTGAAGGCGAGCCAGTGGTCGCCCCCCAAACAAGGGGCCGACATCTACAAGATTCACGTGACGACGCGCAAGATCGTTCGCCTCACGAACCAGAAGTTCTCCCCCAACACGGGAGCCGCCCACTGGGCGAAAGACGTCCGCGTCCCCGAAAAGGGCAAGAGCCATTACGAGTACGGGGTCTACAACATGGGCCCGTGCCCTCTCCCCGGCGGCAAGCTCGTCTTCACCAGCAACCGCGACGGTTTTCGTCCGGCGCAAGGCTATCCCGCCATCGCTTTGCAGCTCTTCGTGATGGACGACCGCGACACCGATCTCCCCGAGACTGACGATCCGGTCAATCTCGAAAAGATCGGCCATCTCAACATCTCCGGCGCCCTGCATCCCGTCGTCCTCGCCGACGGACGCATCATGTACTGCTCGCTCGAATCGCAGGGCGTGCGCAGCAGCATCCTCTGGGGCATCTGGACCATCCATCCCGACGGCACCAACTGGAACCCGCTCGTCTCCGCCTTCGATCCCGGCAGCGCGCCCAACGGCTTTCACTTCCAGTCGCAACTCTCCGACGGCTCGATCATCATCGAACAGTACTACAACCAGAACAACAGCGGTTTCGGCTCCTACATCAAAATGCCGCCCAGTCTGCCGGAGGGTTACGCCGGGTTCGGCCCCGCGAAGATGGACGACCCGCGCAACCTCCCCTGGCGGCAGGGCCGAGGCGACAACGGCAACCCGCGCAACTACCGCATGCCGTTCATGCCAACCGGTTCCGTATCGCTGACTTCGTTCGCCCTGGGCGGCGAAGGGCCCGCGGATCGTTCCATCGTCAAGGACAAGACTTCGCCCGCCGTCGGGAAAGTCACGCATCCCTCCGGGGCTCCGGACAATCACCTGCTCACGTGCTACTCGCCGGGCCCCGCGAATCATCAGTATTCGTATCCGCCCCAGATCGACGGCGGCATCTACCTCCTCAAAAGCGGCACGCCCATCGACGAGCCGGCGCAGCTTCGGCTCATCAAGAACGACCCCGAGTACAACGAATGCTGGCCCCGCGCCGTCGTCCCGTACGAACGCATTTACGGCATCAAGGAACCCAAAACATTGCCGCGGCTCAAGAACGACGGCACGCTCTCGAAGCATCTGCCCGAAGGGACGCCGTTCGGCCTGGTCGGCACGTCGAGCTTCTACAAACGCGAATCGTACCCCAATGGCGCCGTCCCTGCGGGGAAGGTGACCTCGAGTTACGCGGGGAATCCGCAGAATCCGTGGAAGGGACTCGACGCGTTCACGAGCCACGGCAACGGCCCGCCGATCAACTGGCACAACCAGGGCGCCGACGCCGGGCTTTATTCCAACGACGACATCCACGCCGTCCGCGTCCTCGTCATGGAACCGACGACCGACCGCAAGGGCGCCGACTCGGGGCGAAAGTTTCATAGCCACGCCCACGAACGGCTCCGTATCCTCGGCGAAATCCCGCTGCGCACTTTCGACGCCAAGGGG